>JADFYN010000063.1 GCA_015233055.1 Deltaproteobacteria bacterium
AAGAACTCCATATCATGTCCGCATTCCGGACATTTGGTTTCGAAGATGGCTTCCGGTGTCCAATACCGGCTATCCTGTCCGGGACACTTCATGTTTTTTCCTCCTCTGAGGTTACGGTTACTCGTTACAGGTTACTCGTTACTGGTTGCTTGTTACCCGTTGCTGGTTGCTGGTTGCTCGTTTCGGGTCAGAGATATTTAATGATTGAGTAATATAAACCCTCAACTTGCAACCTGAAACTTGCAACCTGCAACTTGCAACCTGCAACTTGCAACCTGCAACGCAGTAAACTAGCCCAGGATGGCCTTCAGGTCCTCTTCCGGCGTGGTGATGGGCTTAATGTTAAAGGTTTTGACCAGGAAGTCCAGAATGTTCGGCGTAATAAAGGCCGGCAGTGAAGGCCCGAGGCGGATGTCTTTAATCCCGAGATAGAGCAAGGTCAGCAGGATGGCGCAGGCCTTTTGTTCATACCAGGACAGGATCATGGACAAGGGCAGATCGTTCACGCCGCAACCGAAAGCCTCGGCTAAGGCCACGGCTATTTTGACCGCGGAGTAGGCGTCATTACATTGCCCGATGTCCAGCAACCTGGGGATGCCGCCAATGTCGCCCAAATCTTGATCGAAGAAACGGAACTTGCCGCAGGCCAGGGTCAAGACGACACAATCCTTGGGGACCTGACTGACAAACTCGGTGTAGTAATTCCGCCCAGGTTTGGCTCCATCGCATCCGGCAACCAGGAAGAAGTGACGAATGGCTTTACTTTTGACCCCGGCGATGACTTTATCGGCCACGCCCAAGACGGTCTGATGACCAAACCCGGCCAGGACCGATCCGGCCTCTTTATCTTCAGCATACCCAGGCATGGCCAGGGCTTTTTCGATAAGGGGGCTGAAATCCTGGTTGGTCACATGGGGGACGCCGGGCCAGGCGACGCAACCGGTGGTGTAGATATTGCCCTGGTAAGACTGCTGGGGCTTTTGAATACAGTTGGTGGTCATCAGGATGGGACCGGGGAACTGACCGAATTCTTTGATCTGGTTCTGCCAGGCGGTGCCGAAATGGCCGTAAAAATGAGAATACTTCTTTAATTCCGGATAACCGTGCGTGGGCAGCATTTCACCGTGGGTGTAAATATTAATGCCTTTGCCTTCGGTCTGTTTCAGCAGTTCGTGCAGATCCTTAAGATCGTGTCCCGAGACCAGGATGGCTTTGCCTTTTTTGGCGCCCAGGGGGACTTTGGTTGGAACGGGCTGACCGTAGGTTCCGGTGTTGGCCGTGTCCAGTAACTCCATGGTCCTAAGGTTGACTTCGCCACATTTTAAGACCAGTTTCAGGCAATCGTCCAGAGACAAACCGGCCTGGGGTAAAGAGGCCAGGGCTTCATGCAGAAAGGCGTACACGGCGTCATCTTTTTGACCTAATATTTCAGCGTGATCGGCATAGGCCGAGACACCTTTGATCCCAAAAAGCAAGGTGTGCTTCAGGGACATAACATCGGCATCGGCCGCAGGATAAGACTTTAACCCGACGCTCAGACCCTGGTCGATGAGACCATCCATGGTCGCGGCCGGTTTATAAGTGGCTGGACCATCGGCGAAGCTGACCTGGCCACCGGCGGCTTTGACGCGGGTGCTGAGGCTGTCCCGTAAGGCCACACACTCTTTGATCAAACCGGCCAGTCGGTCGGGATCGAAGTTGACATTGGTCAAAGTGGCAAACAAGGACCGGACCGTGAAAACGTTGACCTTGTCGTCATTAACCCCGGCTTTGCGTCCGGCTACGGCGACCTGGCCTAGGCCTTGAAGGGCGTAGACGAGCAGGTCTTGAAGGGTGGCGACTTCGTGAGTCTTACCGCAAACACCAATCTTTTCACATCCTTGTCCCTTAGCTGTTTGCTCGCACTGATAACAAAACATTTTTGTCCTCCTTTTTCGTTTACCAACCAATAAGAATTAGTTATAGTCCTCCAGGTCGTATTTCTTTGGCATGGATTATACTTATATGCTCATAACGACCTGAAGGTTTTCGCCTATTAAAGTTTTATTGAATTACATCCCGCCCGGGCCTCTACAGAGGCGGCTCTTGCCGTTAGGTAGCCAATTTTTTATGATAACCGATTTGAGATTGTTTTGGAATAGGCACTTCACCTCATTTATTATGATAACTTCCTCACTGGAGTAGGGAAATTCCCCAGATGAGGCAGGGTGATTTAACTTTGGCCTTGATCTTTGTCTTGTGGTTAACCGGTGATACACCCCGCTGTCTAAGAAAGTGACTTGCGATCCTGGGCGTCACTCATCCAGGTCGGGGAAGGCAAGCAAAGCCGGGAAAAAGCAAATTGGACTGGTTTGTCCTCAATGTTGAGCGGAGTATAGCCCGGCAATTGCGACGGCGCCTTGACTTAAGTCAAGCGGGTGAATTTTTTTTCGATGGAGGGATTCTCGCCTTGAAAAAACTGATAGATACAATTACCGCCATTCCATTATTTTATAATCTACCGGCAGACCAGCTTAATGAAGTCACCGAGATCGCTCTGGAGAAATACTACCCCAAAGGGCAGAGCATCTTTATGGAAGGCGATGAAGCTACTGGTTTCTTTGTGATTGTGGAGGGGATGGTCAAGGTTTTTAAGGTGTCGTTTGATGGAAAGGAGCAGATTCTGCACATCCTGGGGCCGGCAGAACCTTTTGCCGAGGTGCCGGTCTTTGCCGGACTAAAATACCCGGCCCATGCCGAGGCTATTCAAGAGAGTTATCTGCTCTATTTTCCAAGAGCTGAATTTGTGGAGCTGATCAAACGGCAGCCATCTTTGGCCATGAACATGCTGGCTGCCCTGTCGTTGCGTTTACGGCAGTTCGCTCAGCAGGTAGAGGCGCTGTCGTTGAAAGAGGTGCCCGGCCGTTTGGCGGCCTATCTGTTGGATTTGTCCGATGAGCAGGCCCAGGGCAACCGGGTGTCCATAAATATTACCAAGAAACAACTGGCCGGTCTGCTGGGCACGATTCCTGAGACCATATCCCGCATTTTGACTCGGATGAAGGAAAACAACTTGATTGAATTAAAAGACCGGGAGGTGACCATCCTGGACCGCCCGGCCCTGGTCAGTCTGACCACCGGCGAAAAGATGAGGGTTTAACGGCCGTACTCGTCGGTATTTGCCTGGCAAAAAATAAAGTAGATCACAAGCCCTGCAGTTTTATTCCGGCGGGGCTTTTTTCATAGAGCGCCGTAGGATGATGGGCAATTAGTTCGTGGATTTCTTCAGGGCCAGAATGAATTCATCTATATTCTTTGCCAGGATAGCCTGCTTATGTAAGGCTTTCAGCAATACCATATCAGATAGTTCACTTATGGATTCGGTGATTTCATTGGGAACCTGACCGAATCTAATCTCAATGCCCTCAACAATATCTTCCCTGGCCTTTATCAAAACGCCCTGTTGAATACCTTTTTGAATACCCTCTTCAATGAATTGTTCGGCAACAGTAGGCATGATCTCTCCTCCTTTTCCTGATGTAGCTCGGTCCAAAAAGGCCGTTATTTCTTTCTTTGTCAATTTATCGGTAAAAATCAAATACTGAGCAACAACTTTAAAAAACTCAATCTGACCGGGATCTGTTGTCATTTGGTGGTAAAGATAAGCCAGATCAACTAATCTGGAAACCAATTCAGGGTCATTGATATGTTTTTGGAGCAACAGGGTCATCCTTGTCTTGACATCTCCTTTAATTTCTTCATCCGCCAGAGTAGATAAGTCCAAAAGAAGATATTCAAAATCAGGGAGATGCCGTTTCAACTCATCCGTAGCATTGAATAACGAGCTAAACTTGGTTGATCCAGCCCAGGTTGTGGCTCCGTGATAAAACACCAGTGGAATGATAACAGGTAAATACTCTGAGGCCGGCTGCTGGGAAATGACATAGGACCACATCTGATTCATATATCTAAACAGTTGCAGCGGCACGAGTCTTTCCTGATAGCTCTTATGCTCCAACAAGATACAGACATAAGCCTGTTGAGACTGCTTTATGTTCACTCGGTAAACAAGGTCTGAAAAATGCTCCTTTAGTTGGTCATCCACAAAGGAATCTGTTGTGGTTTCAAGAGTGCTTAAATCGAGCTGGCCAAGTATGTACCCTGGTAAATAATTAGCCAAGAAGTCTTTGGCCAGGTCTTGACCCGAGAACATTTTTTTGAAAAACCTGTCATGATGATTTGTTGTCAATGTAAACCTCGAAGCTTAATCCTTTTTCATCCCAATTCGGATAGATGATTCCGGGCAAAATCCAATCCCGGATCCAACTCCAAGGCCATCCGGTACATCTCTTTGGCCTCTTCCTTAAAGCCCAGCGCCCTCAGATTGACCCCGATATTGGCATAATCAATGGCGGAACCGGGATTGTGGCGGATGGCCTCCTCAAAGCATTTGATCGCCTCCTGATATTTTTTCAGCTTGTAGCAACAAAATCCCAACAGGTTGTGCACGTCGCTTCGTTCCGTGTCATGTTCCAATGCCTGCTGCAACTGGGTGATGGCCTCCGCAAAGTCACCCGCTTCCTTGAAGGCAATGCCCAGGTGGCAGTAGATGGAGGCTAAATCCTGTTCGTGCGGGTTCAAAGCCAGGGCCTCTTTCAACTCGTTTATCGCACCGGAATAATCCTGCTTTTCCAGCCGGGCCAGACCGCTGTAAAAAGGCAAATAGTACCTGGCGGGGTAAAGCCCTTTAAGGTACTTCAGGTAGGTCAGGGCCTCCTCCGGAGGATAGGTCTTGGTGGCCAGCTTGGCCGCGAAAAAGTCGACACTGGACGCGCTCGCTCGTTCCCGGAATCTGGCTCCGGGGATCATGACATACACGGCCGGGACCTGGAGTAGAGGATGGGTGGTCTCCAACACCAGTACTTCCAGGCCATGCCGGGCCAGGGCCTGGGTGCAGTTGAGAATTTCAGTTTTCAGGTTGTCATTTGAAGGATCGGGCAAGTCGGCCAGGGCAATGGTCGCAGGGGACTGAAAGACATAATCGGCCTCACCCAGGTGATTAAATTTAGGCAAGCCGCTGGCGATGTATCCAGGTTGGCTTTCAAAGTCTCCAGCCAGTTGGGCCACTTCAGTCAAGGCCCGGATTAGCGCCTTTTCGGGGCTGGTGGCCGTCCCGGCGGTAAAGACGATCTCGCTCCGGCCTGGAAAATTTTCCGGATCATAGGCCAGGGCCCCAATGGAGGGGATACCCAGCCCCAGGGTGAAATCCTTGACCTTGAGGACAATTCCCTTAGACCGGTACTTGGCGATAAGCTCCTTAGCCACCGGGTCCGTGACGGTGTTCAGGTCAATGTCCGGACAGACCAGCCGTTGCTCACAGACCAGGGCGGAGACATGCCGCTCGACCACCTCGCCCAGCCCCTGGACAATAGCCTCCTCCAGGCTGTTCCCGGCTGATGGTCCGTTGAATTCGTTGATTTCATAGAACCAGTTAAAGGGAACGAGATAGTCCCGGCCTTGGGTCAGGTTGGTCGCCGGGGTGAATTCCAGGGGCAAGTCCTTAATGGCCTGGTAAGCCTGGGCCAGGTCATCGACGGGATGATGAACCGAGGCGGCAATCAAGGGAAAGGGAAGGGCTTTCTCGGCCAGGTTATCGTAGCTTGCCCGCATAAAACCAGTCCCCTTGACAAAATGAAAAAAGCTGAATCGTTCCATCAATTCCATCAAAGCGCTGGCCTCGGCCTGGATAGGGGTGGCTCCTTTGCCCATTTGCTTTTTGGTTCCGATGGTGTGAAAGGCATCAGAGCCACAAAAACTGAGATAGACGGGGATATCCAACCGGCCGGTATCGATCCGGATGACTTCTTTGAGGATATCGAGTTGGATCCGGGCCAGGCGTTCTTTGATTGTAGCCACGGTCCGGTCTGGAGAAATGACTTTATCTTGGTCATAGGTATATGATTTAAAGGAATTTTTTAACTCAATCAACGTGTTCATTTTGCTGCTCACCTTTTTTTGCCGGCCTAAACGCTTCGGCCAGGGATTGATAGTATGAAATATAAGCTAAGTAGTCTTAATATCCTAATCCCTAACCAGGTGTTTGTCAACAGGTAATGGTCAGCCAATCGGCAGAACGAGCTTTTGCCGGTAGGTTAAAAAAAATTGATTTATCACCCCCTGCAGGACGGCATCAACGCTGTCATGATTAATAACGGTCCCCAAACCTATGGAACGCTCATCATGCTTTGGTCATTGCCGCGATATTTAGAGTCGTCACCCCTGTTTTCAGCTTGCATTCCTTTTGAGTACGCAGCATAATACGCCGGAAGGTGAGTTAAGGAGTTTATAGACACATTGACGGTATGACCGGCTGGTCAGGGCTCGACTGTCTGATCCGGTCAGCCGGGAACTATCCGGCATATTCTATGAAAACCTACAACAACTCGAAATGTTATCGACTGAGCAATGTTCATGCAGAATTTTGACTATCCATAGATTATGGGAAACTCGGCGCAACTGCTTAAGTTATGTGACCTGGCGTGTGGGAAATGGAAGATAAAGAGAAAAGCAAAGAACAACTCATGACTGAGGTGCAGGAGCTGCGACGGTTGGTGACGCGGCTTGAGAACCATGTAACCAAACCTTTACTGGGATTGAACCTGCAACATAGCCGGTGGCCGTCGCAAAAGCCGCCCGATTTGGACGACAAGAAAGACAAACGCCAGTACGGCCACCGGAGCCGGCCCAACGTGACACAGTTCAAAAGTCTTGAGGAGGATCTAAAAAACGATGACGATCGCTGCCGATTGCTCTTGGGGGCTATTCCCGACCCGGTCGTTGTCTATGATCCGCTGGGTCGGGTGATCTATGCCAACAACTCCTTTGTCGATAAATACGGCTGGACGCGGGAGGAGTTGGCCGGCCGCCGGATAGATTTTGTCCCGCCCGACGAACTGGAAATAACTGGAGAATCAGTGGCCGCCAACCGCCGCGGCGAAGATGTCTCTTTTGAGACCAAACGACTGACCAAAGACGGTCGGTTATTAGACGTTTATATCACCTCGGCCGTTGTTTGCGACCGTGCCGGCAACACTCTGGCCAGTTTCATAATTCATCGGGATATTACGGAACGCAAAAGAGCCGAAGTTGAACTGAAGAAGTATCGGGATATGTTGGAAGACCTGGTCAGGATTCGTACTGGTGATTTAGTTAATAAAAATAGGCAACTACAATTAGATATCGTCCGCCGCCAAAAAGCCGAGGCAGCTCTGCGGGAAAGCGAGGAAAAATACCGGACCATTTTAGAAAATATTGAAGACAGCTATTACGAGGTGGATCTGGACGGGAATCTAACCTTTTTCAATGAGGCGCTGTGCCGGATCCTGGGCTACGATAAAATGGAGTTACTGGGTAAGAATAATAAAGATTTTTGTGATAAAGAAAATGCGGCCAGGCTTAAGAAAATTTATCAGCAGGTTCTGGCCGCTGAGACGCCGGCCAAAGCCGTGTATTGGGAGGCCATCAACAAAGATGGTTCGCTGCATCACATCGAGAGTTCTGTTTCCTTGGTCCGGGGTCCAAAAGGTCAGGCGAAAGGATTTCGGGGGATTGCCCGAGACGTCACCGCGCGCCGACAGGTTGAGGAAGCTCTGCGCAAAAGCGAAATGCAATACCAGACGGTGGAAGCTAATCCGGATCCAGTGGTGATCTTTGACATTGAAGGCAAAGTGGTTTATTTGAATCCGGCCTTTACCCGCGTGTTTGGCTGGGCTTTAGAGGAGGTTGAGGGGGAGCGGATAGACTTCTTTGTTCCCCTGGAGGAACGCCCCAAGACCTCGATAATAGAAGGTAAGGTCATGGCCGGTGAGAGTTTTTCAGGTATTGAGAGCACGCGGTTGACCAAATCCGGGAAAGTCATCGCCGTGGGGATAAGCGGCGCCACACTTACGGACAAAGACGGGAAACCGGCCGGGAGTATCGTCGCCCTGCGAGATATCACCGTCCAAAAGCGGATTGAGACGCAATTATTCCAGATCGAAAAAATGGAAGCCATCAGGATCCTGGTTGGAGGGGTGGCCCATGAACTTAAGAACAAGCTCACTGCAATCCTGGGTAATAGCGATTACTTGACCATGCTCACCGATAATGAGGAGATACTGGAAAGCGCCAGGGAAATCAAACAAAGTGTTGATGAATCCGTCCAAAAGATCGATGGATTGTTGGCTTTCAGCCTGGAGCAGAAACTCATACCGGAACCGGTTAATTTGAATGAAACTATTTCGGAAGTAGGGCGGGATTTGATGACGAAAGTGGACAACGCCATAAACCTGGTTATTTTACCTGGAGAAGGGCTCGATCCGGTGTTTGCCGACCCGAGTTTGATCAGACAGAGTATCATGAATCTGGCCTTGAACTCGATTGACGCCCTGGCTAAGAAGGGAGTCGGCACCCTGACCATTAGTACTGAAAACATGACTATTAACGAGAGCCTATGTGGCGGAGTGGGGGAAGCGCGAGCGCGAAAATTTGTCGCCGTCTCGGTGGCCGACACCGGAGCAGGCATTGATCCTGAGATCATGCCCCATATCTTCGAGCCGTTCTATACCAGCAAAGGGTTTGGGGGGATAGGGTTGGGCTTGTCGTTTGGTTATGGGGTGGTCAGGCAACATGGGGGGTGGATCGAGGTCGACAGCCGGGTGGGCCAAGGCACCACATTCAAAGTTTACTTGCCGGCCTATGCGGCGGCTGAGGAAGCCGGAAAAGACGACCGGGACCAAGATTGTATCCCTTTGGTTTAAGGCCCCTGTTGCTGGTTGCTCGCAATTCGACCTTATACCGGATCGGATTGACGATTACTGGAGTCAACTTATGTCCAAGAAGAAGAAAAAGGCTGCCGGAAAAAAAAAGAAGCCGGTCAAGAAACCGACCTCGAATACCCAGGGACGGAGCTGGGCCGCTTCCGTTCCGGAATTCGATGCCTTTATGGATTTGATGGACCAGCCGATGATGGACGACCTTGAACCACCCGAAGGTTTTCGGGAGGTAGGTCTGACAGTTGCCATCGGGGAGTTCGGTAAACCGATCATGGACCTGATTGACCCGAACGACCGGAAGGGGATCAATAAACTTATAGAGGTTGTGACGGCCATCTGGACTTATTCCATCCTCATCCAAGACCCGGATAATGAGTTGGATGCTGTTGCAGACGCAGGGCCTATCATAAAGATTATCAAGAAGCAGTTGAAGCTTGATCATGACCAGGCAACTGAATTGCTCGACATGATGCTCGATCGAAAGGAATACCTGTTCCCCTCGGATATTCAACCCGAATCCGGCTCGGTCTTGTTTCTAAGAAAAGAAGGCCCTATTCTTATAGCTGAGTTTGACTATTCAAAAATAAATATCCTGAACAGCCCGGCCGCCCAGACGGAACCGGATGCCCACCTGGTGTCGATGATAAACCAGGTTGACCAGTACATTTATGACCAGGCCGAGTATGATGACTGGGAGTCTTACTTTGGCGACATGGCCACGGAATGTATCGGCCTTTTTTCTATTTGGGTTGAAGAAACCGGACTACTTGAATCTTATGATGAATTTAGTTCTTATGCGGTGTTGTTTCTATATTTTATATACCAGGATGAACATCCCGAAGAGGTTGTCTTCAAATCTGTGTCTCCGGCTCTATTGGAGGAATTTCTGTTTGGTTTCGTCTTAAGTGAGGTATCGATCAAACCAGAACAATATGTCAATATTCCGCCGGCTTTGAAGCTGTTCTACCGGTTCTTGTCCGAAAAAGGTTACCTGGATGATAACCAATCAAAAACCATAATCAAGTACATAGATGATTTGGAACCCGATTACCTGGACAAACTGAGAAGAAAATTCAGTTGAAGGTTACGTCACTCGGCTATAATGCCTCGAACCTTTTGTCCCGGACCGAGATCGGAGAGCACATGGGTTCCGATTTTTTAAAAACCGAAGGACTGACCGCAGATGTGGGACCGGTAGTGCCGTCTGTCGATCACCAAGATAGTCCTCACCAGAGGCGTCTGCCGGCCGGGGACGGGATTCGGCTCGGATATCACCTGCTGTGTCTCATGGCCATATGTTTCGTCGGCGCACTGGTTTATGCCCAGACGATCCACTACCCTTTCGTCTTCGATGATCATTATATTATTGAAAAGAATAGCCATATCCGAATAACCCGGCTCGGCCTCAAAGAATTGTCCGATGCCGCCTTCCGGACTCCCGTGCTGAATCGGCCGTTGGAAGGTCTCACCTTATCTCTTAATTACTATTTTGGAAAATACGATGTTACCGGCTACCACCTGACCAACATCGCCATCCACCTGCTGGCCGGAATGCTGGTCTATCTTCTTTCTTTCCTGACTTTCAGGCAGATGGCGGAGATTTCCAACCAGGCCCGGCCACAGCCGGCTGGATTCCCTATTCTCATGATGTCATTGACCGCGGGTTTAATCTTCGTCACCCATCCCGTCCAGGTCCAGGCGGTGACATATATCACTCAGCGCATGACCAGTCTGTCCGCCATGCTGTGCCTGTTATCGTTGCTTTGCTATATCGCCGGCCGGAAATCTCCATCCAGAGGGCGGAAGAGGACCTGGTTGTCGGCCGGCCTGGTCTCCTGGGCCCTGGCCTTTGGCTCTAAGGAGATCGCGGCCACCCTGCCGCTGGTGGTATTTCTTTATGAGTGGTATTTTTTTCAGGACTTGAGTTTCAATTGGCTCAAGCGAAGTATCAAATATTTGGCTATTCCGGTGGTTGTACTGGTCCTGTTGACCGTCATTTTTTCAGAAGGGAAGTTAATCCATAAATTTTCTGAGGGTTACCCAATCCTTTCTAGTCCCACACCTGCCTTTACGGCTTGGGAAAGGGTGATGACGGAATGGCGGGTGATTATCTTCTATCTGAGCCTGCTTTTTTATCCACACCCGCAAAGACTCAACCTCCTCCATTCGATAACCGTGTCTCATTCTTTGTTCGATCCCATCACCACTTTTTTATCTCTTCTGGCTATCCTTGGATGTCTCGGCCTGGCCCTGAGTGCGGCCCGACGGCATCGGTTGTTGTCATTTTGCATTCTATGGTATTTTATCAACTTAGTTATTGAATCTTCGGCCATTAAGCTGGAGTTTATTTATCAATACCGGCTTTACCTGCCCCTGGTCGCCCTGGCCGTATATTTGCCGTACCTGATCTACCGCCTGACCTCCAAAATGGTTGGAGTGGGAGTGATTATTTCCGGGGTGATTATCGTTGCCCTGGGCTTCAGCGCTTACTCCCATAACCTGGTTTGGCGAGACAACATCACCCTCTGGAGCGACGTCGTGTCCAAGAATCCGTTGAGTCACGGCGCTCACAACAACCTGGGGGCGGCTCTTTATGCTCAGGGTAAACTCCAGGAGGCGAGCAGCCACCTTAGCCAGGCTTTGCGGCTTAAACCCGACTATATCGACGCACACAATAATCTGGGCATGATTTTGATGGATCGCGGCGATTTGAACAGGGCACGGGAACACTATTTACAGATCTTGCAGATCAAGCCGACCGATTCCATGGCCTATCTGAGTCTTGGAAAGATAATGTTTCGCCAGGGAAAGACGGAGGAATCCATTGGTTTATTCGACCAGGCCGTGAAATATGATCCCGCCAACCCGGAGACCCATTACAATCTGGCCGAGGCCCTGGCCGAGCAGGACAGGACGGATGAAGCCATCAAGCACTATTCGGAGTCCTCCCGGTTGGACAATGATTATGCCGGCGCCTACAATGGCCTGGGGGCCATCTATGAGAAGCAAGGACAGACGGCTAAGGCCATGAACAACTACTTGGAAGCTCTGCGGATCAGGCCGGATAGTCCCTATGCCGACTACAATCTGGGCCATCTCTTGGCTGAAATAGGTCGGATGACTGAAGCTCTGGGTTACTTGTTCGAGGCGGTCCGGGCCAAGGCCGATTATGTGGAAGCCCAAAGCAAATTGGAAGACATTTTGGCGGATCCCCGGAATACGGAAGAAAGTATCAGATTTTTTGCTCAGGCAATCCAACTTGAACCGAATAATGCCGATGCCCACTATTTTTTGGGCCTGGCCCTGGTCAAATATGGAGATACCGACAGCGGGGTCAGGGAGGCCGGCGAGGCATTGCGCCTGAGACCCGGTTTTGCCGAAGCTCATAACAGCTTAGGCGCCGCGTTGCTTGGTCGCGGTGATCTTGACGGAGCAGTCAAACAGTTTTCGGAGGCGGCCCGGATCAATCCCGAATACGCCGGAGCCCGGTATAACCTGGGCGTGGCCCTGGCCGGCCGCGGTGATATCCAGGGGGCGATCAATCACTACCTTGAAGCTCTAAAGATCAAACCGAATTATGCCGAAGCGTATAATAATTTGGGCTCAGTTCTGGCCGGTCAAGGAAAGATAAAGGAAGCCGCGGCAAACTTTTCCGAGGCGGTCAGGTTTAATCCCGACTGGGCCATGGCCCATAATAACCTGGGGATGACGATGATGGACCAGGGAAGCGTCCCAGAGGCGGCTAAACAATTCTCCGAGGCTGTTCGGATCAATCCCGACTATCCCGAGGCCCTCTATAACCTTGGCCGGGCTTTGATGGCCCAGGGCCGGACCGATCAGGCCATCCGAAGATTTTCAGAGGCGCTCAAGCTAGTTCCGGATTTCGCCCCGGCCCGCCGCAGCCTGGAAGAGGCCACCCAAAAACCATAACTGCCGGAGTCTAAAATGGATAGGGACGAGATAGGCCCAGGGCTTGTGACTGAGGCCACCGCGAGCGGAGAAGAACCGGAGGTCGCCCTTAATGAATTTCCAGACGAATCCGAACCGGATGAGGCGAGATTTGATTATCATTTTGACGTCCGGCTTCATTATTTGAACTTGATCATCATCAGTCTCATTTGCATTGGCATCTATTCCAATACATTACAGTACCCTTTTGTCTTTGATGATAATGTCCTCATCGTTGACAATCCCCATATTAGAATGACCCAGTTCAGTCTAAAGGGGATTTACGAGGCCGGGGTTCGCGGCCTGGTCCCAAACCGGCCGGTGTCTTGCATTAGTTTCACCCTCGATTATTTCTTTTGGGGATATAACGTCACGGCCTTCCGGCTGGTCAGTCTAAGCATCCATCTCTTGTCCGGGATGTTGGTCTACTTCATTTCATTTTTGACTCTGGCCCGCCTATCCGCAGTGCCGGGCCAAAAAAATTCGGCGCCGGATCTGTCGCTTATCTCAATCATGTCTTTGTTCGCCGCTGCCGTATTCATTGTTCATCCGGTCCAGGTCCAGGCGGTGACCTATATGACCCAGAGAATGACCAGCCTGGCCGTGATGTTTTACCTTGGCTCCTTGCTGTGTTACCTCCAGGGCCGGCTGACTGAGATCCGATGGCGGCGACGGCTGATCTTTGCCTTTTGTTTGTTCTTCGGGATCCTGGCATTTGGGTCCAAAGAGACCGCGGCGACTTTGCCCCTGATTATTTTACTCTATGAATGGTATTTCTTTCAAAATCTGACCCCGGCCCGGTTGTGGAGAGGTTTGATCTATCTGTTTCTCTCGGTGGCTCTGCTGGTTCTGCTGACCTATTTATTTTCCGAGGGGCACCCCTTCGGCAAAGTCGCTCACGATTACCCCATCCTGGCCGGACCCACGCCCCCTTTTACCGAATGGGAGCGGGTCATGACCCAGTTCCGAGTGATTATCTTCTATATCAGCATGCTCCTCTTTCCTCATCCCGACCGGCTCAATCTACTAAACTACATCACTACTTCCCATTCCCTGGTCGATCCCGGCACCACCCTCTGCTCACTCGTGTCCCTCACCGGCCTGTTCGGCCTGGCCGTGGGCCTGGCCAGACGGTACCGATTCATTTCATTTTGTATCCTCTGGTTCTTGATCAACCTGGCTATCGAAGCTCTGGTACCCAGGTTGGAGATGATTTATCTATACCGGCTTTATTTGCCCCTGGTCGGTTTTGCGATGCTGACGGCTTATTTGCTTTTTTGGAGAACCGGACCCAGATTATGGCTCAGGGTGGCCACAGCCGCCGTCATTGTGTTCACTTTGGGGCACATCACCATAATCCACAATCGGATCTGGCAGGATAACCTGACTTTGTGGTCAGATGTGGTGACCAAGAATCCTCATAGTCAAGGGGGGCATCATAACCTTGGAACAACCCTGTTCAAACAGGGTAAGATACCCGAAGCGATTGACCAATTCTACCTGGCGGCCAGATATAATCCTGACAACCCCGATACCCAAATCATGTTGGGCGCGGCGTTGGCCGACCAGGGTAGCTATGGCCAGGCCGCTCAGTGCTATGCCCGGGCCTTGGAGCTAAAGCCGGATAGCGTCGCGGCGCATCAGGGCCTGGGACTGGCTCAGGAACGCCTGGGACACGTCCCG
>JADFYN010000064.1 GCA_015233055.1 Deltaproteobacteria bacterium
ACCTCCATGCGACTGCGCCGGGAGTCGGAGGGGTCCATAGTAGCCGGGAAGCGGGTAACGACCGTGGAGCCAAGGGACCCTACTGAAGACATGTTTCGGTAAGAGAGAGGGAGAGCCGATTGGACGATCCTAATTTGGGCCAACCTACTACGGAACAGGCGACCGGCGTTAAAATTGACTGGTCGAAGAAGCTCTCTTCCTTGAGACGGAAACTGGGCCAAAAGGCCAAGCAGGAGCCGAAGTTTCGGTTCTATGCGCTGTATGAACACATTAGCCGGGATGACGTACTGTATGCTGCCTGGGACAAGGTCCGGGCCAACGGCGGAAAACCGGGAACAGATCGGGTGTCTATCACCGACATCGAAAAGAGCGCCGGCGGAGTAACGGGTTTTATCAAGGAGATTCAACAGAGTATTCGCCAGAAGACTTACCAGCCGCAACCGGTCAGACGGGTTTACATTCCGAAGGCCAATGGTAAAATGCGGCCGCTGGGCATCCCGACGGTGCGCGACCGGGTCGTTCAGATGGCGACATTGTTGATTCTCGAACCGATCTTCGAGGCGGATTTTGAAGACTGTTCCTATGCCTTTCGCCAGGGCCGTTCGGCGCATCAAGCCCTGGAGGAGATCAGAAAGTATCTCAAGGCGGGCCTCTGTGCCGTGTATGATGCGGACCTGAAAGGGTATTTTGACTCTATCCCTCATGATAAGCTGATGGTGTGTTTGCGGATGCGAATTTCCGATGGACAGGTTCTGAAGCTGATTCGGATGTGGCTGGAGGCGCCGGTGGCAGAGCCGCACAAACCTGGAAATTCCGGGGGTAATCAACTCCGCCGGACGACGCAGGGGACACCTCAAGGCGGGGTTATTTCACCACTCTTGGCGAATATTTACCTGCACTGGTTTGACAAGGTTTTCCACCGGGCCAATGGTCCGAGCACCTGGGCTAAGGCCAGGTTGGTGCGTTATGCTGACGATTTTGTTGTTCTAGCGCGTTTTATCGACAAGCGAATTACAGGTTGGATTGAGCGGACCATCGAGGAATGGTTGGGCCTGGAGATCAATCGGGACAAGACGCAAGTGCTTAACCTTCATGACGAAGGGGCAACACTGGACTTCTTGGGATACTGTTTTCGTTTTGACCGCGACCTCTGGGAAGCAAGAAAGCGATATTTAAACATGTTTCCCTCGAAGAAGGCGGTGCAGAACGAAAAGGCGAAACTGCGGGAAATGACAGGCCTGAGCAGAAGCTGGGTTCCCTTGCCCAGTCTTATAGAGGACCTGAACACCCATCTGGCCGGGTGGAGTAATTACTTCCAGCCTGGCTATCCTCGCGTGGTTTTTAATAAGATTAACAGCTACGTAAGGGATCGCCTGTATCGTCACTTGACGCGCCGGAGCCAGCGACCGTTCAGACCACCTAAGGGGACCACCTTCTACGCTCATTTCAAGCAATTGGGATTGATCTACCTGTGAACGCATTTCGTGACTCCTGTGCATGTCCTCGGCGAGAGTCTTTAGGAAAGCCGGATGCGGGAAATCCGCACGTCCGGTTTGAATGAGGGGGCAACTGATGATCGGGACGGCTCTATGACACGTAGTAGCCGCGTGCGGCGAGGGCGTCATTTAAAGTTCCTGAACCAACTCTATCATCAGTACTCTACTCTACCTTTTGGTTGTCCGCTATCCAAGCCAAATTGTCATAAAGATGATCTTCATTAAATTTGTCTTTAATTCCTAATACATCACACGCCGCATGGACTTGTGCAAGTCTGACCGCCGACAGCCTTGACCCTTGTCCAATTAGTCTGGCCATGACTTGCCATAATGCCAATTTTCCCTGTCTGTCAGACCCCAGGGCCTTCTCAATTCCAATTTATCCTGCAAGTTCATATAGTAACCAAGTTGCTCCAATGCTTATGCCTTCCTTAACCTCAACCGAATCCTTGCCATTAGCCAATAACGACATATCGTTCTTATGCGTTAAGGCGAATTTTATGGCGGCGACGTCTTCAGGAGGACAGTGGTCAAATTCGCAATGGTCCGAGTCCTGGCTCGACCCTTTTCCCGATAAGATTCTCTGAGCAGGATACAGAGATGGGAAATTTTGCCGTCTTTAGTTTTTGTGGGGACCTCGATTATATACATGAGTATATTATTATCAAATAATTTCTTATTTGTCAAGATATATTTTTATACATACATGAGTACAAATCGGTCACCAAATGACACTTTTTCTTGATATATCACGACAGTAACAAAATGGCGTCTGGAACTTCCGTTACAAACTGAACAAAAAGAGGACGCCTCGTGGAGGTAAAGGGATTACTACGCTCAAAAGACCCGAACGGAATGTTTAACGGACCGTTTTGGCCTATCCGCGTAATTTGCCTCCACGAGACAGTGTAACCATATGTTATAGATGTTTAAAAAATGGTAATAACAAAAATAACGGATAGCCTTTGCTTTCACCACAAGAAGTCAATTGCAGTTTTTAAGTTTCATAAGATTCTCCCAAAGCGCCAAGAATTCAAGTCGCCCGCCATTATTTGGCAACCCTTACGAGAAAAAGCCGCCAGATAGAGAATAAAGAAAGCCGGAGCCACGAAGGGCCACAGCGGGGATCCCTGTTTCGCTTGGAATCCGCTGAAATCGTGAATCACAACTCCGCTCAGTGTCTCCGAGGTAATACTAATTTTCCATGAATAACTATAACGATACGTTTCAGATGTCGCACTCCCCAGGATTAAAATGCACGTTTACATCGTAGGAATTGCCCCCTGTGGGAAAGTGAATAACTCATCAATTTAAATATGTTTCTGGTGATTAAATGGGGCGGGCAGGCATATTTTAGGCCTGTCTTTGGCCGGAGGTGAACCAGCCAAAAACAGGCGGAAAAAGACTCTATTTTTTTGCAGAACCATAAAGTTCCAGCCGCATCGTAATATGTTCATGCCAAGTTACGGGATGGATTCTGACAAATCTTGCTTTAATGGGCTTGGGGAAGCGATGAAAAACCAGCGTATTCGTATCTTGGTTGCCTTGAAAAAGGGTCCGATCTTTATCACTTTTGGTTTTATAGAAGGTCCACTGTTTTCCGTCGGAGCTATAGCTTAGTGCATATGATGTGACCCACTGAAGGTAATTAGCGTGCCTGCCTTTCGTCGCCACTCCCACAATTTCTCGAACTTTACCTAAATCGACCTGGAGCCATTGGTTTTGGTCTAATTCACCTGCCGACCAATTTGAATGTGCCGAGGTGTCCGAGAGCTTAGCATGTTGTGGCGAATATACGGAATCATTGACGTAATAAGATGACGCTGAAAAAGCCGTCAGTGGTAGTTTTTCTGCCAAAGGAATATCATTCTTTCCCGGATCGACAGCAAAAACAGTGGCAACAACTAGACCAATGGAAAGGGCAGAAGTAATCACATAAAGAATAATTTTTGTTAGTTTTTTCTTCATACTTAATCCTCCTCTTGTTAAAGGGTAACTAAAGAGTGTAGCCAGCGCCAACGGCGTCATTCCGAAACATTTTGACCGTATCCAAAGAATATTCGTACAGGTCCTTACCGACCAGATCAAGTTTCTTTAAGACATCATTAGTCACGGTAATAATTTGACAGCCTACTTCGTCGGCTTGAAAGACATTGAGAAGTTCCCGGGGACTGGCCCAAATAAGCTCGATATTGGGATTAACCGCGATCATTTCCACGGCCGCGGCCATAAGAGGCACCGGGTCGCGGCCGGAGTCGGCTATTCTCCCGGCAAACACTGAAATATAGGCCGGAGGGCCCCCGGCTAACGCACTGCTCACGTCCCGAACCTGTCCCAGGGTCATCAAGGCCGTAACATTGACCTTGACCCCGGCATCGGCCAGTCGGCGCACCAATTCGACAGAGGACCGGGTCTGGGTATTCATCACTGGAATCTTCACGTAAACATTATCGCCCCAGCTCGCGATCTTCTTGGCCTGTCGCTCCATCTCCTCGAAGTCGTCGGAAAAAACCTCAAAAGAAATGGGCCGGTCCGGGATTGACTTGAGAATGTCCGAAGCAAAGGCCTCGTAGTCGGATATACCGGCTTTTTTCATGAGGGTGGGATTGGTAGTGAAGCCCTTAATGTACGGCTTGGGATACATCTCCAACATTCCGGCCTTATCCGCGCCATCGGCAAACAATTTTATCTTTAATTCAGATACCTTTTTCATGTGCCCATCTCCTTAAATTTTGCTTGATCCAGAATCCAATCCACGGCCTCAAAAAGCGAAGGCACGCTTAGGTGCGGCTGAATCTTTGGTGGTTTTTCGGCATAAGCATAGTCAATTAGAACTGTACGACATCCCGCGTTGTGGCCGGCTTCTATGTCCCGCCAGCGGTCACCGACCATAAAGCTGGATGAGAGATCGATATGATATTGTTCAGCGGCCTGAAGCAATAACCCTGCCTGGGGTTTCCGGCAGAGACACCCGTCCTGATCATCATGGAAGCAGGTCAGAATGTCGTCAAGGGGTAATTTAGACCGCAGGGCGGTATGAATGTCTTCGACCACCCGGCGTTTCTGCGTTCCCCTGGCCACATCAGGCTGGTTGGTCACGCCGATGAGAAGAAATCCGGCGTTTTTCAGCCTGGTCAAAGCTTCGGGGACCAAAGGTAATAAGACTAACTCCTCCACGGACTGCGGAGGATAAGGTCTTCCATCTTTAACGACTGACCGATTAATGACCCCATCTCGGTCAAGAAACACGGCGCTCCGGGTGGTTGGGTTCATTTGACGGATTCCCATTTGGTCTCCCCGGTTTTAAGCCGCGGATGGGAGACCAGAAGGTGCCAGACAACACCTTGAAACGCTTCGGTATGAGGGGTGACCAGGGACGGGTCGACGGTCGGAATGATGACGCAAGCATCCGCCACTTTGGCCGTGTAACCGCCGCTTCGGCCGACCACGCCACCGATTTTAGCCCCCACTTCCTTCGCATACTGGAGGGCGGAGACCAGATTGGGGCTGACATTTTTTTCCAAATCGCCGCCACCGACCGAGAAGACAAAAATCATATCATTCTGATTGAGCCGGCTGGTTTTGAGCCATTCCACAAAGACGCTCTGCCAACCGTCATCGTTAGTCCGAGCCGTCAATTCAGACACATTATCCGTCGGGGCGTAGGCTTCAATGCCCACGATCTTGCGAAAATCGTTGACGGCATGGGAGGCATTGGCCGCACCCCCACCCACACCGAGAATAAACATCCGTCCCTTGTTGCGCCTGGTCTCTTCAATCAAGGCGGCGGTCTTCTCAATGGCGGCGGTATCCAACAGATCGATTATTTGTTTGGCCTGTGCAAGAAAATTTGTAGCAAAATCCATGTTAAGCTCCCGGGATTGAATCCCTTTTTGAATTATCAAGGAAGTCCGGTGACGGCGACAATAGTCGACGAAGCTCCTCCAGTCCCTGGAGCGACCCGATTTCGTAAAACCGTTCCGCAACTTCGTAACCGGCCAGATCCCGGCTCCGGAGTAACTCCTGGTAGAGTTCGGCCAAGTCATATGGGTCGTCATTCGGGACAGAAGAAAAGGCAACGGCGCGGAACACGCCCAGCCCATAGTCGATGTGATGCATTTGAGGACTGATGTTCTTCTTGTCGTAATTGATGATCCGCCCGTGCCCAAATTCCACGTTGCTGGTGTCCCAGGCGCCTTTATTGCAATATACGGTCATTAAGGCCCGGCAACCACTTCCCTCAAAGGTTTGCTGCACTGCCGAATAATCGCAAGTCAGGTAGGAGTCGCCATAAAGCACGAAAAAAGTGTCGCCTAATTGGGGTAGGGCGTTTTTAATGGCCCCGCCGGTGCCCAAGAGGCGGTCACCATCAAAGACAAACTTCACTTCCAACCCAAACTGCCGCCCGTCTCCGACAACGTCCTGGATCATCTGCCCTAAGTACCCGGCGCAGATAACGACTTTCTTTATCCCCGCGGTCTTCAACAGCCTAAGCTGGTGGGCGATAAATGGTTCCCCATTTATATCGATCAAAGCCTTGGGAATGGTCTGGGTCAGGGGCCTGAGGCGGGTGGCCAATCCCCCAGCCAGAATAGCTACGTGTAGAGGGTCGGCAATCATGATTGAGCGATCACTTTAGTCCCTTCAAAATCAAACCTGAAGCGGACCTCGGGCAACCCCACTTCCCTCATGGCCCGGCGGAGATTTACTTTGTCTTCGGCATAAAACATGAGAAATCCGCCACCACCGGCGCCGACTAATTTTCCGCCGAGGGCCCCGTTGGCTCGGGCGATTTCATACCAGTCGTTAATAGGATCGTTGCTCATGCCCCCGGATCGCTGTTTCTTGTGCTCCCAATGCACGTGCATGAGTTCGGCAAACTTATGCAAGTCACCGGATTCCAATGCCTGCCGGCTTTCCTGGCCCAATTCCTTCACAAAATGCAAATTAGAAATCATGTCCCGGTCATTCTTTTTGCTCTTGTCATCTTGTTCTTTTAAGATGCCCGAGGCGGAGCGAGAGTAACCGGTGAAAAAAAGGAGCAAATTGTCCTCAAGATTGTAAATGGTGTCTTGAGCGATCTTAAGCGGCCAGGCCTCCACCTGCCCATTGGGCATAAACCGAAAACAGGTCAGGCCGCCGTAGGCCGCGATATATTGGTCTTGTTTGCCCACGGGTTCTTTTAGGATGTCTATTTCAATATGGCAGGCTTGTTCGGCTAATTCGTTCGGATGGACCAGATTCTTCTTCATGGTGTGTAAGGCCTTAAGCAGGGCGGTGGAAAAACTGCCCGAAGAGCCCAATCCGGTGCCGGCTGGAATGTCGGCCATGCTGGTCATTTCCAGGTGGGGCGCTTCGACCCCGGTTAATCGCAAGCACTCCCTGATGATGGGATGCTGGATTTCATCAATTGAGCCGACCCGCTCCATTTTGGAGTATTTAATGATCAACTCCTGGACAAAGGTATGGTGTAACGTAATATAGACATATTTGTCTATGGCCGCGGCGATTAAGAAACCGCTGTGCTCTTTGTAATACGACGGCAGATCGGTGCCGCCGCCGCCTAAAGAGATTCGCAAAGGACTGCGGGTGATGATCATAAGCTGGACCCCTGATAAATTTTCTCTACAATTTGGAGCGCTGCCCGAGCATCTCTCAACCCGGCGTCCGGTTGGCGTCCGAGTTGGATGTCTTCCACAAAAAGGCGGAATTCAACATCCCAAGAGGTATCGGCAAAAGGGTATTCCCAGATAGTCGTTTCCGGCGGGCCCATCTGGGGGAGCATTTTGTAGTAGGCCAGCCGCTCTATGCCGTAGCTTCCACCCAAACCCGATATTTCCAGCTTGGCCAGGCGGCCGTAAATTTCAAAGGAAAAGGTGTTTTTCCACTCCGTCCAACTGGCGTGCAAAAAAGCAACCTGTTTTTTTGGCGTCTTTAGTAACATAAAACCGTTGTCTTCGACAGGCATATCCCAAAAGTAGGTATGGGCAAATCCTTGGACCTGGCTGAAATCTCCTAAAAAAGTGCGGGCCAAGTCAATCAGGTGGACCCCCTGATCAGTCAGTTCGCCGCCCCCGGCCAGCTCTTTGACGGCCCGCCATTCCTTATCGTAACCGCGGCGTCCGCCGTGCCCGTATCGGCCCCGGACAAACATCAGCTCCCCCATCTCTCCTGAGGCGACGATTTCCCTGGCCCTGATAAAAGAGGGATGGTATCGATGATTAAAGCCGACTCTGACCACGACCTTCTTTTCGTCCGCCAAAGCGATAACCGGATCGAGTTCCTGGGCGCTGCAGCCGGCCGGTTTTTCCACTAAGACATGCTTTCCGGCCATGATCGCGGCTGTGGTAATCTCGGCCAGGGCGTTGTGCGTGGTGGCGACCACGACGATATCCACATCGGGACGAGCAACGGCCTCTTGCCAATGAGTCGTGGCCTCTACTCCGGGCTTTTTCCGAGCAAATTCTATAGCCCGTTCCTTAACAGCGTCGGCGCAGGCCGTCAGTCGACAACCAGCCAGGTAATTTGATCTTTTTTCACCGATAAAGCCACATCCGATAATGGCGACGTTCATGCTATCCCCACTCCTTACCCCGATCACCGGGGACGATCCGCCTCAGGGTATAAATATCGGTATCAATTAAGTCGGGGAGGTGCCCTGGTAGGTCTTTCCAGGGATCCCAGACGGCGCTAATCAGCTTTCCGGTGATGCCGTTACTCTCGTCCGAACCCAGAAAAACACATAAAGCAGCGCCAACCTCCAAAGGGGTGCCCCCTTGTTTCTTGATGCCGACCATCTTGTCATAAAATGATTGGCCGACTTTATCCGGCCCGGCTTCAATGACTTCATCCAGCAGCCGGGTATTTAGCGCTCCGGGCGCGACCGTATTGACCGAAATTCCAAACTCGCTGGTCTCGCCGGCGAGCGTCTCCGCAAAACGAACCACCGCGGCTTTTGACGCGGCGTATGCGCTTAGAAACGGCATAGGATTAGTTGCTCCCCCTCCTGACATGATAATGATTTTTCCACCAGGTTGTCTTTTAAGATAGGGGATGGCTTCACGGCAGGGGAATACCGTGCCGAGCAGGTTTATCTCTATTGCCCTGACCCATTCAGTTAAATCCACCTGATCGATGGCGCCCTTTGGCCCATAAACCCCGGCGTTGCAAAGAAGGATATCTAATCCACCGAATGCCCTAATTACGGTTTCCATCAACCTGCGCACGTCGGATTGGCTGGATATATCGGTTGGTACCGCCAACACTCTTGATTTTCTGTCAGGGTCGGTTGCAAGTTTCTCAACAGCCTGGTTAAGTCTCTCTTCGTTTCGGGCACACAAGGCGACAGAGGCCCCTTCATCCAAAAAGGCCAGCGCCACTTCAAAACCAAAACCCATACTGGAACCGGTAATGATCGCTCTTTTATTCGCCAGTTTCACGACGGCCTCCCCACGGTGAGATAAGTAACACGGGTGTCTCCCCCAAGTGTGGCGCCTAAAAAACTTCCCGGATCAATGACCACGGGGTGTATCATCCACTGGATGATATCTTCAACCTTTAAATCACGGAATTGCGGCCATTCAGTGCCCATAAGCAGAGCATGAGAGCCCTGCAAAGACTCCTGGGCCGAGCGGCACAGACGAATAAACCCGGCGTCATCCGGTAGATTCTCAATGACAGGATCATAGGCTGAAACAAGGGTCCCCTGATCATTTAACCAGCGGCACACTTCCAAGGATTCAGAACGACGCAACGTATTGGTTCCAGGTTTGTAGGTTAGCCCCAATACGGCCACCTTTTTACCATGTAGCTCGTTTAAGACTCTCTTAATGGCGCGTCTGGACCAGTGTTTATGGGTGTTGTTACTCTCCAAAACCCCGGAGATAAGGGGCGTGGCAAGATTGTTCTTCTGTCCGAATGAGATAAGGTAATTGATATCTCTAGCCAATGTTCCGCCCGCAAACGGTCCGCCCGCCCTCAAATAAGCGCCTGGTCCAATGCGGACATCACTTTTCAGTCCCTTTTCCACATCACCGACGTTGGCTCCAACTTGCTCACAAATTACGGCAAGTTCGTTGATGAAGGTAATTGAAACTGCTAAGAAGGAATTCAGCGCATGTTTAGTCATCTCGGCAGATTCAACGGACATCCAAATAATGTTATCTGTGAAAGGCCGGAGCAGTCGGGAGATTAAAGCTTGATCTTTTTCTGTTCTGACCCCGGCCACGACCCGGTCGGGGTGTGTGAATACCGAGATAGCCTTCCCTAAACGCAGGTTTTCGGGAACACAGGCAAATGAGGCTGCTCCACCGGGTATGTCGTGGTGGTATAGTTCCTCCAGTGTTTTGATTGAACCTACTGGAAGCTGCGAGGAAATGATTATCAAAGTCTGGGACTTAAGAAAGGGAAAAACCGAGCGGACATTCTCAACGACAAAGTCGACATCGGCTCTGTCTTCTTCATCTACGGGGGTATCGTAGGCGACCCAAAGGATATCGGAGTCGGTTATATCATCAGGGGAATCCGTAAAGGACAGGAGACCCTTTGTTGTCCCAGCGACGACCAGGTTTTCTAGCCCCGGTTCCTTGATGGGTAATTTACCTCGCGATAATCCATCAATAATCTCTTTATTTGAGTCTAGTCCGATGACGGAGAAACCCGCGGCGGCAAGACAAGCAGCCGTAACCGTGCCCAAATGCCACATCCCAAGCACACAGATTTTCATCTCCGTTCCTCCAAGAGAAAGTGATTTTCTTTCAGGTACTGGAGCGTCTTAATTATGCCTTCTTTGATTGTCAGCTTGGGCCGCCAGCCGAGGGCCTTAATGCGAGAACAATCAAGCAAGATAAAGGGGCTGTCCCCAATCCACCCCCGCTCTCCTCCCTCGTAAGTAATTTTCGGAGCCAGCCCCAGGTGTTCGCAGATCCAACCGATGGAATCATTGACCTGACAGTATTCGTCCGCCCCCAGGTTAAGTATGTTGACCTTGTCGGTACCCTTTTCAATAGCCCATAGCATGGCCGTCAGGCAGTCTTGAATATACAAATAGGACTTCCGTTGCAGCCCATTGCCTAAGACATGCAAGTGGTTAGGATCATCCAAAAGGTGCTTATAGAAGTCAAACACGTGGCCGTGGGAATACCGCTCGCCAAGAATGGACACAAACCGAAAAATCCAGACCGTAAATCCGAACCCTTCACAATAGGCCTGGATTAGCCCTTCACCGGCGAGTTTGGAAGCTCCGTATAAGGACGTTTGGATCGGGAAAGGGGCATTTTCCGGGGTGGGAAAAACCTCTGGTTCGCCATAGATGGAACCAGTAGATGAAAAGGCAATTTTACTAATGCCATTGGCCCGCATGGCTTCTAATACATTGAAAGTGGCTATGGTATTTTGCTCTAGATCTTTACGAGGGTGTTCGGTGCCGAAACGGACATCGGCGTTGGCCGCTAGGTGAAAAACAAAATCCGAGCCCTTCATGGCCTGGGTCAGGCTTTGGGTATCAAGGATATCACCTCTGGTCAGGGTAAACCTGGGGGATTTATTGGCCAAGGTTAAAAAGTCCTCCTGACCGGTGGAGAAGTTGTCGAATCCGGACACGTCATGGCCGCCATCCAATAGCCGATCTACCAAATTGCTGCCGATAAAGCCCGCACAGCCGGTTATAAAATAATACAAGAACTCCTCCGTCGGTCAAGGGTGTACAATAGGTGGCTTTAATGATTTATTCTGAATCAGAATTGGTCAATGATTACAGGTTCCTGGTTTCCGGGCTACCACGATAACTTGCCATCCGAAGGGGCTACCTAGTAAGTTAAAATTGAATAACATATTGAAAAACTTCATTGTAACGGTAGATAATGAAGCCCAAAAACCTTTGTTTCCAGATTTCACGTCTTCAATCAGCTTTCTTCCCCGGAGGATTACAACAAGTCTATACAAATTAAAAAAAGGGAATCCTGCCCTATATATTGTTTCAACATGAAACCCGGCTGCCTTCAGAACTTCTTCAATTAAATTTCGGGTGAAATGGCGGATATGGCCAATGTGATGGTCAAAAGACGACATTTTACCCCCAGGTACCGTCAAGAATAGATAGCCATCTGGTTCCAAATAGGTTTTGACACGCTGCAAGAATAACACTGGGTCGTCCACGTGCTCCAATACTTCGCTACATACAGCATGAGTAGCCCACTCCGCATATTTATCTAGTACATCCGGAGGGTCTAAGATATCGGCTGTGATAAAAGTCACCTTAGGCACTTTCTGTTGTGATATTCTTACACCTATGGCACTCAATTCTAATCCAACCACTTCACTGTTAGGGAGACTCTCTTGAAGAGCAGCGCACAGGTCTCCTTGACCACTGCCAATGTCCAATATTCGGATGCAGTTATCATCATTATGCTTTTTGATCAACCTCACAACTAACTGGTGCCGGTAGCGCTGGGCGGGGTTTGTCTCAGCAGAATTGGCATAGTTATTCCAATGGTCCTCCCAATTGTCAAATTCAATATGATTCATCATTTCTTCATAACCTAAAAAGGAAAGGAGCCTCAGCGTTTCGGCCAAAGTCTTCTTCGTTAAGGATTAAGACCAATTAATCTTAGTCCGTTGGAAGATACGTACATCGTTTGCAGTCGATAATGTTCAGTAAATTTTTTTAATTGTACTAGTGTTTAATTGCATAAATTAGCGATAGTATTACTGAGATGTGAACCGTTCACTTCTCTTTTTCTCCAGATAAATGGTTTGGCTCTTTGACTATAGGCGGCCACGAAATCCTTGATGGCTTGACACAACTGCTCAACGTTCTGAAAGCTGGCTCCACGTAAAGCTTTTCGGGACAATATCCCAAACCAAATCTTTACTTGGTTGAGCCAACTTGCAGATGTCGGGGTATAATGAAAATAAACGTTTGGGTGAGCGGCCAACCATGTGTCGTTTCTCTTATGGATGCAGTAGTTGTCAAGGATCACATGAATTTCTTTATCTGGTTGGGCCTCTGTCATTACATGGTCCATGAACTCAAGAAATTCTACGCGTCGTTTGAGTTGAGTCGTTTGCGTATGAACCGCTCCCGTTGCCACTTCTAATGCAGCAAAAAGGTTCAAGGTGCCGTGTCGCTTATAGGTGCTTTTAAGTCCACGGACAATTTTACCATTGCTGGTTTGCACATATCCAGTGGAACGTTCGAGGGCTTGAATGCTTGGCTTTTCATCTATAGAAATCACCACAGCATTCTCAGGAGGGTTCAAATACAGACCAACTATGTCGGCTGCTTTCTTAGTAAATTCGGGATCGGTACTCACACACCAACTTCGTTGTCGACTCAGGCATATCCCCTCTTTACGCAATAGGCGCCAAACAGCGTGGACAGAGGTATCCAAGTGCTTAGCCACCGAAGGACCGTCCCAACAGGCTTGACCCGATGGCGGTGGAAGTTCCAGTGTCTTCAGTACCAGATTGCGGAATTCATCGTCATATTGCCGGGGCTTTCCAGAACGTGGAAGGTCATAAAGGCCGTCGATCCCTTCACTATCAAAACGACGTCGCCATTCAATTACTGTGTTGGGACGTATTTTCAGGTCACGTGCAATCATCGCAACCGACTTACCTTGCAGGCACTGCAAGACAATTTGGGCTCGTTCCACTAGACGGGCTTCCATGGTTCGACTTCGAGCCCATTCTTCCAACGTCTTTTTGTCCTTTTCCGAACATTTTGGAATAGGAGATTTTTTGGGCATATGATTTCCTCCTCTGCCCAAAAGATACCATATATCTTTTAATTTTGCAAGTAAGCACTATTGGACTGATCCCGAAATAGTATTGCAATAAAACACTCTGTATGGCATTATCCATCCAAACCTATACTTGGAGGAGATATGCCATTCAAAAGTGAGAGACCAAAGTTGGAAC
The DNA here is from genome assembly GCA_015233055.1 of Deltaproteobacteria bacterium. GTDB lineage: Bacteria > Desulfobacterota > JADFXK01 > JADFXK01 > JADFXK01 > JADFXK01. The sequence goes on from JADFYN010000064.1 coordinate 13,416, forward strand.
TGAACAGCGCAACCAGACAAGAACTGGAATCGTTAAGTCGGTCCCGCACAGAACCTATAAATGAGGTAAAAAATGCTACAATAATTATTTCTTATGCCAATGGAGAGAGTATATCAGCCATTGCCCGTAAGCTTGGAACCAACCGGCCAAAGATTGAAAGATGCGTCAACAAAGCGCTGCAGTTGGGTCCAATTGCAGCTTTGAAGGACCTTTTTCGGAGTGGCAGAAAAGCTTCGATTACCCCTGAGGCCAGAACATGGTTGGTTTCCTTGGCTTGCCAAAAGCCTTTGGATTTGGGATATCCTTATGAACTTTGGACTACATCTCTTTTAGCCAAACATGCCAGGAAACATTGTCTCCAGGCAGGGCATCCTTGTCTGTCTGAGCTTTCCCGAGGCACAGTCTCCAAGCTGTTGTCTAAGGCGCAGATTAAACCACATAAGATCAAATATTACTTGGAGAAACGGGATCCGGAGTTTGATGAAAAAATGGCCCAGGTCCTTTGTGTATACAAACAGATTGAAATATTAAAAGCTAACGATGACCAATCAATGACTGCCGTAATTTCCTATGATGAGAAGCCAGGAATACAAGCAATCAGCGTTAAGGCCCCTGATCTACCACCAGTTCCTGATAAATACCCATGTGTAGGGCGCGATCCAGAGTATATCCGTCAAGGAACTCTGACGCTGATGGCCGGAATAGACCTCTTGAAGGGGCATATTCATAAGCTCATCGTGGAACGTCACCGTAGCCGAGAATTTATAGATTTCTTAAAAATA
>JADFYN010000065.1:0-1221 GCA_015233055.1 Deltaproteobacteria bacterium
AAGCGGTCCTGGATGCCAATTTAGAACAGTCAAGCAAAATGGCCGCCTTAGGCAAACTGGCCGCCGGCATTGCCCACGAAGTTAACAACCCCCTGGCCGTGATCAAGGAAAAGGTGGGGTGGGCCAAGGACCTGTTGGCCGAGGAAGATATCCAACAAAGCGAAAATTTTAAGGAATTTTTAGATGCCGTCGAAAAAATAGATCAGCACGTGGAACGAGCTAAAAACGTGACCCATCGTCTACTGGGCTTTGCCCGCCGGATGGAGCCGGTTCAAGAAGAAGTAGATATCAATAAAATATTGACTGAAACAATCGCCCTTTTTTCTAATGAATCGCGGTTTCGGAATATCTCTATTTTTACCGAGTTCACAGAACCATTACCCCGCACTCTGAGTGATTCATCCCAATTGCAACAAGATTTTTTGAACATGATCAATAACGCCATCGATGCCATTAACAAAGACGGTAGAATCACGGTGAGTACCGGTCATAACAGCATGTCCAAGGAACTATGTGTTGAAATCTTTGATACCGGGCCCGGTATTTCCAAAGAATTGCTGAATAAGATTTTCGATCCGTTCTTTACCACTAAGGCGGTAGGTAAGGGGACCGGGCTCGGACTATCAATTAGTTACAGTATCATGGAAAGGCTTGGGGGCAGGTTGACGGCGGAAAGCGGCAAGGACCGGGGGACGGTATTCAGCATCTATTTGCCGGTAAAATAGAAAGACCCGCAAATCCGGAAAGGGGGCGGTATGCCATCGTTCAAAGTGCTGGTGGTGGATGATGAATTTGATTTTCTTGAAACGATTGTAAAAAGGCTTCAAAAACGAAAAATCGACGCCACGGGTGTCGGGAGCGGACTGGAAGCACTTAAGATTCTAGAAGAGACATCCTTCGATATTCTCATCCTGGATGTCAAAATGCCCAAGATGGACGGCATCGAAACGCTGAAGGAAATCAAAAGAAGATGGCCTGCCGTAGAAGTCATCATGTTGACCGGTCATGCCTCGGTTGAATCCGGGATGCAGGGTATGCAATTAGGGGCCTTCGACTACGTCATGAAACCGGCCAAACTCGACGACCTGATTGAAAAAATGGTTCAAGCCTATGAAAGAAAACTTCTCCGGGATAAGCAGATTCGTTAATTATCTTGTGCCTCTGTGCTTAATCGCAGCCTCCTGGCCGGTGGTCCGAACCGGCCGAGTTCTATATTCTCTG
>JADFYN010000065.1:1290-4024 GCA_015233055.1 Deltaproteobacteria bacterium
CGAACAAAGAAGTTGTGAACTTGATGACCAACTCATCCAGTCCCAAAAACTGGCCGCCATTGGCGAACTCTCTTCCGGAATCGCCCATGAAATAAACAATCCATTGGCCATTATCGGGCAGGAAGTGGAATGGCTGCGTCACTTATTCGAGACCGGCACACTGCAAGAAGAAAAAGACAGAGAAGAATTTGCAGATTCATTAAAACAGATCGCCTCCCAAGTGGACCGATGCCGGGACATTACGCATAAGCTTTTAAACTTTGCCAGGAAGATGGATCCAGTCATGCAGGCCGTCGAACTCAACAAGTTGATCGACGAAATGGCCGCTCTGGTCGAAAAAGAAGCAAAGCTAAATAACATTAATATTATCAGAGAATTCCAAAAAGATTTGCCCCTGGTCACCAGTGATCCGCCTTTCCTCCGGCAAGTCATTTTGAATCTATTGAACAATGCCACTTACGCGATTGAAGCCAACGGCGCCATTACCATAAGCACCAAAGACAACAAGGATGGACGAGTGGAGATTGCGGTCGTCGATACCGGACGGGGCATCCCCAAGGAACACCTGAAGAAAATATTTGACCCTTTCTTCACGACCAAGCCCCCCGGCAAGGGAACCGGGCTCGGCCTGTCCATCTGTCACGGCATCATCCAACGGGTCGGTGGGACTATTTCGGTCATAAGTCAATTGGATCGCGGAACGACCTTTACCATCCGCTTACCCATCGCCCCGTAGAGGCGTTGCTGGTTACAGGTTACAGGTTACTTGTTAAAGGCGATACACAACGAGCAACCAGTAACGAGCAACGAGTAACAAGTAACGAGTAACGAGATAGAGACCAAACGGCTGGAAACAAATTCAGCCGGTTTAACACGGATCTTAAGAAAGTGAAGGTAAGACCATGTCTTCTTATAAACCCAAAGTCCTCGTGGTTGATGATGAGGCGCGCTTTCGGGAGACCCTGATCAAACTCCTTAACACCAAAACGATTGAGGCCACCGGCGCTGAAAGCGGCATGGAAGCTCTCGAGAAGATACAAGAAAACACTTACGACGTGATCCTGCTCGATGTCCGAATGCCCGGGATGACCGGGATTGAAGCCCTGGCCAAGATCAAAAAGATTGATCCTCTGCTCGAAGTCATTATCCTCACCGGCCATGCCTCGGTGGACACGGCCATAGAGATTATGAAACACGGCGGGTGCGAGTATTTATTAAAGCCCTGTCCGGTGGATGAATTGACGGCCAGAATCGATGCGGCCTATGAACGCAAGGTTACCCGGACAAAAGTGAAGGCCAAGACGCCATAAATAGGGATGCGTGCCGCGACCGGATCATTTTACTTAGTTACTTAGGCCCCACTTTGATCATTCTGATTCAAAACGACCCCGAAGTCCCACCGGGATTGCTGCTTGAGGCCCTCCGCCGGTCATCTACCCCCTACCGGGTCCTCCGCCCTGACCAAGGCGAACCGCTTAAAGGTCTGGCCGAGGCTGTTGCGGTGATTGTTTTAGGAGGAAAAATGGGAGTGGATGACCTTGCGGAATTCCCCTTCCTGGTTCAGATCAAGGAATTCATCCGAGCCACCCTGGCCGGCGGCATCCCTTTCCTGGGCATATGTCTGGGGGGGCAGCTTTTGGCTCAGGTCACCGGAGGCCGGGTGATTAGCCGGGCCAACGAAGAACTGGGATGTCATCCTATTTCTGTGACCAGCCAGGGGGAGGCTGATCCGATCTTCGCGTCTTTGCCTCAACAATTCATCACCTTTCAATGGCATCATGACTCCTTTGTTCCTCCAGCCGGAGCAGCCTTGCTGGCCTCCTCGGACAGGTGCCCTCATCAGGCCTTCCGCTTCGGCAACTCGGCCTATGGTTTCCAGTTCCACCCGGAAGCAACCCCGTCCATAGTAGCTCTTTGGAGTGCCGACACCCCGCAGTCACAAGACATAAAGGCCGACTTCCAGGAAAAAGAAGCTGCCTACCGCCGGATTTCTCTTACGGTTCTAACCAATTTCCTGAACATAGCCAAATCCGCCCGCTGAACACAAAGATCGTCCGGCCCGGCTCAAGTCATTCCAGTAATTCGGTCAAACGGTTGCAATCATCCTCCGTGTCCAGGTCGGCCGGATCCAGCCAACCGGTGACGTCAACTTTGACGGCCTGGTGGAAGAACTGGTTGACCACGTTTCGGCCACCCACGTCGCCTGTTAGAACCTCCAGATGGGGAAACATTGATCGCCCAAAGATAACCGGAGTCACCCTCGCCCCCGCGACCAGGGGCACGCATAATGGGGCGTCCGAATTCAAAAAGGCAAAGATCAATCGATTGATCGCCTCCGGATGGATCACGGGTTGATCCCCCAGTAGAACCATGACGCCGGCCGTCTCTTCCGGCAATTGCCTTAGCCCGGCCTGAAGCGAAGAACTCATGCCCCGGTCAAACTCAGGGTTGATGACCAGCTTTAACCTGGTCGACCCGGCCAAGGGAGAGAGGTCGTGGGCCACTTCTTCCGCCTGATATCCCAAAACCACCAGCACCTGATCCAGATCCGAGGCCAAAGCCGCAGACACGATCCGGGAAAGGATGCTTTGGCCGCCTATCCGGACCAGTTGTTTCGGCCGACCCAGGCGAGTGGACCGACCCGCAGCCAGGACCAGGCCGGTGACCGGACGGCGAGGGGGAGTAGGCATATGTTTTCCTTTCAGCAGCCCGCAACGCGCAACCCGTACACAAT
>JADFYN010000065.1:4120-6441 GCA_015233055.1 Deltaproteobacteria bacterium
GGGTATGGGCTAAGACTATATTAAATACTATGTAATGGTCACATAAAACCGCCGACGATTCAGCACCTCAGCCGTAGCCGGATTTCCCATTCAAAGGAGATGACTTTGGGAACCGGCCGACCTCCTGACCATCCTGCTGACACGTAACCTGCCGGATTTCCCAGGGCGTTGCCCTGGGCTAACCTAGAGCGCCCCGTTGGGGCTTAATCGGAATTAGCCATTTATCAGATAGCTGGTTCATCAATAAATACATCAAATGTATAATTCCAAAAAGCAAAATCTTGCGTTTCTGCCAAAGATGCTTATAATCTCGGCCAGGGACCGGCCCGGATGGTCGGCCGAGGTAAATTCGCTTGGGTTACGAGTTCCACGCATGGTTAAAATTGCTTATTAAAGGAGGAATTATGGCAGAACAAACAAAAGAGACTTGGCTGCAATGGGTCGCGCTGACTACCACTATCTTGGCCGTGGCCGCGGCCATCTCATCTCTTAAGGCATCGAGTTACTCAACCCGGATACAGATATCCACGACCCGAGAGTCAAACCAGTGGGCGTATTATCAGGCCAAGAGCATTAAGGAACACAGTTTCAGACAAAACAGGATCATATTGTCTGCACTGGAATTACTTGAGAACAAAAGCCCGGCGGCCCAAAACTTCTTACTTGACAACATAAAGAAATACGACGGCGAGATTGCCCGTTATGAGAAGGAAAAGGAAGATATCAAGGTTAAGGCTGAGGCTCACGCCAAGGAACAAGATGTGTTGAAGAGGCACAACGGTAGTTATGGCCTGGCTGTGATGCTTTTGCAGATCGCCATCATGCTCAGCGCCGTTGGGGCCTTGGTTAAAAAGAAAGTCCTCTGGTATGGGGGTATGGCCCTCGGGGCTTGGGGACTGATTTACATGGGCAATGGATTCTTCCTTTGGTTTTGAGATGTTAACCCCTATTTCCCCCTACCTTCGGCCGTTTTAGGGCGCAGGCAAGCCGCTGTCTGCGTCGGCCGCCATGGGGTTTAATCCTACCGCCTCAGGTTTTTACCCATCAGAATAGTTCCCTCACCTATGGATTTATCCGTTCAAAAAAGTCATAATATTTAAGATGACAGGCCCGGAGACCGAATCTCGGATCTATCTTCCTTAAAGCACTCCAAAAAGACGTAGGAACGAAACAGCGCCTTATCCTGGGCCGCCCTCCTTCACGAAGGGACCATTGGTCTTGCCACAGGATCAATCGGTCTTATCTGAATAACATTTGGCAATAAGACGAAAAATACCAGGGGCGGCGGGCAACCGACCTGTGGAAGGAGCGAAATTATGGCCAAGGTTATGATCGTTGACGACGAATATTTTGTCACCTTACAACTTTCCAAATTTATATCCAAGTTTGGTTACGATGTCGTTGCTTCGGTCATGTCTGGTGAAGAGTCGATCGACCTGGCCAGGCAAGTTAGACCTGATCTGATCTTTATGGATATCCTCATGCCGGGCAAATACGATGGCATCACGGCCGCTGAAATTATCAAACGCGAGATGGATATCCCTGTGGTCTTTGTCTCCGGCTATTCTGACGATGATCTGTTGCAGCGGGCCAAACAGGTGGAACCATTAGGTTACATTCTCAAACCTTTTGCGGAAGCCGAAGTCAAGGCAATCCTCGAATTGGCTCTCTACAGAAGTGAGATGGAACAGCGACTGAAGGAAAGAGAGAAAAGCATTGAAGAGCGGGCCGATCTGTTACCCAACATTATTTGTGAATTAAATGCCGACCTGAAGGTCACTTACCTTAACCGGACAGGATTTGAGACTCTGGGGTATTCCTCGGCTGATTTTAACTTTCCTCTTGAAATTTCAGATCTAATCCACCCAGATGATCAGCCGCTGGCCTTAAAGACCATGAAAGATTCCTACCTAAACGGCATGACGAACGAAAACGAATGCCTGCTGATCCGTAAAGACGGTTCCCCAGTGGTGGCGCTGGCCCAATGCGCCCCCATTAAACGAGACGGAAAGACTGTCGGAGTGAGGTGTAGCTTTACCGATATTACTGAAATGCAGAGATTTAAAGAACAATTGACTTTGGACAATCAATTGGAAGCCATCAGTACGTTCGTCGGGGGGATCGCCCACGATTTCAATAATCTTTTAGCCATTATTATTGGCTATATGGAGCTGACTCGAATTGATTCACCGCCGCAAGCAATTATTCACCGGCACCTTAGCCAGGCTATGGAAGCCTGTTGGAGCGCCAAGCACCTGACCCAAAGGCTCCTATTTTTGTCTCACGGGGGCGCCCCAAATATAAAACATTCAGATCTTATT
>JADFYN010000065.1:6495-14189 GCA_015233055.1 Deltaproteobacteria bacterium
GGGAGTATTGTTTCGACGATCGTCTCTGGCCGGTGGATGTCGATCCCCGGCAGGTAAGGCAAGCTCTTTGCAATATCATTGGAAATGCACAACAAGCCATGTGCAACGGCGGAATCATAAACGTTGTCGCCAATAACTTTCTTGTAGGGATGCGGCCCCGGAATGAATCCCCGTTCTTGCCCGAGGGCAAATACGTTCGAATCTGTATTGCCGATCAAGGTGACGGCATTTCGGAAGAGCACCTACCCCACATCTTTGATCCCTACTTCTCGACCAAACCCCGGGGGAACGGGAAAGGGATGGGGTTAGGCCTGACCATCACCTATTCCATCATCAAAAGAAACCACGGCCATATTCGAGTGGAGTCTGTCCCCGGCGCCGGCACAAGTGTCTATATCTACCTTCCCGCGGCCCAAATGCCGCCGAGTTGATTCCTACCGGTCCCGGTCTTACCCGGCCGGACGAGGTATTTTAGGCATGTCAGGTCTACCTATTTCTATTGACAGGTGATGGTCGATTGATAGATAATTATTTTAGGACACTGATAACCCTACCGGTCAGGCCGACGTAGACATCGGCATGAACGCGGCTTAACGGTCGTCGAACCTGGACTCAATTTCCTATTCGGCGGTATGGTTTAGGCGTGGCTCCTGTCGGCATCTTCCTCCAGAATTAACGTCTTCGCCATCGTCGTTCGACCTGGGCATTCGATCAAACTGAACAAGGGGACAAACATGCTGGTCATGAATTGGATGAGCAAGAATGTGGTGACCGTAGATGAGCAAGAGTCCATGGGCACCGCCATGAAAATAATGAAAGAGAAAAAAATCCCGTCTTTTCCCGTGATGCGGGGAGACAAACTCATCGGCATCATCACCGACCGGGATATCAAAAAAGCCTCGGCCTCCAACGCCACCTCCCTTGAAATTCATGAGCTTCTCTATCTCCTGGCCAAAATTAACATCAAAGACATTATGACCCCGAATCCAATCACAGTGCCGCCTGATTATACCGTGGAGGAAGCCGCGGAGATATTGCTGCAAAACAATATATCAGGACTGCCGGTGGTCGATTCCAGGGGAAAATTAGTCGGCATTATCACCAAAAACGAAATCTTCAAGGCGATGATCTCCCTGACCGGCGCAGGCAAAGACACGGTTTTTTTCGCGCTGCGGGTGGCCGACCGCCGCGGAGCACTGAAAGAGGTGACCGACGTCATAAGAAATTGCGGCGGCCGGATGAAGAGTATACTGACCTCCTACGACCAGGCCTTGTCGGGCCACCGCAATGTTTATATCCGGGTATTTGAGCTTGATCACAACTGCATATCGGGACTCATCGACCAGCTTAAGGAAATGGCCATCCTGCGCTACGTCGTAGACCAATATACCAATACGAGGGAAATTTACATGAATTAGTTCGTGCCCCGGTGCCTGCTCGTCATCAAACAGCTCTCCGGCACAGGGTTCCGTCCCCCTAAGGAGGTTCTATTCATGGGTTTGGGCAAGAATAAAATATTGCTGGCTATCGATAGTTCCGACTACTCCTTTAACTCGGTCCGCTATGTCAGCCAAATGATGCCCCCGGACCAGACAGAGGTCGTTCTCTTCAACGTCATTTCCAGGATCCCGGATGGTTATCTGGATATGGAGGCCGGGACTGCATACAATGCCGAACACTACCGCCTCCGCGCCTGGGAGACGCTACAGGAAAAACTAATTAACGACTTTGTGACCAAAGCGCGCAGCTTTTTTCTGGAGCGCAATTTTCCGGAGGAAGCCGTCCGGGTGAAGATCGTGGCCAAAAAAGCCGGAATCACCAGGGACATTCTATCTGAATCAAAAGATGGGTATCAGGCCGTCGTGGTGGGACGCCGCGGGCTTAACCCCATTTCCGAGCTGGTCTTGGGCAGCGTCTCCCATAAGCTTATTGGGGCTGCCTCCCATGTCCCTGTCTGGGTCGTGGGCGGAGTCATTCGTCCCGACAAAGTCATCGTTGCGTTGGATTCGTCGGCCGGCGCCATGAAGGCCGTGGAACACGTGGCTAAGCTGGGCCGTGGGGCAGACTGGCGCATCACCCTGGTGCACGTCATCCGGGACGTTGATTTTGCTCCTCCGGACCTGGCCCTGGTCAATTTAGAGGAGTGGAGACGGGATTTTGAAAAAGAACTACGGCAAATTGAAAAGGACATGCAGCCGTTTTTCAACCAGGCCTTAACCATCCTGGAACAGGCCGGGATCAACCGGAACTTTGTCGACACCAGGGTGCTGACTACTGGGTCCAGCCGGGCTGGGGCCATTGTGGACTATGCGACAGAGGAAGTCTACGGGACCATCGTCTTGGGCCGGCGAGGTCTTTCCAAGGTCCAGGAATTCATTATGGGTCGGGTCAGTAACAAAGTGGTTCAACTGGCCAAGGATCTGGCTATCTGGGTAATCAACTAAACGCGGGCGGGTTACGGATTGTGGGTCATAGGCGATGAAAAGTACAGCTCAAATATTGTTAGTGGATGATGAGATCATCATCACCCTGGAGTTGAAAAGATGTCTGACGGCCTTAGGCTATGAGGTGGTGGGAACGGCTATTTCCGGCGAGGAATCAGTTAAAATGGCCCAGGCCCTGCATCCCGATTTGGTTCTCATGGACATCGTCATGCCCGGAAAGTTAGATGGTATTCTGGCTGCGGAAATCATTTCTTCTCAATTAAATATCCCGATTGTCTTCGTGACCTCCCATGCGGGAGACCAATTCCTGGAGCGGGCCAAAAAGGCCGGCGCCTTCGGATATATCTTGAAGCCTTTCCAGCAGAATCAGATTGAGGCGGTTATCGGGCTGGCTCTGCACAAACACGAGATGGGCCGGCGGCTACGCCAGAGTGAGACCCGTTACTCCCTGGCCACTGAAGCCGGCCGGGTCGGGATGTGGGAATGGAAGGTGGGTCAAGAAGAGACGTACATTGATCCCGTGGTCAAGGCCCTGCTCGGCTACCAGCCCCACGAAATAGGTAATACCATGGAAGACTGGGTCAGGCTCATTCACCCCGAAGATGTAAGCCGGCTGCGGATGGATATGCAAGCCTGCCTTGAGGGTGCTGCGCCCCACTTTGAGTTGGAACACCGGATGATCCACAAGAATGGGGCCATCCGCTGGTTTTTGACTAGAGGTAGTCTCGTGAATGATTACGCCGGGCGACCGGTGAGCCTCCTGGGTACGCAACTCGATATTACCGAGAAACACGATATCCAGGAGGAATTGAGGAAAAGCCTGGAAAAAATTAAGCTGTTCGCCTATTCCATATCCCATGATCTGAAAAGCCCGGCCCTCGGAATCCACGGCCTGGCTCGGCTGCTCCATGACCATTACGGAAGCGTATTAGATGAGAAAGGGAAGGAGTATTGCCGGCAGTTGATGAATGTTTCCAGGCAGATCAACTCCTTTGCCGACAATATCAATGCCTTCATCTCGGCCAAAGAAACGCCCATCACAATAGAACTAATCGATATCAAAGAAATATTGATGATAATTCGATCTGATTTCGCTAATTCATTGGACCAACGCCGGATCAATTGGTCAGAACCCGACACCCTCCCTGAAATCAGAGGAAACAAATTAGCTATCCTACGAATACTGCGGAATTTGATAGATAACGCGATCAAATACGGCGGAGAAAAGCTCAGCCGGATTGATATCGGCTATGACCCCTCCCAGACCGCCCATGTGTTCTCGGTCAGCAACGACGGGGTAAATATCTCAGCCGAGAATGCCGAAAAAATATTCAACCCATTTCAACGCCTCGAGACCTCCCGCCAGACAGACGGAAGCGGTCTGGGACTGGCCATTGTCAAGGAACTAGTCGAGCAACACCACGGCCAGGTCTGGATCGAGTCCGGCCAACACCACGGGGTTACCTTCTACTTCTCCATCGTCCGAGAGTTCTAACTACCCGCCAGCCGATAGCTTATTCTATCATGGTTAAATGATTAAATTTTTCTGGTCAGGGATATCTTCAGCCTTTCGATTTCTTTTAGAACACCTTCTTGGGCCATTGACCGGCGGTAGCACTTATTCGGGCACTCCTCCCGAGTGGAGTAGCAGATGTGGAGACCGCGGTTGGAAATATCAGGGGAGACGTCGGTGCATTCCCGCAGGATGTCAGCGCCCCGGCCACCGGTGTCGACCCGAAATTCAGACCCCAGACCGCCTTCCGTGCATCCAAATACCCTGACCAGGTAGTTGGCAAAATCATTGTTCAGCACTAACTCCTCAATAAGATTACCCGGCATTTCGGCTATTTCGTCTCTGGCGGCAATAGTCCAGATTTTAGATTTGATCATCTTCTCTCTCCTGCGCTTCCGTAGTAATGTCACTAACTTAAGCGACTGACAATCGTGCTGACTTTTTAAAATAGTCAACTCCGATTAAGCCCCAACGGGGTGCTCTAGGTTAGCCCAGCGGCAACGCCCTAATGCTGTTGAATTAAGCGAAATCACGCATGCTTTATTTATAAAATGGCCGATTCCAAATAAGCCCCAACGGGGCGTTCTAGGTTAGCCCAGGGCAGCGCCTTGGGTATGGTATGAGGCCCTTATAAAATACAATATAACCAAATATAAAACCATCGGCAATGCATTATTTGGACGGTGGATAGACATTCATTTCATCCTATGCGAGACCAAAAGAATATCCATAGGCAGGGGTACATAATTTGGGGCTGAACCGCTGAATCGACGGCGGCTTTATGTGACAATTACATGGTATTTTGTATAACCATCACCCCTACCCAGGGCGCTGCCCTGGGCTAACCTAGAGCGCCCCTTTGGGGCTTAATCGGAATTGACCATATTAGATAAATCGGTGCGATTGCCCTGCCCCTTAACTCAATGTCATTGACCGGTAACCAGCAACCGGGTCTCCTCGAAAAATGGCTTTTATGACCGTTCGAGGTATATTTGATCCATATAACCCAAGACTACTCATAGGGCAAGGGAAATCGGCCGATGTTCCGGTTGCTCGGCAACTGACCGGATCTCCTCACCTTGCGGCGTAAGATTAACCATCATCATCAGGTTGGGAGGGGTCATTCCCGCCACCCGTAGTCGGACATGGCCGGATGGGGTTCATAGGGATTGGCGGAAGCGGGCATGCCGCTCTGGATATACATCTGGTCCCTTTTCGTTCCCGGATTGAGTTGACCATGATCACATGCGACCAGAGTGACGGCGGCCGCGGCCAAAAGGAGCAGAATTATCTTGTTCATGGGCTTGACCTCCTGGTTCGGCACGGAGTATTATTATTCATTCAATACCTATACCAGGTTTCTCGCCGGTTTTCAATCAAGATAACGGACCATCGTCGGACCTTCCCGCCGGGCCCGCTTGCCGGCGTGGCGATTTGATTCCTGGAGATATCCTGCAAACTTTGTATTTTTCATTGACTTATTTGCGGCTATGTGCATAATTAGTTAGTTTTTTAATTGGTTAATAGACTGATGAGAATAGTCGAAAATACATCTCCCCGGTTGAGGCCGGGGCCAGACAATAACCTTGGGCAACCACAGGTAGGAGGTTGATTCATGAAACGGTGCGTGAGTGTGGTATCTTTGATCTGTATCCTATCTTCATTCCTATTAATTACTTCTTGTAGCGACTCTACTGATACACCCCTCCCCACCCCCGTTCTCCGTAGCGTGGCGTACGGCACTCCCGGTTTCGTAGTCTCAGGCGACAACGGGACCATTTTCTTTTCTTCCGACGGAAACACCTGGACTTCAAAAACTTACAATGTTTATGCTGACTTGTATCAAGTAAAATATATCAACAATCTATTTATCGCCTATGGCGCCAGGGGCCAGATCGTTACCTCGGCGGACGGCAACACCTGGACCCTGCAGCCAACGGGCACGTCTAATATTCTGTGGGCCTCAAGTTCGACTATTCTGTGGGCCTCAAGTTCGACCTCCAAAATCATCGTAGTGGTCGGAGCGGGCGGCATTATCCTGACCTCGCCCCAAGGCACTAACTGGACTGCAGTCAATTCCGGGACCAACCGGGATCTATTCGGCGCCATCCAGACCGGCAACGGTTTTGTGGCCGTGGGTGCCGCAGGAACCATCTTGACCTCGCCGGATGGAATTAATTGGACACCGCGTAGCTCCGGCACCGGCCAAAACCTGGATAGTATTTCCTATTCCAACAAGATGTATGTGGCGACCGGAGTCGGAGGGACGATTGTTTTCTCCGCCGACGGAATCAACTGGATCCCCCAACAGTCCGGTACAACAAATAATTTGACCGATGTCGAATTCCTCAACAACCTGTTTGTGGCGGTGGGAGCCAACGGCACCATCGTGACCTCCCCAGACGGGGTAAGTTGGACAAAACAGAATTCCGGGACCGGCCAGAGCCTGTTTGATGTTGCGTTTAAAGATAATACGTTCTATGTCGTGGGGGATGAGGGGACCATTCTCGCCTCTCAAAATGGCACCGTCTGGTCCATGAGGAATTCAACCACGAATTATGCCCTGTTGAGTATCAATTTTGCCGCCAAGGTTATCGTTGTGGCCGGCGACCAAAGGGCTCTTTTATCCTCTTCCGACGGCATCACCTGGGCCTGGCACGATCCGCAAAACTAGCCCGGCCGAACCACCGATATCGCTTCTTTCTTTTACCAGGGGGAACCCGATGAAAGATTCCTTAACACCAGGTTTGACGTTTGAATTTAAATTCCAGATCCCTGAAAACAAAACAGTCCCCCATTTATATCCTGAGGCCGAGGAACTACAGGCTATGCCGCATGTTCTGGCCACCGGATTTCTGGTCGGCCTGTTTGAATGGGCTTGCATCCGGGCCATTAATCCTCATCTTGATTGGCCCAGGGAACAGACCGTGGGGATTGGAATCAAGATGAATCATCTGGCCGCCACGCCGCCGGGGTTGACCGTCACGGTTAAGGGGGTGTTGGACAAAGTTGAGGGGCGTCAATTGACCTTTTCCCTGACGGCTGAAGACGGGGTGGATAAGATTTCCGAGGCGACCCACGACCGCGCCGTGATCAATGCCGAAAAATTCAATGCCCGTGTCGAAACCAAGGCCCGGAAAGTATCAAAATAGGCATGGCCGAAAACCAGCGACAATCTCCGGCCCCGGAGTACGTGGCCCCGTTCGCTCCACGCACCATTTATATCGCCTTCGAAGTCTTTCCCAAAGCTAAAGGGGCCACCAGTCACATGGCCATGTTGGCTCAGACCCTGGCGGAGACGCATGGTCCTTTGTTGCTCCTCTGCTGCGGCCACAGCGACATGCCTGCCCTCCAGATAGAAGGTGACATCATCATCCGGCGGCACAAGGCCTACCATCCCAACATGCTGCATCGGGTGATCGAATTTGGCCGGTTTGTTTACCGAATGCTCAGGAACCTGCCCCAGCAACCAGAATTGGTTATCTTTCGAGACCCCTGGGGTGGCGCCCCGGCGCTCCAGGCCCTGGACGGGTGTCCGGCCGTTTTTGAGGTGAATGCCCTGCCCGGTTGGGAATTACCATACGCATATCCGGCTATCCGGGACAATGCCGCCATACGGGCTAAGATTCTCGACCTGGAGTCCTTCTGCCTCCGCCGCGCCTCCGGTTTTATCACAGTTTCGTCTCTTACGGCTGAGGCCTTGATGGGATTAGGTGTCGAAAGCGAACGCCTGACCA
>JADFYN010000066.1 GCA_015233055.1 Deltaproteobacteria bacterium
CGCAACACGACTTCCCCTGTGATGTCGTCTTTTGTGGTTCCCAACCCGCCGGATACAATAATAAAATCTGAGCGTCCTAAGGCGACGAACAAAGCCGCCGAGATAGCCGCCGGATCATCGCCTAACGTGGTGATATTGGTAATCGATAGACCCAGGGCGGTCAACCGGCCGGCCGCATACCACCCGTTCAGGTTCAGGACCCGGCCGCTGATCAATTCATCACCGATGGTTAAGATTTCGCCTCGCATGACTCGATAATATCTCTATAAGTTTTTGTTTGGGCCCGCGTCTCAATTGGGCATGAAGGGCGACCACCAGAGAAGATGGAGGAAGAAATTGGCATAAATCCCAGCCGCCACGTCATCTAAGACGACACCCCAGCCTCCCGGCATCCGGCGCTCAATCAACCGCACTGGATATGGCTTGACAATATCAAAAAATCGAAAGAGGAGGAATCCGGCCACAATCGTCCAGGGCTTGCTAAAAGTAAAAGGCACAAACGCCATGGTCACCAGGAAGCCGGCTATTTCGTCGATGACGATCCACGAGGGGTCCTTCGTCTCGGATATTTTTCCACCCCGGCCTGCCACCCAGATCCCAACGATGATCACGGCCAATGTTGCGATCACGTAGTGGAGTTTAGATAGATTGGCCAGGATCAGGTAGAGAGGGATGGCCGCGGCTGTTCCCACCGTACCAGGGGCAAAAGGAGACAGCCCGGAATAGGCGCCGGAGGCCAAAAATACGATGATTCGATGTGGGCCCTTAGCTTTAGGGGGCCGGGACGGCTTCTTAATCACCGGCGGCCAGACAACCAACCGAGTGGCGTGGCTGTTGTCTTCAGCCGGGGCGTGTACAGACGGCTCAGTCTTATCTTTATTCATTGGGCCCAAAGGTATCTCCATTCTCCCAGATTTGGACTGGCGCCTCCGGGCGGCCCGGGGGCCGGCGCGTCTATGTCGATTTCGGTTGGTAATCAATCATCTGTTTACAGGCAAAGGTTGCCCGTAGGTCTCTCCGCCCGATTTGTCGTGGTTACCTGCCTGCAGTCATACTACTCCCTTTCCCCAGAGGCCGGGGTCCAAAAGAATATTTAGGCGTAATGAGGTGATATCAAGAGTCAAGGGTAACGTTGTTCCCTCGGCAAAGACTAGCGGATTAAGGCAGGAACCGGGTAGTATATTCTTGTATAATACCAATTATCATATGGGATTGTCAAGCGAATAATCTCCGGTTCGGCCCCGGCCAAGGATTACCGGTCACTGGTCGGTGTGGTAAAAAAAAATGGGCAGGGAAAGACCTCCCCACCCATATAGTTGTTACAGCATTTTATTTGTCCCGGACCGGCCACACGGCAGAACACGGAAGGACGTCGTGCTGTTGTCGGCCTCCCAGTCCGGCCGATCATGACCGAACACGGGATCATAATGACAAGGAAAAAAGACGCATCGGTATTTATTATTGGACGGTCCGGACCAGGCGGACATAATTGGATATGCGGATGATGTCTCCTTGCGGTCCGTGTCCGTAGGCGGGCCCTCCACTGCAGGCCGTTCCAAGGTAAAAGCTAGTCGGGCTGCCGGTTTTAGGGTCGCTGCGCTGAGCGCCCGCGCCGTGGATGTCAATGAGCGTGTAGCAGGAGCTGTTAACTTGTTGCATCCAGCCTAATGCCCGGCCGAAGCTCAGGTACACGGCTGCCCCGCCGGTGCCGTCATACGCCGCATGGGTCGTCCCCGTCCAGAAGTAGGGATAATCCTTATACCCACCTTCATCGGTTATTGACGTGCAGGTGAAGACTGAATCGACGGCGGCCGAACCGGTGGTATCGGGGCTCCGGGTGTAGTCCACAATGCTCTGGAGTTCCTTGGCATTGGGCAGTCGCCAGTCGTTGTGGCCGAGATAATTGGCGGCGTTCTTGGTCTGAACCCAGGCCAGGGCGGCTTCCCAGTTCATGCCCGAGCCGCTGTCGCCTTTTGACCACATCAGGCCCGTGGCCTTGTCCGTGACGGTCTGGTTCCCGTTATCCAGAAAATTGTTCACGCCGTAGCTCGGATTACCGCGGACGCAAAGCACAAAGAACGTCTTTTCCGGGCTGCCCGGCATTTGCAGGTCATACCCTTTGATCCGGCCGTCGGCGAAGTTCACCCCGAATAGCTTGCCGGAGGAGCTGGGGACGACATACAAAGTCGCGGAGGCATACTGCGAGTCGATAATTCGTTCGCCGGCGCTGATTTGTCCATAAGCGAACTTGAAGTAGTTGGTATTGATAAAAGGCGTCAGGCCGGAGGTGTCGGTCCCGGTATAACCGCTGGGGTCGGTGCCTCTAAAGTCTATGAGTGAATAAAGCTCCTTGATGGTCGGTAAACGCCAGTCGGCGTACCCGCCGAATTTAGCCGCGTTCAGGGTGGCGGGGCGGGCTTGGGCCTGGGCATAGGTCATCTTGTCGGTGGAGGTGATGGCGCCGTTACCATTAGTGTCCGGGCTACGCTGCCAGGTCAGGCCGGTGACGTTGTCATATACGGTCAGACCGTCGCTGCTCAGGGTGTAGCTGGGCTGGTTGCGCGAAAATTGGGCATCCTGGCCGTAAAAGTTTTGCCCGGAGCCGGGTGGGGTGATCTCCGAAAGGGTGTTGTAGCATTTGGCCTGGCCCGTATCAACGGTGGGATAGTTGAGCGATCCTGATGTACTGCTGACGGTCAGGGCATGAACGAAGGAGCTGGAGCCCCCGGCGTTACCGGCAACAAGCGTCACGGTGTAGGTGCCCGCCGTGCTGTAGGTATGGGTTGGATTCTGAGAGGTGCTGGTGGATCCGTCCCCAAAGTTCCATGCCCATGAGGTGGGTTTCCCGGTGGAGGTGTCCGTAAAGGCCACTGCCTGGCCGATGTAAGGCAGGCTTGGGGAGAAGCTGATGCCGGCCGTGGGTGGAGCGATTTTCACGATTAGAGGCTTACTCACCGTGCTGGAGCCCTGTCCGTTGCCGGCCTTGAGAGTGACCGTGAACGTGCCTGCAAGCGAATAAGCGTGGCCTGGGTTCTGAATCGAACTCGTCGTCCCGTCCCCAAAGTTCCAGGCCCATGAGTAGGGCTTTCCGGTGCCGGTATCTTTGAACTGGACCATCTGGTTCACCATCGGCGAGGAGGGCGATACCGTGAAGGCCGCGGACAGAGCGGCAGGAGGGGGCGGAGGTAAGGTGGCAGCCTCCAGGCCCTGGAACGCGATGGTGCCAAGCATGATGAGCAACAGTAACGTCATTTTTTTTCCTGACATGACAAACCTCCCTCTGGATAAATGGTTTTCCTAAGATGAGCCGCTCTATTTCTCTTGATCAACCAGAAGTCGACCTGACCGATGACAGCATGACGCCGGATCGGCCATAAATTTAAACGTATGATAACCTATGATTGTGGAGAAAATGTGAACGGAGAATGTGGAAACGATGAGTATCATCAAAATGGTCAGATGGTCGGCCAGCCTCATAAGCCGTTTCATTTGGAAGGGATAAATAACCACGGCTGAAGTACGAAATTGCCGGCGGCTTTATGTGATAATTACATGGCATTTTGTATAATCGCCGCCCCTACCCAGGGCGTTGCCGCTGGGCTAATATAGAGCGCCCCGTTGGGGCTTAATCGGAATGGCCATTTATTAAAATCATATCTGATTACCATGCCCCTCAAGTCAATGATATTGGTTTCGGATTGACAATCCGGGCCGGTTGTGTTAACTTATATTGAAATAGCCTTATGAAGAGGCCAATCATCACCAAGAAGGAGGTGGCGGACATGAAGATTCGCAAAGTAGAAAAGTCTTCTCGCGGCCTATGCAAATGTAGATCATCTTGCTGAGGTTGATCCAGCCGTAAGAAAAGGGAACCGATCGACGCGGTTCCTTTTTTTTGCCAATATGGTTTTTTATGGATCACGAAACAAACCTTAAAGATATCGTCTGCGGCCGGTTGTGCCGCTTCTATCGGCCCGACAAATCCGAGCCGGAGTCTTGTCATGGGCTGGCCTTCTTGATTCAATGGTCGAAAAGTTACCCGGATTTAATTGATCTTTTAGAAAAAACCAGCCGGCCTGAACCGTGTGGATATCCCTATACCCGGCTTCTTGACCGGATACTCTGCCGGCACTGCCCATTCTTCGCCGATGGGTGCGATTTTGTCGATGCCCGTGTCACCGGGCCAAAAGTCCCCTGCGGAGGATATCTGGCCCTGGTCAGCCTGTTGCATCTCAACTTGATCAAGGAAGAAGACCTCCTGACCGCGGCGTGCTATGCCAACTCCATTAACTAAACCTGATCCCCGTTGCCTGACCCTGACCCCGGACTGCTCCCTCAAGCATCTGGAGCAGCCCTACATCTATGACAAAGGCGCCGACGAGTTGTATGAAGTCAATGATGAGGCCTTTGAATTCTTAAAAAAGTGCGACGGAACCAGGCCGGAACTGGACAAATCAGCCGATCCTGAATTCCTGACCTACTGTTTGGACAATGGATTGCTGGAGTTTGGTTCTTCCTCCAGGCCCAGAATTTTTCCGGCAGAGCCGGCCCCGCAGCCTTCCTGGCGTTACCTGGAACTGCAACTGACCAGCCGGTGCAACCTGTCTTGTCGCCACTGCTACCTGGGCCCGCCCGGCCGGGAAGACCTGGCCCTCCCGGAGGTCCTGGAAATTTTGCGCGAATTTCAGGAGATGCAAGGACTGCGGGTCCTATTATCCGGTGGCGAGCCGCTGCTTTGGCCCCACATAAGTAAACTCAACGCCCGGCTCGACCGGTTTGATCTCCGCTTTGTGCTGCTGACCAACGGGACCTTGCTCGACGAAGATATCCTGGGTAGTCTCCAGGTCCAAGAAATTCAATTCAGCCTGGACGGCCTGGCTCCAGGACACGACGCCCTTCGTGGTTCCGGCGCTTTTGCCAAGACCGTCAAGGCCATGGAACTGGCTAAGTCATTGGGTTACCAGCTCTCTGTGGCCACCATGATTCATGCCTGTAATCTCCGTGAATTGAATGAATTAGGGACGTTCCTGGAAAAATTTGACCTGGTCGAGTGGGGCCTGGATATCCCGTGCGTCACGGGAGCTCTGGCCGGGCACCGAGATCTGCTGGTCCCCTATGCCGAGGGAGCCGAATTTTTGAGCCTGGCTTATGGCGGAGGCTATCATGGGACCGGAGCCGGTCACACCTGCGGTTTTCATCTGGCCGCGGTTACCCCCTCGGGCCTGGTGGCCAGGTGCGGCTTTTATGGAACCGATCCCCTGGGGCACGCGGCTGAGGGCCTGCGGACTTGCTGGTCCCGTCGTCGTCACCTGCCGGCTGCAGACCTGGATTGCCATGCCTGCGCCCATCTTCAGGAGTGTGGCGGGGGATGTCGCTTTCGGGCCGGTTCCGCGACCGGACCTGATCCGGTCATGTGTGCCCTGTATGGAGTGGACCCGATGATTAAGGAAGGCGCATGAAGACTTATAACCTGACCGAACTCGTCGACATCACCGACGGCGGAGAGTATGTCCTGGGTCGGGCGGACCTGAACACCCACGCCTGTTATCTGGTCTATGGCCGACTCAAGCCCGGAGAGACGAACCGGTCCATCAAGCCCGGCCCTGGACACGAGGAAATTCTGTGTCTGGTCAAGGGAACGGCTGAGGCCGTAGCCGCCGATGGGATGGTCAAACTCGCCACCGGTGAAGCCTTACATCTGCGGGGCGAAGAGGAATTATTTCTGCAGAATACCGGGACGGAAGAAGTAATCTACATCCTGGCTGGGGGGCACAGCCCGGACAGCGGCCATCACCATTAAAGTAGTTACAGAAATAAATCCGCAAATTTCTCAGATAAACGCAGATGGAAAAAGCCAACAGACCTATTTGGGCCCTAATCTGCGCAAATCGGCGCAATCTGCGGATTAAATTATGGCCCTTGATGCTAATGGCTTAGCATACCCGTCGAACTCGGGTTATTTTACCAATTTACCAATATGAAAATAAGGGAGAATTATCATGTGCCAGCAATGTGGTGAAGCACTTGGACTTACACAGCAGACGGACTTTCTCCATCGCTTTATAATGGATCAAGAAAAGTTGGCCCAAGCTGCCGATGATCCCCAAGGCCACCTCGAAGCCATCGCCAAAGCCAAAGAAACACTGGCTCAGATGCAGCAACGGCCATTACCCGTGGAGCATCATTAGCCTGCAAACTCCTGGACCATCCGGCCCCCAAACCGCAGGCGTCCCAACTGACCCGCCTCGGACTGGTTCGACTTGTTCTCTCCATTCGCAATTGGTGTGGCGATTCCCTTTAACCCACAAATGAAACGGTGGTAGCTATGACTGAAAAGCTAATTGACACCAGGCCATTCGGCCAAACGAGCCGGGCGGTCACCCTGGTCGGCCTGGGTGGAGAAGGGGTTTTAAGGACTTACGGCCGAGAGGAAGAAGCCCAAGAAGTAATCGAGGCAGCCATTGACCAGGGGATAACCTATTTTGATTGTGCCCGCGCCTATTCCGGGAGTGAGGAGTACTACGGACAGGTCTGGGGCCGTCGGCCGGCTGATCGGGAGAAGATCTTCCAGACCAGCAAGTCGGCCGGTCGGAATAAGCGCTCAGCCCTGGCCGATCTTGACCGGACTTTAACCAACATGGGTCTCGACCACCTGGACTTGTGGCAAATCCATGATGTCCGGACCGAAGAGGATCTGAAGATGATCGCCGGACCCAACGGGGCCCTGGAGGCCTTTGTTCAGGCCAAAGCCGCGGGGAAAGTCCGATTTATCGGGGTCACCGGTCACCATGATCCCGGCATCCTGACCAGGGCCGTCCGGGACTGGCCGGTGGACAGCGTGCTGCTGCCGGTTAATCCGGTCGAGAGCTTGTTGGGGGGATTTCTGACCGAGACCCTGACCGCGGCCAAAGAAAAAGGGGTGGCCGTAATTGGGATGAAGGTCCTCGGTGCGGGGCATTACATTTTTCCCCAGTCCGGCATCTCCCCCGAAACGTTAATCCGGTTTGCCATTTCCCAACCTATCACCGTGGCCATTGTGGGGTGCTCCACCGCGGCCCATGTCCAGACTTTGGCTGCCTGCGGCCGGGACTTCAAACCCATGTCCCCGGATGAACAGACCCGATTGCTGGACGTCTTTCGTCCCCACGCCTCGCGCCTGGCTTTCTATCGAAGTTACAATTAGGGTTGCGGGTTACGTGTTACGGGTTACGTGTTACGGGTTGACGGGGCATCGGACGAATTTCTATAACTATAGACAATTCCCCATAAGCCCCAACGGGGCGAACCAGGTTAGCCCAGCGGCAACGCCCTGGGAAATATGGTGAGGTGCGTGTTACGGGTTAACGGGGATCGGGGTGAATGACCCCTGGCCAACATTTGCGGTTTAACCGGATAGAATCCCTCAACCTGGCTTATCTAAAGATAATTATTATGACTATAGCCTCATCAAACAAAAGGAAAATCTTTTCCATTTCCCTGGCCCATTTGCTCAACGACTGGTATATGAACTACCTCCAGACGCTGCTGCCGTTTATGGTGGCGGCCGGACTGAGCGTGAGTAAGGGGGCGTTTCTGATTTCCGCCTTCACCATTACCTCTTCATTGTTGCAGCCGGTTTTCGGCTACCTGGTGGACCAAAAAAATCAGCGCTGGATGGTTTATGTCGGCACGTTCTGGATGGCCGTGTTGTTGTGTCTGGTTGGTGTGCTCAACAATTACTGGCTCATGATTATCACCGTCAGCCTGGCCGGTCTGGGTACGTCCGCCTTTCACCCTCAGGCCTCGGCCATGATTACCGCCCTCAGCGCCGGAAGGAGGGGGTTCTTTCAGGGTCTTTTCGTGTCCGCGGGGAATATCGGGTGGGCGCTTACCCCTCTCATCGTTGTCCCCTTCACCCACAGTTACGGCCTGAAATCGACTCCATTGTTCGTCTTGCCCGGAGTGATTGTGGCCATGTTGCTCTGGTTCACCGCACCCCGGGATGTCGTTAGGGCCGGGTCCGCCCCGCCTCCTCTCTGGCCCATCCTGCGCTCGGTCTGGCCGGATCTATCCAGGGTGGTGCTGGTGGTGGCTTGCCGGTCTCTGACTTATTTCGGTCTGGTATCCTTTTTGCCTTTGTATCTGCAGCAGAAAAACGTGTCCCTACTCACCGGAAGCCGCCTGATGTTCGTGATGCTATTTGCCGGGGCGATGGGGGGAATGGTGGGAGGGCATCTATCAGATCGCTTCGGTAGAAAAGCGGTCATCGTTTTCTCTTTGATCCTGGCCGGTCCATTGTTTTACGTGTTCCTCGGCACGAGCGGTGTCCTTAGTTACGTACTGCTGGCGTTGGCCGGCGCCTGCCTGATGGCTTCTTTTTCGGTGACCATTGTAATCGCTCAGGAAATCATAACCAAGAACGCGGCCATGGCGGCCGGTTTGATGCTCGGCTTCGGTATCGGCATCGGTGGCTTGGGTGTCGGGTTGGTCGGCCTGGTGGCGGAGCATCTGGGCCTGGACTACGCCATCCACTTGCTCATCTGGCTGCCTATCCTGGCCGGACTAGGCGGACTCAGCCTAAAGGGCGGAAAAACGGTGGCCCTGCCGTCTGTTATGCCGGCTAAACTGTGAACGGTCATCATTAACTGGGCCGGCACAGGTCAATCGTCAGCTTTTCCAGGACCATGGTCGGATTGGGCGGGCTTCCCTTCAGTTCCAGATCCGCCTCCAGGAGCAATTCCAGGTCTCGGAAAAGCTCGGCCAGGGTAAATTTTCCGGCTTTTTGGAGTAGTAGAAACATGGGGTAAGGGCCCATGGTGTTAAACGAGTTCTCTTCCGCCGACCCTTTCTTGACCGACAACTGACTGTGCACATCCTTTTGAAACGTCGGGTAATTCATTCCAGGGGTAAATATCCCTCGATTATCCAAAACATCACGGGCCAGGATAAGGCGCCGCACCTGGGTGGTTAAAGCCGCCAGGACCTGAAGCGTGTGCAGACCCTGGTCCAGCATGGCCTCGATCAGTTTTAACCCCTTGGACGCGTCTTTCAAAACGATGGCTTCTTGGAGTTCGTACAGGGCGTTTTCCTTGGATTTAACAGCGGTCTTTTCGACGTCCTCCAGAGTGATCTTAGACCTTTTGCCGACATACCCGACCACCTTTTCCAGCTCTGTGGACAAGGCCCTAAGATTGAACCCGGTCAGACTGAGCAGATAGGCTTTGGCCCGAGGTTCCATCATCTTGCCTGATTTGGTCAGGGCCGCGTCCACCTGTTCCATCAGCATCTTGTTTTCGGCATCCTGACGATCTCTGGTTGATCTGCCGGCGTCTAAGGCAAATTCGATGACCACTCCCACCTTATCTATGATCTTGTACAGGCTGGTCCGCTTATCCACCGTATCTGTTGAAATAACTAATATATTTTTGCTGGGCCAACCCGCCTTAACGGCCGCTTCCAATTCCTTGGCATCGGACCCGACAATGGTTAGATGACGGTCCACACAATGGGCAATAACCGGATCAAGGAACGCGGCCTGCCCTTCATCTCGATCAAACCCCAAGTCACTCTTCCATTCTTCCGAGGCGATGCTCCTCCAGGCCCCATTCTTGACGTCCTCCAGCTTCCAGGCCGCCATGGTCAGCATGTGCAACAGATACCGTCCCGCCTTATCATTGTCCCCGGCCTGGTAAGCCTCTTGTGATTTCAAGAAGAACTTGGCCGCATCCTGCCGGGAATAAAAGATCTGGGAATTCTTCATCCAGGTCACCCGGTACCCCGGCATCAGTCCAAATGTTCTTAGCAGCGAAATGGTCTCGAACACATTTTCGGTGTCCCCATCGAGCATGTTTAAATTGAAACTCCGGTTGGCCTTGGGCACCAGGGTGTCCACCAGTTCCCTGGCCGCGGCCTTGTACAGATATTCTTCGCCATACAGGAGATACAAAGATGACGGCGCCCCTTTGTTCTGCAGTCCGGCGATGACCTCTGGGAATTTATCTTTCGGCATTATGGGCATATGGTTATACCTGGTCCCGACGGATGGTCTTCTTCGGGATGATTAAACAACAATGAATTCAAACGGCATCCTCGGACGGGATGAACATGAATAGCCGTGTATGAAACTTTCGGACCTTAATCCTAACCTGAGTTCGACGGGTATGCTAAGCGATTAGCATCAAGGGCCATGATGCAATCCGCAGATTAAGAGAGACGAATGATCGCATGTGCCTGTGGATTTCAATAATCTGCGTTCATCTGCGTAATCTGCGGATTAATTTCTATTTCTCAATCAATAGAACTCGTCGAACTCAGGTTAATCCTATTCATAAATGATCCTGAAATGGTCCGATAGTCAACCTGAGATCAACCCAAGCAAGCCCCGATAGCCTTCCGCCCAGCCATAGTCCGGGCTCATGGTCTGCTGGTGCCAATTTATGGTCGCCGTGCCGCAGACCTGACGGACCTCATCGATCCAATACTTCATCCAGGCCATCCGTTCCTCTTCGTTGGTCGCTTCATGACCATACAGATGCGAATCCATGAGGATCAGCGGCAAGGCCTCCATGGTTAGGGGGCGACCTTCGGCCTGGTCCCAGGGATGGAAACGAAGCGCCGCTCCAGTCCGAAATCCGGGCCGATCGTTAAAGCCCAGGGTCGTGTCCAGACGTAATCCGGCTTCCTGTTGCGCTTTCCAGGTGGTCATCCAGGAAAACCGCAGCCAGTGTTGCCGGCAACTCATCACCGGCGTGCCCAACGCTTCCTCCACCCTGGTCTTCTCCTCAGCCATCAGTCCGGCTTGATTCCAGGCCGCAAAGGACTGGTGTAGCCCGATAGTCCAACCACCCCGGTGCAGTTCCTTGATCTCTCTTTGGACATCCCGGTCAAGGACCGAATATCCGGGGTCAAGCAGCCAT
Organism: Deltaproteobacteria bacterium; assembly: GCA_015233055.1. Classification (GTDB taxonomy): domain Bacteria; phylum Desulfobacterota; class JADFXK01; order JADFXK01; family JADFXK01; genus JADFXK01. The sequence continues at coordinate 10,896 of JADFYN010000066.1, forward strand.
TGCCGCGGGTTCCTTTTCCACCCGCCCGGTCCGCCGTAGAAATTGAAATGACTCCGCACCCCGGCCAGGTCTTCGCGTTCCTTGATCTGGTCGAAGCGCCAATAATCAGCCCGGCTGGTGAGAAACCCGGCCGCCTGACGCCCCATGCTGAGAAAGTTTGCCTTATTTCTTGCCGGTCTTGTCAAAGCCTGCAAACAGAACCAGACCGTTCCTTTGCCCCGTATCGCCATCGTCTTGGCCACGGCGTCCACGTCGTGGGTCAGGATTATCTCGGGTTCCGGGAGCGGTCCAAACAAGGCGGTTTCAGCCATCCCCTTGGCCCTGGCCGCCCAGCGCCGGAGAAACAAGGCCGTCCGATTGACCCAGGCCCGGTTCCAGAATCGGTTGTCCCAGTCCCTCAGCCGAGATGCAGAGGAATGAATCGGCCCATGCAATTGTTCGTATCGCCGCTCCGCCGCTCCGGTCAGGTACCAGAAGACGGCCGTCAGCCAGTCCGTCCGTGCCCAGGCCGGATCGGCACCAGGGGGCACCACCTCAGCCGGGACGAGCAAACCGCCTCCGACGCCCAGGTCCGCCGCCCATTCGGGCAGGGGCACCTCCACCCCTCTCGGCGGCCACGACCACTCGGAATCGAGCTCAACCTGGGGAATGGGTAAGGCCGCAACCACCTCTTCCATACGGGGCCAATACCGGCTCATCGATGTGACGGCATAGTCGCGTCTGAGGTCCCGGCCGTTCACCGGTTCCCCTGGTCAATAAACCGCCGGTGCCACAATTCCAGGCACAATATGCCCCAAAGCTGCCGGCCGAAGGTGGATTCCTGATCCATTAACCGGGCTACGGCCGGCCCTTGAACCAGCCCTCGGTCCCGACATGCCTGGGACCCCAGCACATCATGGACAAAATCCCGCGCCGGCCCTTTGGCCATCCACTCTTTCAGCGGAACCGGAAACCCCATCTTATCTTGACGGTGCAAAACTTGCTGCGGCAGCACATCAGCCACGGCCTGTTTGAAAATATTCTTGCCCGAGCCGCCATTGAATTTAAGGGCCGGAGGCATGGCCGCCAGCAGTTCCACTATCCGTCGGTCCAGCAGAGGCACCCGTGATTCCAGAGACACGGCCATACTGACCCGGTCCTCCACCTGGAGCAAGGCCGGTAATAAAGTTTTCAGGTCGAAGTGAGCCATTTTGTTGATGTAGGAACTGGTCTTGGGTTGATTGAAGACACGACAAAAATCGGCGAATATCCGACCCCGGTCCATTCTATCCCAGGCGTCCGGGGTAAGCAGATCAGCCAGGTCCGGGCTACGGTCGATCATCTTGAAATAACGAGCCGCCATGTCGTCGAACAAACCTTCCCGCCAGAATGAATCCATTAAGCCGCGATACGACTTGAGCAGAGGTAAACCCGGCAGGAGCGAGACCAACGAAACGGCCGCTGCGCCTTCTTCCTGATTGTCAAATATAGCCGTTTTCATGGCTTGCTCCAGGTAAGCAATCAGGTACCGGGCATAACCGCAAAATATCTCATCGCCCCCCTGCCCCCCCAAGACGACCTTAACCCGGCCCGCGGCCAAGCGGCTGACCATGAACTGAGGAAACACTCCCGGTCCCGCCACCGGTTCGTCCAGATAATAGATCAACCGGGGCAACCAGTCGACAAAATCTTCAGCCGTGGGGACCACTTCATGGTATTCTCCACCCACAAACCGGGCCACTGCCTGGGCATAGGCTGATTCATCATAGGCCGTACCTTCAGCGAATCGGCCGTGAAAGACGGGCAGGGGATGATCTAAACGTCCGGCCGCCAGGGCCGCCACGGCACTGGAATCAAGCCCGCCGGAAAGATACGCCCCCACCGGCACATGGCTGCGGAGCTGGAGGCAAACACTGTCTTCCAGATAAGCCCGCAGCTTATCCGGCCAATACTCATCAGGCCGGCTATCGTCAATTGAGTGATCGATCTCCCAATAGGTCCCGGATTCAGTAATCCGCCCTTGCCGGCCGCGGATATAATGCCCCGGCTCCAGGGCTCGAATCCCGGCAAACAGGGTTTGTCCGTTCAGGCAAAACTGGAAGGTAAGATATTGTTGCAGAGACGACCAATCAGGCGCGGCAGGAAGGAATGAATGGGCCAGGATGGCCTTAATTTCGGAAGCGAAGATTATTTCGTCCTGGATAGAGGCGTAATAGAGGGGTTTTATCCCGAATAGATCCCGGGCCAGGAGCCAGGCGCCGGTGAGTCGGTCGATGAAGGCAAAGGCGAACATGCCGTTCAACTCGTTAAAGGCCCTGTCGCCTTTTTGGATCAGCAGGTGCAGCAGCACTTCAGTGTCCGAAGACGTCCGAAATCGGGTCCCGGCCCGCCGGAGTTCTTCCCGCAACTCAATGTAGTTATATATTTCGCCATTATAGGTCAGGACGTAGCGGCCGTCGGGAGAGGTCATGGGCTGGCTGCCGGTGGTCAGGTCGATCACGGCCAGCCGACGATGTCCAAAACAAAAGCCGGGGCCGGAGATCAAACCTTCGCCGTCCGGTCCGCGATGAGCCTGGCGACGCATCATCTCCCGAACCAGAGGTTCAGCCCCAGGGTAAGGATTACCCCTGTCCCATATTAGACCACATATTCCGCACATTTATCGTTTCTGGTTGCACGTTACAGGTTACACGTTACCGGTTACTTGTTGCACGTTACTGGTTACACGTTACTGGTTGCTTGTTTCTTGTTGTTGACCGCCGGTAACATGTCGCTGGTGAAGGCAAGCCGACCGTCGTTGAAGATAAACCCAAACTCCGAGGTTGTTAACACCAAACCGGTAACAAGTAACTTGCAACCAGTAACAGGCAACCGGTATCGAGCAACCAATGATGACAAACCAAGATCAAGAATTGTTCGACAATACCTGTCACCCGGTGGAATTCCAGAGGGCGTTGCCGCCGGAATTGCGGGCCGGGGAGCGGGCCAGGCATGGTCTGGCTCGTTTTTTAAAGGCGTTGTCGGATGGATGGCGGACTTTTCGGCGAAATCCCTTGGGCCTCATCGGTTTGTCAATGCTGTCCGTGTTTGCCTTGATGGCCTTGGCCAGTTTTATTCCCGCGCTGATCGATCCGATGTACAATCCCATGACCGGTGTCGACCCAAATATTATGGGTACCCAGGCGCCGTCATGGAAGCACTGGCTGGGGACCGATTTTTTAG
>JADFYN010000067.1:0-2582 GCA_015233055.1 Deltaproteobacteria bacterium
ATTGACCCTGGCTGGGCTTTTCACCTGCTTGCTGGCTTCAGGCGCTCAGGCCTGGTGGGATCAAGAACTGATCAGGATGGACTTGACCGAAGTGATATCCCGTAACCGGCTTATCCAGGCCCAAGCCAAAATGGTCGTAGATGATCGCCCTGCCCTGGGCCGGGATATCAGTTTCGAGACCTTGGGCCGAAGCCGAAAATCTTCCCCCAACCAGGTCAATTCCGCCATCTTTGACGCGGCCGTCAACGCCTTTCAACAAGCGATGACCCAACCATGTGACGTCACAGTCGAAAACCTGTATGTCCAGGATCGCGGCCAGTCGTCCCAGGATGTCGTTAGAGTCCAGCGCAGTGCTTACCTGATGCCGGATTATAAAGTGATCAAGGCCACCCGGCTACCAGACGGGGAACTGGAGGTCCTATTAAGGGGAAAGATCAGCCTGGCCCAAACCGGCCGGCAGGCGCCCAGTCTAATTCCCTCAGATCAGCTCAATGATATATTCCACCAGTGCAAGGACGCGGCCGGTTATGACGGACAGTTGACCAAGATGCTGGTGAGCGGCCTGACCGGGGCCTATCAAATAGGCGCCCATGATGTTCCGGAACTAATGATGGAAACCGCCGGCGGTCTGGCCGGAGCGATGAAGGATGAATGGACGGCCAGGTGGCATCTGGTCCGCCGTGCTTTTTCAAACACATCAGATATTAATTCAATCGAAGGAGACCGACCATGAGGAGAATAGTTCTAAGCCTGATCCTCTTTGGGATAACCATGTGTTTGTCCTCAGTTCCGGTTGTCTTACCGGCTTGGGCAGGAGAAGAGGCGGCAGAACCTGATGAGCACCTCAGGATCAACGCCCTGGAGCAGAAGAGGGACTACGAAGATAAGCTGGATCAGTTTTCCAAGGCGATTGAGCAGATCCATCAGCGCAGGACCGCCGTCGAATCCAACACCGACTGGATGTACACACAAATGGGAAACTACAATAATCTTGACATCCACGCCCCAGGGCCGCTGCGGGATGCGGTCAGACAAAATGAAGGGAAAATCAAAACCGGCGAGGCCCAAATAGAGCAGCTCAAGATGCGGCAGACGTTTTGTCTTCGGAAGATGCGCGCCCTCAGGGCGGAAGTAATGAAAACTTATGATACTCTGCCCGATTGGTGGACCTTGCAGCCAGAACATCTCCGGCTGGAAAAAGAACTACTCGGGGGAGTGGATTTACCCGCCGGATACGAAGAAAGAATAACGCGGAAAACCGTCTGGATGGTACGTGGCGGATCCATGGGCGCGATCGCTGATGCGGTCAAAAGAAGTCCTATCTCCGGCATGGTGGACGTGCGGAAGGACGAACAGGGGGTCTACCTGGTCAATAGCCAGCCGATCCTGTTTAAGTCCGGCCGATCCAAGATTGATAATCGCGCTCTAAATTTGGCCCGAGGGTTGGCCGCGTTGATCAAGGGGCTACCGGTCGCCCGGATAAAGGTGGAAGGCAATGCTGACAATGTCCCGGTCAAACGGAAACCCATGGGGGCAAGTTGGGACCTGTCCATGGCTAGAGCCAATAGCTTCGCCCAGGCCCTGATTCAGTCCGGGGTGCCGGCGGCCCTGATTACCGTTGTCGGCAATGGAGATATGAAGCCTATCGCTCCCAACACGACCAAGGCCAACCGGCAGCAAAACCGCCGGGTCGATGTCAGAGTCGAATTCGGCAGATAATGGTTTGCGGGCTGCGGGTTGTGTATTACTGATCAATGACATTGGGTTACGGAATCAAAGTCTGAATAAATTGGCCTGCCTGATCGAAAAAGATTGACAATAGTTAACACAGGAGTTAACTATTGACGAAAAGATTACGTGAAGAATATTCCAGCCAGGCAAAGGAACCACCATGAAAGCACATAGTTGGTTCAAAGAGGAACTGGAGCGCATCAAGGATACTTTTGAGTACAAGTTAGAAGGGTTGGAGCTGGATATCACCGAAAACATTCTGAAGGTTATGGCAGAGAAAGACATCAGCAGGGCGGAACTGGCCAAAAAACTGGGAGTCAGTAAGGCGTCTATTTCCAAAATGTTAAACTACGGTTCCAACATAACCATCAGACGCCTTCTGGGCCTGGCAGAGGCATTGAACTGTGAACTCACGGTGAGTCTGGCCCCCAGTGCCCTGACAACAGAGGAAGAGATGGTTACTGGGTCCGAGCGGCCACCCCTAAATCGGGGATAGACAGCCGGACCACCAACCCAACCTACAACCCGTAACACGAAACCCGTAACACGAAACCCGCAACACGTAACCCGATTTAACGAGTAAAGATCAGGCAGGCCCAACCCTCCAGAAAACGAGTGTCCAGCAGGGTGGCCTGGGCGGCCTCCATCGCCGTGATGACCTCGGTTATCTGTTCTTCCAGCAAACCGCTCAGAACCATCCGGCCTCCCGGATTGGTCAGGGCCACCAGCACCCCGGCTAACCTGACCAGCTCGTTTAGGAACAAATTGGCCAGCACCAGGTCATAGGTGCCCGGCACCTTTTCAGGACCGCCCTGGGCAAAAGCGACGGAATCACCGAGTTTGTTCAGGGT
>JADFYN010000067.1:2615-3687 GCA_015233055.1 Deltaproteobacteria bacterium
TCCCAGGCACGGCCGCCCGCCCAATCTGGCCGCAGACAAAGCCAGTATCCCAGTCCCACAGCCGACATCCAGCACGGCCCGGCCGGGTAAATCCCGACCGACCAAGATTTCGCCCAACGCATCCAAACATAAATGCGTCGTATAATGGTGCCCGGTTCCAAAAGCCATGCCTGGGTTGATGGTCACTACCCGGCGGTCCGGCATGGTTGCAGGGTCGACCCACGGCGGGACAATGGTTAAATCTCCGGCGGCGATAACCGGCGTAAAGTACTGTTTCCAGTTCTCCGCCCAATTTTCGGCATCCATTTCGGAAGCGCCCATAAGTTGAGCTCCGTCTCCGGCAGTGGCGCGATTGATGGCCGACAACCGATGCGTCAGGAGGTCCATATTTTTGTCTGCCTCGTCATTTAGAAGCAGATAGGCCCTGATGCGGCCGGTCGGCTGGTCGGGTGTCGGCTCGGTGATCACTTCCACCCCCAGGCCCGTCAAACCAATGACGAAATCCGAGAAGTCGTCGAAGTACTTTTCAGGCACAATCAACTCTAGCACACGCCACTTATTTTCACCGGGCCGGCCGGGTGTTTGTTCGGGAACGACGGTTAATTTTGTCAGACCTGAGATATGGTTATCAGGCTCAGCCAACTTATTCATTTGAAAATCCATTTTTTTCCAATCAATGTGACGGCTGATCGAAAGCCACCACGGATGCAATAATGGTCAATGCTTCTTTAATGCAGGTTAAAACAGTGTCTTCGTATCTTAACCCATCGAATTTAGAATATATCCCGGTCATTAACCCCGTTTTAAAGACATCCAGGGCCTGGGACCGACGCTGCTCCCAAGTAATTCCATTCTGATCAAAACAATCCAGGGCCTGATCCAGGCTGCGCCAAATTTTTAACAGGGCATGATCGAAAACGAGGATATCAACTTCGACGTTTTCATAAATCTCCGGGTCAAATTGAGCGGGATTATGGTAATGACGATCATCCAGGCGCAGCTCATGCTGCAGGGAATAATAAAACCCCCGGGCGCCATGATCCAGCCGCCGCCGAGCCATGTCTCTGGCCAA
>JADFYN010000067.1:3770-14058 GCA_015233055.1 Deltaproteobacteria bacterium
TTTCTTTTGATTCTAAAGGCATAATCATGAATGTGCCATCTTGGTCAGCCGTTTTTAGGGATAGCCCTGAACTAAATCCCTTTTCTTCTCACCATGAAAAATTTTAATTATACCGCGTTGCAATTTGGATTGCTACTCAAAATTTAATTCACGTGAGGTGATTCCTTGTGGGACACCTTTATCCGGCCTGTTGGCGCCTAGTTTAAACTTGACAATTCATTGACTCTGGTGCAATAGAAAATGCCTTGATTCTAATTGACGATTTTCCCAAGGTCGCGCCTGACCCGTCCGACTGTCGGTATTTTCATCGAAAAGAATGGAATGATGCTGAGTTATGGTGGTGTCAATGCGCTCTTGACTTTTTCTCTGAATCAAGGTACCACTTGTTCAGATTATTGTAGGGCCAGAGGAGAAAGGAATGACAAACAAACAACAATATGTTAACTTCTTCGGTATGATAGAAGACTTAAAAAATAATTTCGACATCGCCGCCAAGGCGGATTTAGATAAACTATCCCGGCGGGTCGACGCGATCAAAGAAAAGGTTGAAGAACTACTTAAGAGCTTTCGGCGGCATACTCGAACAGGATCCATCCGGGTCAAAAGAGGCCGCAAGATAGAAGGAGAAGCTTCCGTGGTAGACCTGATTGTCAAGGTTATCGGGAAACATTCGGATGGGGCCGGCCCGAAAGATGTGGTCAAAGAAACAGGCATGGAAATATATACTGTTAATTATGGTCTGAGCAAAGCCTACCGCCAAGGTCGGGTGCAAAGGATCAGCAGAGGAATCTATGTCGTCTCTGATGGCCGGTTCTAACATTATAGGCAAAAGTATAACGCCGTGGACGCGAAACATAAAAAGAAAACGCAGGAGTTTATTTAATTATGCGGTCAACTCGTGATAGTCTCTGAGTCTGACTTTTCTTTTCTCCGCCCACTTCGTTATGCTTTTGCGTTGTGCTCTTAAGATGGTTGAAGGGGGTAATGTAAAATTTCAATTTCGGACAACTATAACCATTAAGGAGTCGGCGTGCATCCTATTATTATTGTCTTAGCTACCCGAAATCGCGGCAAGTCCCAAGAGATCCGTCGGGTATTGGCCGAATATCCAATTGACTTCAGAGACTTGAACGACTTCGGAGTACTACCTGATGTCGTCGAAGATGGTCTCACCTTTGAAGAAAACGCTTACAAAAAGTCTTCTTTTTACGCCCGCATTCTCGGTTTTCCGGCCTTAGCCGACGATTCCGGCTTGGTGGTCGAGGCCCTAAACGGCGCCCCCGGAGTCCTATCCGCCCGTTATGCGGGAATGGATGCAACCGATGAGCAAAATATTCAAAAATTGCTGGCGGCGATGGACGGCCAGGCCAATCGGGCCGCGGCCTTCGTCTGTGTTCTGTCTCTGGCCATGCCTGGTGGCGCCGCCTTAACCTATGAGGCCCAATGTGAAGGCTTGATCACGACCCAACCTGTGGGACAAAACGGATTTGGTTATGATCCGGTCTTCTATTACCCACCCCTGGAAAAAACATTCGCCCAACTGACCATGTCGGAAAAAAACTCCGTGAGTCACCGGGGTAAAGCCTTCAATGAATTTAGATCCGAACTCGACAAGATCATAACCTGGATCAGCCAACGTCAAGGTGAAATTTAGGCGTTACGGGTTGCCGGCAGTGGGTCAACGTCATTAAGTTACAAGGAGTTTAACAAACGTAATCTGGGGATTATGCTTTTAAAATGGGCCATGCGGCCAAACATCCAACCGGCCTCGACCGGCAATCCGAAACACAAAACTCGTCCCCACGTGGTAATGGTCACAAGAAACGGACTAAAATGACGGAACACTCCGCCAAAATAATGATTGTCGACGATGAAGCCGTCATCGCTTTGAGGCTGAAAAAAGCCCTGAGCGCCGTGGGTTACGACGTAGTCGGGACAGCTTCATCGGGCGTCCAGGCCGTGGAATTGGCTCGGCATTTTAGACCTGATGTGATTTTAATGGATATTGTCATGCCGGGGCGGTTAGACGGCATTGCCGCGGCTGAGCTGATCAAGTCCGAGTTGGATATTCCAATCATTTTCTTGACCGCCTATTCGGCTGATCAGTTCGTAGAGAAGGCCAAGCTGACTGAGCCGTTTGGGTTTATCGTCAAGCCGTTCCACGACAGCGAGCTTAAGGCGGCCATTGAAGTAGCCGTATACAAAAAGGGAATGGAACGGCGGCTGCGTAAGTCGAAAGAGGAACTGGAAACGACTAACCTGGAACTGGAGCAATTCGCTTACGTCGTGTCTCACGATCTGAAAGCTCCGCTGCGGGCTATCCTACGGTATGCCGAGTTCCTGGCTGAGGATTTGGCCGACAACCTGGGCAAGGAACAACAAGATTACCTGCTGGGAATTCAACGAGCCATCCAAGAAAGCCAACAGTTGATTGACGATCTTATCCAACTGCACCGGGTGGGCGGAGATAATTCCTTAGCGGAAGAACATAACTTATATCACTTTCTAAATGATCTCATAATATCTTTGAATTTACCGAAGGATGTAGTAATAAAAATCGATGGCGAATGGCCGTGTATTAATACAGTGCCCATGTTGCTTCGGCAAATCTTTCAAAATCTCATTCAAAACGGAGTGAAGTTCAACCAGTCGTCACCCAAAATAATCCAAATGGAGTGCCGGGCCCGTGGTGAAGACCTGATTGAAATATCCGTAAGGGATAACGGCATCGGCATCGAACCCAAATACCATCGGCAGATCCTCAAGGTGTTCCAACGCCTCCATACGGCCAGTGAATACCCTGGAACCGGGATCGGCCTGGCCATCGTCGAAAAGGCCGTTACCAAACTTGGCGGAAAACTTCAGATAGACTCGCTCCTTGGGGAAGGCACCATCTTTTCTATTACTTTACCCAGGTGATGGAATGAGCCCCAAGTCCTGAGTTCAGATTAAAAGGCGTAAGGCAAAAGCCCCTTCTATCATTGCTCTATTCGCATTTTCATTCTTGCATCCGTACAGGAGCTAGTAGATGTTTTCAAAAGATTCCGACCCGGTCCTTAATATCCTTCTGGTGGAAGACAACGAACACGATCGTCTGGCCTTTCGGCGTGCTCTAAAAAAAAGTCACGTAATTCACCAGATCACGGAAGTGGAGAGGGCGGAATCGGCATTGAAACTATTGGAAGACGACATATCCAGGTTTAATATCGCCGTGATTGATTACCAGTTGCCCGGGATGAACGGGATGGAACTTTGCTCCGTTATCCGCCGGCGTCATCTGCCCTTGCCGTTGGTCATGCAAACAGGAACCGGTTCCGAGCAATTAGCAGTGATTGCCTTAAAATCCGGTGTCGATGATTACATTGTTAAAGATTCCGATCATAATTATCTACGCGCCCTGCCGGCCTGCCTGTCCCGGGTGGTCCAAAATCACAGCCACCGGTTAGCCCGGCAAAGAGATGAAAATGCGTTGCGGGCCAGCGAGGCCAAATACCGGTCCCTCATAGATGCCGCGATGGAGGGTGTCTGGGTGATTGATCCCGAGGCGCGAACAAGCTTGATCAACGGATCAATGGCCAATATGCTTGGTTATTCGGTGGAAGAAATGATTGGTCGGCCCATCTTTCAATTTATTCCGGGATTTGACCGGGCAGACGCGGAGCGGTACCTGGCCAGGCTCCGCCAGGGACGAACCTGCCGACACGATTTCTCTTTTCAGCGCCGTGACGGCTCAACTCTCTGGAGCATTGTCTCAGCCACCCCCATTTTTTCTGAAAACGGCTGGTTCGACGGGACCCTGGTTATGGTCACAGACATATCCAACCTCAAGCTGACCGAGGAGGTCCTTCAAAATAAAGATGCGGTTCTTCGGGCCAGGGACGAATTCCTGACTAATCTTAACCACGAATTCCGCACCCCTTTGAACGGGATCATCGGCATGGCGACACTGACCATGGAGACCGACCTGGATCCCACCCAGCGGGAGTATCTTGAGATTATCAAATCTTCGGCCGACAGCCTGTTGACTTTGTTCACCGATCTCTTGGATTTTTCGAACATTGAATCAGGTAAAATAGATCCCGCACCCAGGCCTTTCCACTTTCACAACCTGATCGCCACCTGGAGAAATGAGGCCGCCCTCCCGGCGCGCCAAAAAGGACTGGATCTGGTCTTTGACATTCAACCCGGAGTACCGGACGAACTCATGGGCAATTATCACCGGTTGGAACAGGTGATTCGGATCCTGGTGGAGAATGCCGTCAAATTTACCAACCACGGTAAGATTGTCCTATCCGTAAACGTCACCTCCTGTCAGGGAAACAAAATCAACTTCCTCTTCACCGTCAGCGACACCGGCATAGGCATTGCTCAAGACAAGCTGGAGACCATTTTTGCTCCCTTCATCCAGTCTGATTCCTCCTATACCCGCAAGCATGGAGGCTTAGGATTGGGGCTGTCCCTGGCCTCCCGGTTGGCCATGCTGATGGGTGGCCGAATTTGGGCGGAATCCCGACAAGGGCTTGGCAGCACTTTTTATTTCAGCGTTGGTCTGGACCGGCCCGAAAAAGGAACCACAGCCGGGATCGCTCCCGAACCAACCAGCCCCGAAAATAAAGGGACATTCCCGGCGGCCCCGCCTGCCCTGGACAACCAGAGCAAGTTACACATCCTTCTGGCCGAGGACAACCCGGTAAATCAACAATTGGTGGTCCTGTTATTAGAAAGGCAGGGACACACGGTGAAAGTGGCCCAAAACGGGGCGGAGGCCCTGGCCATCCTGGACAAGGAACATCTGGTGCTGGCTGGTCCACCCATTGACCTGGTGTTGATGGACATCCAAATGCCGGAGCTGAACGGCCTGGATGCCACTCGGATCATCCGGGAACGAGAAGGACGAATCGGCGGACACCTTCCCATCGTCGCACTGACCGCCCATAACACGAACGGGGATAGGGAACAGTGCCAGGATGCGGGAATGGATGGATTTGTGCCCAAGCCGATCAATACACGGGAACTTTTTCGGGTCATGGCCGAAGTCATCCCGGCGGAGACAAAACCGAAAGCCAAACACGAGCCGGCCGATGTAATATATAAAATTTCAAAAGTTACTGCAACCGGGAACTGCCCGGTACATGATCGAGAATCTTTCCTTACCCGAGTCTGTGGCCACCCACAGTTTGCCATGGAAGTTATTGAGGTGTTTTTCAAGGAGATGCCTGAAAATCTGGCTGATATCCTCCAGGCCGTTAACCGTGGCGACACTTCGGAGCTGCAGCAAAAAGCTCACCGGATCAAGGGTATGTTAGGGAATGTCTCGGCCATCGCGTCACATAAGGCCGCCTGCCGGCTCGAAGACATTGCCCGGCAAGGAGACTTAACCCAGGCCGAAGAAGCCTTCGCTGCTTTGGAGAAAGAACTCAGTCGGCTGGCTCAGGTACTCAAAGAATTCCTCCGCCAAGAATGTTCCCCTCAAGGGATCTAATGGTGAGCGGAGCTAAGATGCATCACTTTTGTTCGGAATGACAACATGCAAAATGATCGCGGTCCAACCTGAGTCGTAAGGTAATGACATTGCCCGCAACTCGAAACACGTAACCCGCAACTCGAAACACGTAACCCGCAACTCGAACAGGAATTAGGGGAAGTTATGCCTAGAGCGGCAGTCATTGGAGTGGGCAACATGGGACAGCATCATGCCCGCGTTTATGCTGATTTGGAGGATGTGGATTTAGTCGCCGTCGCTGATACTAACGAAACGCAACTCCGGCGGGTAGCCAAACACTACCGGGCACGCGGCTATGCAGATTACCATGAGATGCTGGACAAGGAAAAAATTGATTTACTCACCATCGCCTTGCCCACTTACGCTCACAAAGAGGCGGCTTTGGCCGTCTTTGATCGAAAAATTGATGTCTTGTTGGAAAAACCCATTGCCGGCAACTCCACCGAAGCCGCCGAGATCATCGCGACCGCGGCCAGGAGCGGATCTAAGCTGATTGTCGGTCATATCGAGCGGTTTAACCCAGCCGTGATCGCTTTAAAGGAAAAAATCAGCCAGGGCGCGCTGGGTGACATTTATAAAATAGAAGTCATCCGAATTGGGCCTTTTCCTGGACACGTCGGCGACGTCGGCGTATCAACCGACCTGGCTGTCCATGATATTGACATTATCGAGTACGTACTTCATAAGCAAGTCACCAAAGTCTACGCCAATTTTCAGAAAAAGGTTCACCCCACCCATGAAGACATGTTGACGGCCATGCTTCATTACCAGGACGGGATTGTCTGTAATATGAGCATTAGTTGGTTATCACCTATAAAAGTCAGACAAATTAGTTTCTTAGGTGAAAAAGGTCTCTTTCGGGTGAATTATCTGTACCAGGGGCTTTTTTTCTATGAGAACAGCGTCCACAAAAACGGCGGTTTCATTCCCAGCCTGATGTTGGGCTCCGAAGGAAATATGACCAAGTTTCACATCGAAAAAAAAGAACCTCTGCGCTCGGAATTAGAGCACTTCATCAACTACCACTTAGATAAAGAGGCTCCCGTGATCACCGGCGAGGAAGCCTTAAAATCACTCAAGATAGTTGAGTATATGAAAGAATCGGCTGACCGGGACGAAATCGTCAGACTCTAAAAAAGGGGCCGGCTTATGTGTGGAATCTGCGGCCTGACCCGTCCCGACGGCCCGAAAGTGATCGAGGCCATGGCGGCAGCCATCCGTCACCGGGGGCCAGACGACCACGGGATCTATATCTCCCCCGAGTCCGAAGCCGGTTCCGGGAAAGCCGCATCCCCGGCCGTCGGCCTGAGCCACCGCCGGTTGTCCATCATCGACTTGTCTCCAGCCGGCCGTCAGCCCATGACCAATGAAGACGGGACCATTATTCTGACCTATAACGGAGAAATCTACAACTATCCCGCCTGGCGCCGGCGGCTGATCCAATCCGGCCATCAATTCCGGTCTCAATCCGACACCGAGGTAATTATCCATCTGTACGAAGAACTGGGCCAAGATTGCCTCAAAGAGTTAAACGGCATCTTTGCCTTTGCCCTACTCGATTTGAAGCAGCAACGTCTGATCCTGGCTCGGGATCACCTGGGCCTAAAGCCTCTCTATTATGCCGATATCGCAGGTAGATTCTACTTCGCTTCGGAGATAAAATCCATCCTGGCCGGCCTGCCCTACACGCCGGAGATCAACTGGCCGGCCATTTATCATTATTTCTCTTTTCTTTATGTCCCTCACCCGGCCACGGCGTTCTCAAACATTCACCAGTTGCCCCCAGGCTGCGCCCTGGTCTACGATCTAACCCGTGACCGCTATACGGTGGCTCCCTACTGGCAGCCCGAAGTGAACCTTCCGCCAGCCCCAAACAGTCCGTCGTATGAAGACAATCGGGCCGCGGTCCGGTCATTGTTAACCGATGCCGTGTCCCGGCAACTCCTCAGTGATGTTCCGGTGGGGTTGTTTCTTTCGGGCGGCATCGATTCCACCGTCCTGGCCGGGTTGATCGCCCGCGCCTCGGCCCAACCGGTGAACACCTTCACCGTGGTATTTCAAGGCGAAGGCATCAGCGCCGTGGACGATGCCGGATATGCCCGGCAAGTGGCCCGAACCCTGGGCACCCGGCACCGGGAACTCATCGTCGATATCTCCCAACCAGAAGAAATGTTTGATTTAATTCGATGCTTTGACCAGCCCTTCGCCAACCCCACCTTTTACCTGGCCCACCTCATCGCCCAGGAAGCCCGGAAACAAGTCAAGGTGGCCATCTCAGGGGCCGGGGGGGATGAACTCTTTGCCGGTTACCCGCGCTACCGGGCCCTGGCTTTGGCCCCGATGTGGCAAAGACTGCCGGCCTGCTCCGCCGCCTGGGTCAAGGGGATACTTGAACTTTTCCGGGAGGACCCCAATCGGCCCCTGCTCCGCCGTCTGAAGCTCCTGGCCAGAGGTATGGGCCGGGATTTGGACGAGCAGCTTCTGGTCTGGACTTACTATTTTGACGACCGGGAAAAAAGCCGGTTGTTCGCCCCAGGCCCTTTGTCCGCATCCATGGTCCCGTCGTCCCAAATTATTTCCCGCTACTTAGAGGCTATTGAGGGCCCGTTGCCCCGCCGCATGGCCTACCTGGATCTAAAGACTTTTCTAGTAGATAATATCTTGGAATACACGGATAAGACAAGTATGGACGTGGGCCTGGAGGTCCGGGCGCCTTTCCTGGATTACCGGTTGGTGGAGCTTTCGTTGAATCTCCCCTTTGACCAGAAGCGGCGCAAGGGACAGGCCAAGTACATTCTGAAAGACGCCTTCGCCGATCTCCTTCCCCAAAAGATCGTTCAGGCCCCCAAACGTGGTTTCTGCCCCCCCCTGTCCGTCTGGATGACGACCCGGCTGGACAAATACTTTGATGAGCACATGACTCCGGCCTATATGCGCGGTCAGGGCTTGTTCGATCCTCAAACCATCGCCCGGCTGCGATGGGAACACCGGACCCACCGCCGCGACAACTCCATGGAACTCTTCAGCCTGATCATGTTCGACGTCTGGTTCAAAAGATTTTTCGGGTGAGGCCTCAGCCGGAGTATAACCGTCAATAGCCCGGCATGACAACATGAAAAGCATTCGCCACCCCGGATTTGATTATAGACCTACCCTATGGCCACCTCATAAAAATGCGGCGTCGGGGTGCCGTCAAATAACGGTCTCACTTGCTCCCCGGCCTTGCCATGGGCAGGACTGCTATGCATCGCATTGAAATCGTCTTGATTTTCAAACTCGACAATCGCCGCGTAATTACCCTCCTTCAATGGCTTTAGGAGCCTTCTCCCAACGAAACCCTTAGACGCGGAAAATTGTTTATTCGTGGAGGCAAACCATTCTCTAAACTCAGCGTCTTTGCCTTCTTTTATGGGTGGAAAAAAGATTACAACTACAAACATACTATCACCTCCAGCAGTTTATTGTGAGACATACACGGGTCAGCGAAGCGCTCGGCGACCCGCAATTGTCACACACCATTGCATACGAGATCCGCTGTTAAGCAGCCTTATTTGTGTCCAACTTAACCGGCCCGGGCGAACGGCGCCAGGCGCCGCCTACACGGGGGGATCCCCCTCGATAAAGGAGGGGGGATTTGAAGTTTGTCCACATCTCCTCGATATGTTAACCCAACGACATTTAATGACAACTACTGTTTTTTGATCAATTCACCCTTGAAATGCTGCCCGGCTGCAGCGATCCGGCTTTCCTACTTAGCGTACTGGAAAGTGGGCATGGCCTTGACTACTTCCTTGGTGGCTCCCGGCAAAGTGATCTTACCATCCACTATCTTGAACTGATTTACAAGAATGGCCACATCTTTCTTGCCCATTCCGAGAAAGCCACCCGCCCCGATGATGGCGTAGGAGACGGCTTTGTCCGGGGCAATGATGAGATCGTCCACTACACCGACCTTCTCATCTTTGTCGTTATAGACGTCTTTCCCGATAATCTGCTTAGTGGCGCTCCATCCCTTGGCCACGGTCACCAGTTCCTCCGCCGAAACTCCGATGGACGTGCCGGCCACCGGCACCTGTTGGGCAAAGGCACTCCCCATCATCAAAACCACTGCCAGACAAATCACCATCGCTATGACTTTTCTTTTCATTGTGTCTTCCTCCTGGTTATTGGTTTCTCGTAAACTTCCTTACACTCTTACTTCAGCCATGGGGTCTCCAAGATCACGGACCAACCGAGCGTTGCCGTTTCATCCATGCCGAAAATGGTTAAGCCGGCAACCTCTTGAATGACAGGTTATATGGCTTTCATTCTCATTTACCCTTTTCCCTATCAAGGTCCTGTTTGGCCTTTTCCTTCTCCCTGTCAACATCCTGTTTGGCTTTTTCCTTTTCCCGGTCAACGTCCTGTTTGGCTTTTTCCTTCTCCCTATCAACTTCCTGTTTGTCTTTTTCCGTATCAGATGCAAATACTTGACCCGGAATATTCTCGGCTAATACAGGATAATGAAAACCGATTAAAATTACAATTACACCGATAAGCCATAGATATTTCTTCATTCTATTCTCCTTTCTGAATTGTTATTGATTATAGCCTGTGCATGTTGAAGTCCCCCCAAATCAAGAAGAGGACAACTACTGCTTTTTATTCAATTAACCTTAGGGATGCCGCCCGGCTGCAGCGATCCGGCCTTCCTACTTAGCGTACTGGAAAGCAGGCAAGTCCTTGACTATTTCCTTGTAGGCTCCCTGCCAAATGATCTTGCCATCCACTATCTTGAACTGATTC
>JADFYN010000068.1:0-4631 GCA_015233055.1 Deltaproteobacteria bacterium
ATGAGCCATGAAATCCGAACCCCGCTCAATGCCGTGATCGGGCTGACCTTGTTGCTGCAAGACACTGATCTCAATACCAGGCAGCAAGACTACCTGCGGAGTATCCTGAGTTCATCCAGGGCGTTGCTGAACATACTCAACGACATTCTAGATTACTCCAAGATCGAAGCAGGGCGTCTCGATCTGGAGGATACGGAATTTAACCTGGAAGATATTCTAGAAAATGTGGCCACCCTTTTTTCAGCCAAGGCCGAGGAACAGGGATTGGAAATCTTCTTCGAGGTAAAGCCTGATGTGCCTTTAAATCTGAGAGGTGATCCGCTGCGCCTGGGACAGATATTAAACAACCTGGTCGGCAATGCCGTAAAGTTTACCCGGCAGGGCGAAATTCATATTAAAGCGGAATTACTTGAAAAATTTCAGAACCAGGTTTTGCTTAATTTTTCCGTCCGGGATACCGGTATCGGGTTGGCCGGCGATCAGTTGGAACGGCTCTTTCTGCCCTTCACTCAAGCCGACGGAGGCACCACCCGCAAGTTTGGCGGCACCGGTCTCGGTCTGGCCATCAGCCGGCGTATCGTGGAACTCATGGGGGGTCAAATAAAAGCAAAAAGCGCCCTTGACCAGGGCAGCACCTTTAATTTTACAGTACTCTTGCACCTCGGCCGGGCCATACCGGCCAAAAGAGGCCCCCTGGATCTGAAACCCAAGACGGTTCTGGTCGTGGATGATGTGGAAACATCCCTCCTGATTTTGAAAGATATCCTCCGGTCGTGGAGCTTCGAGGTTGTAACGGCCAGGTCGGGAGCTGAGGCTTTGGAAAAAGCGTCGGAGGCCCGTCTTAAGGGAAAACCCTTCGAGCTGTATTTACTTGACTGGAAAATGCCCGGCCTCGACGGGCTTGACGTGGCCCGATATATTCAGGAAGAGACATTTCAGTTCAATACCTGTCACCCACCGGTAATCGTCATGGTTACGGCTTCTTGTCGGGAAGACCTCCTGGCCGCGGCGACAGACGTTCATCTGGACGCCATTTTGATTAAGCCGGTTAATCCTTCCTCTTTATTAGACATCCTTGTGGGCACTCAAGGCGATAGGATTCCGAAGCCCCCACTCGATAATACCGTAATAGGAGATCTGCCCCAAAGAGCCGTCCAGATTAAAGGGGCCAGGGTGTTGCTGGTGGAAGACAATATGATCAACCAACAGGTGGCCAGGGAGTTTTTGGAAAAAGCCGGCCTGGTTGTGGACATTGCGGTTGACGGTTATGAGGCTGTGGAGAAGGTGAAACTGACCGATTACGATGTCGTCCTGATGGATCTCCAGATGCCTCGGATGGACGGTTTCGAGGCCACAAGGCTCATCCGCTATCTGGACCAGGGCAAAGATTTGCCCATTATCGCTATGACCGCCGCGGCGATGAAACAGGACAGGCAGAGAACTAAGTCGGCAGGGATGAACGGTCATGTGGCCAAGCCCATCGACCCGGAAGAACTGATAGAAACATTGCTTGCCTGGATCAAGCCTCGCAATTGTGCCGTGGATGAAGTTACGGCTGTTTCATCGGAATCGGGAGATTTAACCGTTCCTCCCATAAATGTTCCAGGATTCGACATGGCCGGTCTACTGGCCCGTGTCGGCGGCAATGCCGGCGCCCTGGCCGGGATATTCAAGAGCTTTGAGAAGGGGTTCGCCGGCCTGACCCAGAACCTGGACGCCCTGATGACGGAAGGGGCCTATGAACAAGCCGCCCGATTAATTCACAGCATCAAGGGTGCGGCGGGCAATATTGGAGCAACCGACTTACATCAGGCGGCCAGGGTTCTCGAAAATGAGCTTTATGCCGGTACGGCTGTATCCCGCCCGGACTTCGAGTCGGCTTTGGCCCGGGTTCTCAATGCCATTACAACTTCTCTGGACCAGCCCGGAAAAAATGAGAAAAAAGGGGAACACGATTCGACGCAGATATCGAGCGTCCTTCAACAAGTATCAATGATTCTGAGACAATATGAAATTGTGTCGACTGACGTGATGCAAACCCTGTCCGGCATTCTCAAGGAATTGAATGTTCCCAATCACCTGATCGATGCACTGGAGCTTCAGGTAAATATGTTCGACTACCCCACCGCCATTGCGACGCTGGAGGATATCTCTGCTCAACTCGGTATCCCGTTGAAAGATTGATCCGTAACCATTGCGCCGGAGTATTTAAATGAACGATAACCAGGCTAAGTTGCAAGTGCCAGGGGCTAAGAGCTTCTTCCGGGCTGCCCTGCCTATGCTTCTTCTTTTAACTTTGGTCATCGGTGGGGCTGGGTATCTGGTCTTCTATTTTCAAAAACAGGCTATTAAAGAATATGTCCATAAGCAGCTAGTGACGGTGGCGGATCTTAAAGTGTCCCAGATTACAAAATGGCGATCAGAAAGAAGAGATGATGCCGTTGTCACGGGCAAATATTCTTTCCTGGCCATGGCTGTTGAACGGTGGCTACAGGCTGGAGCTCCCTTAGATAAAGCCCGATCCCAACTAGTCCAGAAGCTTAGTATCATGCAAAAAGCTAATGGTTATCATGACATTTTTATTATTGACACCAAACGAACAGTCCGGCTCGCCCTCAGGCCCGTGCAGGAGGCCGTGAGTGACATATCACTGGGGTTAGTCCAGGAAACATTAGAAGGCGCCGGAACTCTTTTTTCTCCCTTGCAACGAATGAAAAACGGGGTTCATGAACTAATTTATATTGATATTTTAACCCCTTTATTAGTTTCGGAAAACGGCTACGACCGGATAGTAGGGTTGATTTTGCTTAGGATTAATCCCTCGTTGTTTCTTTATCACCTCATTCAATCATGGCCTATCCCTTCTGAGACGGCGGAAACGGTTCTCATTACCCGCCAGGGCAAGGAAGTAGTTTTTTTGAATGAATTGAGATTCCGAAAAAATGTCGCTCTAACTTTGCGCTATCCCATCACTGATGAGCAACTCCCCGCGGCCATGGCCGCTCGGGGCATCGAAGGAACCGTGGATGGATTGGATTATCGGGGGGTGCCTGTCCTGGCCGCGATACGAAAGATCCCCGACACTCCCTGGTTCATGGTCGCCAAAATAGATAAGTCGGAAGCCTACTCGGCTATTCGGGAAAAAGCTGTGTTGATAATTGGAGTTACGGCAGTCCTTATCATCGCGGTTACCATGTGGGTCTTGGCCAGGTGGCGTCATCAATCCCTAACCGCTCTCCGTCGGATTGAATGGCTCATGACCAAAGACGTCATCACTGATGAAAATAATAGAGAATTGGAATCAACCTATGGAGATCTGTCGAAGCTGAACGCCAGCCGGGTGTTACCGGACGCGGTGGGAAAAGATATTCTATTTGAAACCATCAGTGATTATCTCAAATTGTTAGACACTTCAGCGGCTATTTATGAAAAAACCGGAGATTATGCCTTATCCCTTGTTTCTTCTGAATGGTGCCGATTGCTGGATCAAGCTTCCCGCCGGCTGTGTGGCCCGGTTGATGATGCCGCGGCGCTAAAAAACGGCAAGTGGCATTGCCATGAATCGTGTTGGACCGAATCATCCAAGATTTGTATCGAAACCGGGCAACCCGTTGATATCGAATGCCGGGGCGGGATTCGTCTTTATGCCGTACCAATCTGGGCTGGGAAGGAAATTGTGGGAGCCATCAACTTTGGCTACGGTGATCCACCCCGTGACCCCAAGAAGTTAAAGGAGATTTCAGATCGGTATGGCCTGGGTATGGACGAACTTGGCTCCCTGGCCCGGCAATACGAGACTCGTCCCCCATTTATTATTGCGGCGGCCAAGGATCGTCTCCTTAACTCCGCCAAGCTACTCGGGACCATGGTCGAGCGCAAAAGAGCAGAGGAGGCGCTGCAAGTTTCCCTGATAAAATACCAAACTCTTTTCAACTCGTTCCCGTATGGAGTTACGGTATCAGACAAAGCAGGCAACATTCTGGAAACCAACCAGACGGCTGAAAAAATCCTCGGCATTAAGAAAGAAGACCATGAACAACGCACGATTGATGATCCTAAATGGAAAATTATTCGACCGGATGGAACACCGATGCCGCCTGAAGAATATGCTTCCGTCCGGGCTTTGAAGGAAAATGAACCGATACAAGGTTTGGAACTGGGGATAATAAAATCAGAAGGGGAAATTACCTGGTTAAACGTTACCGCAGCTCCGGTTCCACTGGCAGAATATGGAGTAGTCACCGCCTATCATGATATCACTCAGCGCATGCAGATGGAAGAGGCGTTGCGGAGTAGTGACGAGCGTTTCCAGACACTTATTCGAACCTCCATGGACGGGTTCTGGGCCCTAGACGTGGAAGAACACATCTTAGAAGTAAATGACGCCTATTGCGCCATGAGCGGATACTCCAGGGAGGCTTTACTCTCCATGCAAGTATCAGATCTGGCTATGGTGCCGCCAGAGCAGATCCGTGAACGTACTCATGGCATTATCACCCGAGGGTGGGTTCGTTTCGAGAGTAAACACCGCCGCTATGATGGATCTGCTATTGAAGTGCAAATCAGTGCTATTTACATTTCTCCTCAGCATCTGATAATGGCATTTATAAACGATGTGACCGACCGTAAGC
>JADFYN010000068.1:4664-13983 GCA_015233055.1 Deltaproteobacteria bacterium
CATTGCAGGAAAGCGAAGAAAAAGTCGCAAAGACTTTCAAACATGCCCCTCTTTTGATGACTATAAGTGATATTCAAGATGGCAGGTACCTTGATGTTAATGATAAATTTTTGGAAGTTAGTGGACTTAGCAGAGATGAGACAGTAGGCAAGACCTCCGTTGAGCTAGGCTGGATTTCAAGAAAAGATAGAGTCAAATTAGCTGAGGCTTTAAACCAGGTTGAACGTGTCGAGAATCTGGAACTACATCTTTCCACCAAGGATAAAAGAATAGTTGTCTGCCTATATGCTGCAGAAATAATATTAATAAACGGGATCAAGTGTATCTTGTCAATTGCACAGGACATCACCCAGCGCAAGCAGATGGAGGCAGAACTTTTTAGGGCAAAGGACGCTGCCCAAAATGCAAACCGAGCAAAGAGCGAATTCTTAGCCAATATGAGCCACGAAATACGCACCCCTTTAAATGGAATTATTGGCATGACCGAACTAGCCTTAAGGACTAAACTTTCTCCCGAACAGCGAGAATATCTAAAGATGGTCAAGATTTCTGCCGATGCGCTTGCGTCGCTCATTAACGACATCCTTGACTTCTCCAAGATTGAAGCCGGACGATTGGATATTGATAATATTAATTTTAAATTACGGGACAGCCTGGGCAACATGATGAAAACCTTAGCCGTCAAAGCCCATGAAAAGGGGTTGGAGCTGGCCTACCGGATTAAGTCGGATGTTCCGGATAGACTACTGGGCGATCCAGTCAGAATAAGGCAAGTTGTTCTCAATCTTATTGGGAATGCCATCAAGTTCACTGATACCGGAGAGGTGGTTTTAGAAGTTGAGTCCTCTTTTCAGTCAAATAATGAGGTTATGCTTCATTTCAGCGTCAGGGATACTGGTATCGGTATTCCTGAGAATAAAGTAGACAAGGTATTTGAACGATTCACCCAAGCCGACAGCTCTACTACCCGGGAGTATGGCGGAACCGGATTAGGACTGACCATATGTTCCAAATTGGTTTCCCTGATGGGAGGTACAATTTGGGCAGAGTCGGAAGTAGGAAAAGGGAGCAGATTTTATTTTGATATCCGATTAGGTATCTACAAAGGAGAAGAGGATGGAACAATACCAATAGAGTTTGGGGAGTTGCGAGGATTGAAAGTTTTGGTCGTGGATGATAACGCCACCAACAGAGTAATTTTGAAGGAGATGTTACAAGGTTGGGACGTAAAGCCCACATTGGTGGATAACGGATTTGCCGCATTGGGTGCCCTTGGACAGGCAAAAGAACATAACGAGCCATTCCAACTGGCTATTCTAGATTTACATATGCCCCAAATGGACGGATTTGAACTAACCAAAAAAATTATGGAAAATCCTGATGATAGAGACATCAAAATTATCCTGCTTACGTCAGCCGCACAACGAGGGGATGCCGGACGTTGTAAAGAACTGGGCGTTGCAGCCTATCTCACCAAACCGGTAAGACACTCCGACCTACTTGATGCAACCTTGACGGTACTAGGTACCCAGATGCCTAATGCTGATCAAAAATCCTTGGTAACACGTCACTCTTTAAAAGAAAACCGGACAAAGCTGAATATTCTCTTAGCTGAGGACAATCTAATCAATCAAAGATTAGCTCAGGCCATTCTGGAGGGTCGAGGTCATACTGTTTCCATCGTCAATAACGGTGCTGAAGCTCTAAATACGTTAGACGCGTTTACTTTTGATCTAGTGCTGATGGATGTTCAAATGCCGGTGATGGATGGAATCACAGCTACAAAAAAAATCAGAGAAAAAGAAAAGCTGACTGGAGAACATATCCCTATTATCAGCATGACTGCATTTGCGATGAAAGGTGACCAAGAACGCTGTTTGGAGGTTGGAATGGACGGCTACATTACTAAACCGATAAATCCTGGAGACGCAGTAAGATACATCGAGTCGTTCTACTTTGAACGGTCATAATTGACTCTTTTTATTCGTTGGCCTGCCCTATTGCCCCAATGCTGTTGAATTAAGGGACAGGATAATCGCCTGTGATCTTCTATAGAAAGATATGATTAAAGCAGAATGCCCAGTTGTTGGGCTACAGAGTAAGCCATGGGAAAACCCATCCGTAGGGGCGAGGCATGCCTCGCCCCTACCACTGTGATGAACTTCCACAAACATCATTATCGATCAAAATAATCACAGTTCAGACAATGAGGTGGATTCCACCCCAAGCCGCACCTTAAATTCAACAGCATTGCCCTCTTACCCAGGGCCGGTGACGCGCCGACCAGAGTCTGGATCCAAAAGGGACAATTACGACCGTTCAAAGTAGAAGTCGGCTTTTCTAAAAAAAGAGGCCCGGAATTCCGTCACCCCGGGCCTCTTACCTTTAATTGGATCTAAATTTTAGTCTATGTTTTCAAAGACACCGGCCGCGCCCATGCCACCGCCGATGCACATGGAGACCATTCCGTACTCCACCTGGCGACGTTTCATCTCATGGATCAACTGCACGGTGAGTTTGGCTCCGGTGCAGCCCAGCGGATGCCCCAGGGCTATGGCCCCGCCATTGACATTGACTATTTCAGGATTAATGCCCAGGGTCCGGACCACGGCCAGGGCCTGTGAGGCAAAGGCTTCGTTGAGTTCGATCAGGCCGATCTTGTCCAGTTTTAAGCCGGTCTTCTTCATCAGCTTGGGGATGGCCTCAATCGGTCCGATCCCCATATATCGGGGATCCACCCCGGCCACGGCGAAACCGATGAATTTGGCCAGCGGCTTCAACCCCAGGGATTTGGCCCGGTCCTTCTCCATGACCAACACGGCCGCCGCGGCGTCGCTCATCTGGGAAGAATTACCTGCCGTCACTGAGCCCCCGGCCTTAAACGGGGACTTTAACTTAGCCATTTGCTCCAGAGTCGTCTTGCGCGGACCTTCATCCACATTAAATATCTTTGTCTTGGTTTGGAGCCGGCCGGCATCGTCCACCCAGGTGTCAGTCACTTCCAGCGGCATAATCTGATCCTTAAACACTCCGCTTTCGATGGCGGCCAGGGCCTTGGTGTTTGAGGCCAGCCCAAAGGCATCTTGATCCGCCCGGGAGACCTGATACTTTTCCGCCACGTTTTCGGCCGTCAAACCCATGTTCATGTATGCCCCGGGAAATTCAGCGGATAAAGTCGGGTTGGGGGCAAACCAGTACCCGGTCATGGGCACCTGGCTCATGGATTCAGCCCCGCCGGCAATGATGGCCTCGTCGAATCCGCACATGATCCGTTCCCCGGCCAGGGCAATGGTCTGCAGCCCGGAGGAACAGAACCGGTTGACCGTCTGGGCCGGCACCGAATGGGGCATGTTGGCTTTCATGGCCGCCACCCTGGCGAAATTCAAGCCCTGGGTATGCTCCGGAAAGGCGCAGCCAAGGATAATATCGTCTATTTCTTCCGGGTTCAAGCCGGGAGTTCGTTTCACCACCTCTTGAATCACCGCGGCGGCCATATCATCCGGCCGAACATTGGCCAGGGCGCCCTTTTTGGCCCGACCTACGGCAGTCCTGGCAGCAGCCACAATAACGGCTTTTTTCATCTGGCAATCTCCTATATAACCGGCCGCCTGTTTTTGAGGCTGGGGGCCGGAGGATTAAAATCGTTTATTGTCTGGGCATTGTCTGTCAGGCTCAGGCTAATTCCGAAGCGGCTTGTTATTCATCAGCAGGTAGCGGATCCGGTCTTTTGTTTTTTCCTCACCGCACAGGGAGACAAAGGCTTCCCGCTCCAGATCGAGAATGTATTGTTCCGTGACCCATTGGGGGCTGGACAGGGCGCCGCCGGAGACCACGTATCCCAGTTTATCCACGATCAGCCGGTCGTGATCCGAGATGAACTTGCCTTCGCTCATCATATATCCGGACAGTTGAGCTGCAGCCAGGCCGCGCCGGCCGAGGGCATAGATGTTTTTGCCTTGAATAGGCGGCCGATAACCGGCTTCGCTCATGTGGATAACCATCTTCTTGGCCTCGGCGATAAGATGGTCGCCGTTCATCACCACCCGGTCGCATGGCGACAAGAACCCGATGGCCCTGGCGTCTTGGGCGCTGGCCGATACCTTGGCCATGGCGATGGTTTCTAAGACGCGCTGGAGGAAGGGGAGAGGATCAACGTCAGGGGTGGCCATGGCTGGGGCAACGATGCGGCGGAGCAATTCCTTGCAACCGGTTCCGGCCGGGATAACGCCGACCCCCACCTCCACCAGACCCATATAGGTTTCACCCGCGGCGCAAATGGCGTCCGCACCCATGCACACTTCGCAACCTCCACCCAGGGCCATGCCGAAGGGCGCGGCCACCACCGGTATGGAGCTGTACCGCATGGACATAATCACGTCTTGCAGTTCCTTGACGACCTTCTCCAGGACTTCCCACTGGTTGGCCTCAGCCGCCATCAAAATCTGAAAAATATTGGCCCCCACCGAGAAATTCTGCCCTTGATTCCCGATGACCAGGCCGAGGAAGTTTTTCTCCGCCTCCTGGACGCTTTCCTTAATCATCAGGATGACATCGCCGTCCAGGGAGTTGGCCTTGGTCTGGAATTCCAAACAAGCCACCCCGTCGCCTAAATCGATCAGGCAAGCGCCGCCATTCCGCCTGATGATCTTTTCCTGATCCTTCCGGTCTTTTAAGATGATGATATTGGGATCAGCCGGGATCTCCAGGTATCCTTTAGTTGCCAAATCGTAATAGAGACTCTTGGCGCCTTCTCGTTTATAGAAGGTCTCGCATCCCGCGGCCAGCATGTCCTTGACCCAGGCCGGAACGGGCAGACCATCCTGCTCCATCATCTCGGCCGCGGCCTTGACACCCAGGGCATCCCAGATCTCAAATGGCCCCATTTCATGGACAAAGCCCCATCTTACCGCCTTGTCCACATTGACGATGTCGTCGGAGATTTCCGGGACCCGCATCCCGGCATAGGACAGAGCCTGAAGGATCGTGGCCCGATAAAACTTCCCGGCCCGGTCATCGGCGGCCACCAATTGGGCGAAACGTTTGGCCAGTGGTTTGACCTTCTTGGCCGCTTCGACAGAGGGAAAGTTTTCCTTGGCCTGGGCGCGATAAGTTAAGGTGGCCAGGTCCACAACTTCAAAGTCCCTCTTCCCGTCGGGCGTCGTCACTTTCTTATAAAAACCTTGCTGGGCTTTATTACCCAGCCGGCCCTGCTCCAGCATGGTGCCCATGACCCTGGTCACATCCGGCGATTTTAAGATCTCCCGCTGTTCGTCATGGGGGATCAGGGGGTAAAGATTGTTGGCCACGTGGCTGGCGATGTCGTTGCCCACCAGGTCGTTCAGCCGGAAAGTGCCGGTCTTGGGATGGCCGATGATCGGCCCGGTGAGGTAATCCACTTCTTCCACGGTATAGCCGTTCTTTGCCGCATAATCGATGACGAAGCATCCGGTGATGGAAATCATTCGATTGGCGATGAAGTTGGGGGTGTCTTTACAAAAGACGACGCCCTTGCCCAACACTTTTTCACCAAATAAGGCCATATAGTCGAGTAGTTCCCGGCTGGTCTCGGGTGTTGGAATAATTTCAAAAAGCTTAAGATATCTGGCCGGGTTAAAAAAGTGGGTGCCTAAAAAGTGGGCCTTAAAATCAGCGGAACAATCTTCGCAAATATTGCTGACCAAGAGGCCGGAGGTGTTGGTCGAAACTATCGCCCGGGGTTGCCGGACGGATTCGATCCGAGCCATCAATTGCTTCTTGATCTCAAGCTTTTCAACGATAACTTCGATAATCCAATCCGATTCACCGACCCAATTGAAGTTGTCTTCCATATTGCCGATGGTAATCCGATCCAGATACCCTGGGGTGAACAGGGCGGCAGGTTTGGATTTTTTCACCGCCTCCAGGCCGGAAGCCACGATCCTGTTTTTTACCGCGGGGCTGTCCAGGGTGAGTCCTTTGGTTTCTTCCTCTGGAGTCAATTTGTTCGGCGCAATGTCGATCAAGTATACCGGCAGGCCGGCGTTAGCCAAATGGGCGGCGATTCCCCCCCCCATGACGCCCGAGCCAATGACGGTGGCACGTCTGATGTTGAAACTCATGTATTACCTCCTGGTATGTAGAGTCGGTGTTCAATCACGAGTTGCTGGTTACATGTTACTGGTTGCTGGTTACTTGTTGCGGGTCTCGAGTTATTGGCTGTGAGTTGGCTGACACCACATGATCGGCAGCGATAACCATACAATTTAAATTCTGAAACCATAGGGTGCAAGGGACGCCCTTATCAACCAATTACATCGACAACTGGTAACATGTAACCAGCAACATGTAACCAGCAACACGTTACACGGACTAGAGCAAAAGGCGTGCCGACGGGAGTAGATGGTTTAATAGGCCGGATTATAATAGATTATTTGAAGTGATTAGGGGTGGGGAGGCAATCTGGTTGTTGAATTACAAACAAAAGCCGAAATATCGACATCACGACGCCTGTGATTTTTGTTCTTTGGCCTTCTTGGCCGCCTTAATTAAGACGTCGCGAATTTTTTTGGCTTCTTCCAAATCAGGCGCCAATTCCAGGGCGCGTTTGATATGCTGATAGCTCGTGGGCAGGTCTTGGATCAGATAATAAACCAGGGCGATATTGGTGTGAATATTTTCATCATCACGGGCAAAGCTCAGGGCTTTCTTGTATTGTTCTATGGCTTCGTGATACCGGTTCATCTTCCGCAGGGCGATCCCCAAGCGGTTGCAGAGATGAACAGGTTCGGTGTCCAGGAACTCGGCCACCCGGAAGACACGCTCGGCGTCTTCATACAACTCTTTTTTCATGTACCGTTCGCCGATGTCTAAGTGGATCGCGGCATCTTCAGGCACGGCCAGCAGGACGCCGTCAAAGAGTTCCCTGGCCTGATCTATTTGTCCGGCATCGAGTAATTTTTGCGCCCGGGCAATCCTTTCGATAACTTTTTCTCCGGTTTCTTCCTGCTCCGCCTCAATCAGGCTGTTCATAAAGTCGTACATGACCTTTTCCTGACCATCGGCAAAGGAAACAGGGCCATAAGTGGATTTAAACAGCTCACTACCGGTTAACTCCTTGGCCAGTGTAAATATTTTGGCGCTTAATCGCTCCTTGTCTGTTTTGCGGATCTCCAGCTCTATTGTTTGGCGCAACGCATTGGTAAAGGCCATGATTGACCTCTTTAATTGGCCCTGTTGCAGGTGCGCCTTGGCCTCAGATAATTTTCGGTGGATCAACTGAAGATCCTGAATGCGGGCTTCACGAGCCATATCGACCGACTTCCCTATCTAATTTATCCTTGGAGCCCAGGATGACGCCTGGGATATATTAACACATAACGCAACTCGGTGAAAAAAGCAATCATTAAAACGTGTGGAAACCGTGTGGAAAAGCATAACCCTCAAGAGAAAAAATTGCTAAGCCTCATGTTCTTGACGGCGATCAGACTCGACCAAAGCTTTCCTTCTTCGGGCCGCCGCCACCAGTCCTACCGCCCACGAAGGCGTACCCAAGACGTGAAGATGGACATAGGTGGCCAGCACGTTCTTGTAGCAGATACCGTCCCGTTTGTCCCCCAGCCCGTGCCCCTTTTTCAATCGAAACACCGTCCGCACCGTCTGAGCCGGCCATTCCAAGACGTGAGAATAGTGGAATTCATGGCCCTTCAGGCAACTCCCCGTCTCAAAATAGGGATTATCCCCGTCTACCTCAACCACGGCATAACCGTGGCCCTGGGGTTTCTTTTCCAGGCCGAAAATCAGGGGCAAGACCCCGGCCATAGGATAGGTTTGGCCATCGATGAGCAGGCTCCGGCCCAGGAACATCAATCCACCGCATTCGGCATACACCGGAAGTCCGGACTCCACCGCGGCTACCACCGAGGCCCGAAAGGAACGGTTTTGAGCCAGGATGGCCGCATGGGTTTCGGGAAAACCTCCTCCGATATACAGGGCATCCACCGGAGGAAGAATCTCTTCGCATAGGGGACTGATGTCCAACACTTTGGCCCCTAACAGAGACAATGCCTCGATATTTTCCGGATAATAGAACTGGAAAGCCGTATCTCGAAACACACCGATTACCGGTGGCGGGGTCCCGGAATCAACCTCCGGTCTGGAAGCAGGCGGGGCCGGCCTCAGCGGGGGGGCACTTGAGGCCAGATCCCAGAGACGATCCAGATCCACATGGGAGGCCACAACTTGCCCCATTTTTTCCAACGAAGACACCACCTGGGGGTGTTCGTGGCAGGGGACTAGACCCATGTGCCGCTCCGGGAAGCTGTTTTGAGGCAATTTAGGTATCGCCCCCAGGACCGGAACTCCGGTGTAGGTTTCGATGGCCGAGCGCAGGACAGATTCATGGCGGCCTTTCAGCACCTGATTCAGTAAAACCGCCTTGAGTTCCACCTGGGGATCGAGGTTGAGGCAGCCCAAGACCATGGCCGCGGCCGTCCGGGTGGTCTTGACACAATCCACCACCAAGGCCACCGGGGCTTTCAGAGTCTTAGCCAGTTCGGCCGTACTGTAGGCTCCGTGAGCATCAACACCGTCGTAGAGACCCCGGTTGCCTTCTATGACGGCCCCATCCGCCTTATGAACCCGACGGGCGAACGAGTCCAGGATGACTTCCCAGGACATCAGAAAGGGATCCAAATTGTGACAAGGGCGGCCGCCGGCCATGGCCAGCCAACCGGCGTCGATGTAGTCCGGACCCTTCTTAAACGGGACGATGTCCAGGCCGCGGTTTCTGAGGGCGCGGATCAGCCCGAGAGTCAGAGTTGTTTTGCCTCCGCCGCCTCTTAAAGCCGCGATAATCAACCTGGGACAGAACAGATCATGTGGCATTATATTGAGATATTTTATCTAATAAGTACATCTGGTTTATGGTTGATGGGCCGGATATCCGGACCAGGACGAGCTTATATTTCAGACTGGCCATAACCCGGTTTTTTTTGGCCGCAATCAGGTCTCGGGGCAAGTGGTGGCACGTTTGATCAAGGTGACGACATTCCCGGCGTCATTAAATCTGATCTCGTCGAAATTAATCCGAGCCAGCAGGATTCCCCGGCCGTGATTCAGCAGCTCCATCGGGTCCATTTCTTCAAGCTCTCCGATCTTACTGCGCCAATCGAATCCAGGGCCGTTGTCTTTAACGACCACTTTGATCCTGGTTCTGTTGATGTGCGATATCACCTTGACTGTTCTGGACAAAAAGGCGGCATAACACTTTCTTTCGGTTATCGCGTCCAGGTAGGTATTGGTTTCAATAAGCCGGGTTTTCTCATCAAAATTAATCTCTAAG
>JADFYN010000069.1:0-4619 GCA_015233055.1 Deltaproteobacteria bacterium
TCTGGCAAAGATCGGTGGAGCAAAAAGGCATTACGGCCGGCCATGTCCGGAAGATGATCGCCGCGGGAGGACCCTGGGAAGATCTAGTTCCACCTGTGGCCGCCACCCTGATCAAAAAATGGGATATCCCGACCCGGCTGAAGCGGCTCTATGCCATGTATGCTCCTGATGATAGGCATTGATCACATCCGGCTGAGGGTCTATTTCATCTGGGTTCATCCGCACCGGCTGCGGATTCATTTCTGCATCCAATTTACAGGGCCAACCGAACCCAGGCCAGGTAGGTAACTTGGGGGAATCTTCATGAAGCTAAAGAGAGTACTCATCGAGAATTTCAAAGGAGTTGAAGCGATAGAGTTTTCAATGGAGACCCCGTCTCAGGCTCCTCGCCAACTGACAGCGCTGCTGGGTGACAATTGCAGTGGAAAGACTTCTATCCTCCAGGCCATCGCGCTAACTCTCTCAATGGCGACACGTCGCACACGCGATATGACATCGTTCAATTGGCATGGTTTCCTCCCTGAGCGTGTGCCAAGCCTGGGACCAACTTATGTCGAACTTGAGGTTGTCTTTGAACCAGAAGAAGTCACTTTAACGAGCGAATTATTCGAGGCATGGCGGGAATCTCTGTCTTCCGAGACCAAACAGGTTAAGAGAATTGTGGCGCCTTCGCAACATACCGAAGTCAAGCTGCAGTTCTATCAGGGCCGGGTGAACTCGCCCCAAGGCCCTGAAGGAATTAATCAATTCCTCGGTCGCTTTTACGTCAAGGCCTTGAAGGATACCCGGCCTGAGCTAAGAGACAGGCTGGCCAAGCTCGGGGACATATTCTGGTTCGATCAGCATCGCAACCTCGGGTACTTAATGGCTGAGGACATGTCTGATGAAAAGCTGAAGCGTGAAGGGTGGCAGGCGGGTGTCGAGCAACTTCGAGAATTCCTCGTCGGATGGTGGGGCCACCACACCACAGCGTCACGTCGCGGGAAGGATTTAATCGAACCGCTGGAGCGCCGCCTTCAGATGGTGTTTCCTGGGACACGCTTCGTCGGGATTATGCCCCGCGGAGAAGGCATGACACTTAAGGCGAATGATTTTTACTTCTTGATTGATCGTGACGGCCGGATCTACGACCTGGCAGAGATGTCCTCGGGAGAGCAGGCCGTGTTTCCATTGGCCTACGAGTTCGTTCGACTCGACATTCAACGTTCCATCGTGCTCATTGATGAGTTGGAGCTTCATTTACATCCGCCTGAGCAGCAAAGGCTCTTAGCGGCTTTGCCAAAGATTGGACCAGACTGTCAGTTCCTGATTACGACACATTCAGAGTTTCTCTCGTCGGTCATTCCCAACGAACACGAAGTCCGTCTGGAAAAGGGGACCCGATGCCTCTAGCCAAACTCTTTGTCGAAGGCAGCCTTGATTCCAATGTGCTAAATCCAATTCTCCAAGGTAACCCAATCCTACACCAAGGCGGCTCAAAAAACGCCCTTAAACCTCGCGCTCTCGTTGACCGCCGAGAAAACCAGGTCGCAGCAGGCTATCTCCGTGATCGTGACTTCGATTTTGATCCTCCCCCGGACCTCTCGAAACCAACGCTGGACTATAAATACAAAGACACTCCGATTGGTTGGCGATGGTGCCGGCACGAGATTGAGAATTACTTGATCGAACCGGTAATTGTCAGCGAGGCAATGGCGTGGCCTATTTCCGATGTCGAGGAGGCTATTTGTCAAGCCGGAAGGAAAATCCGAAGTTACGAGGCGGCCAGATGGACGGTTGGCATCGTGCGCCGGGCGCTCCCCCCGCATTATGAATTGGAAACACGACCTGCCGTTCTGAATGAAATCGCTCTCCCTCCGGCGTTAGACTCCGCCGCAGTCAACGCCTGGGCTTCGAACAACATCGAGACCCATCGAAGCTGCCTGGCCGGTGTGACTGATCCACCATTGGCGCACAGATCATTCGAAACTTTCGCCGCCCGTTTCGATGAGGCCTTCGTCGCCGACGTGTCGAATGTTTTACTCTGGTTCTCCGGCAAAGACATCCTGGCCGGGATGGCTGAATGGCTCAGTATCAAGGCCGGAGCGAATCCGGGAGTGTTTCGGGCAGCTATGCGTGACTGGATCATTGCCCATCCAGAACGGGCACTCGAATTACTGCCCGAGTGGAAGAGCTTGACTGAGGTGATCAGGGCATAGTCGGTCTTGCCACGACCTTCCCGGCTGAAGCGGCTCTATGCCATGTATGCTCCTGATGATAGGCAGAGAGAAGGTCAAAACCAATAATGCAGCCAGCCGGTCAAGAATGCTCAGCCCCCTGAGGTATTCGATATGAATAAACAATTTAGTGTAATTATAGAACGTGATCGGGAAGGTTATTACGTTGCATCGGTGCCTGCTATAAAAGGCTGCCATACTCAGGCAACGTCACTTGATGAGCTTGTCGTGCGTATAAGAGAGGCCATTGAGCTGTGCCTGGAGGTTGAGGGTAACCAGATGGAGCCCCTCGACTTTATTGGGGTCCAGCAAGTGAGTGTCGCATATTGACAACGTTCCCGGCCTTGACTGGCAAAACCCTGGTTGCGGCACTGGCTAAGGCCGGTTTTGCATCAAAATCTGCTTAATATTCCAAAATAAGGAAAGTATACTTACCTTAAATTCCAATTTTAGGAATAAAAGACTGTGATCGCCTCCACTATACTAATTTTGAATCATGCAGATTAATTTTGCCGGAGGCTCAAAAATAGTTTAAGTTTTCTTTTCGGCTGCCGATATAGTGAGTGGGACAACATACACAACGGTATTTTACTTGACACAGAAGGATACCGTGTTTTAAAATAGTTACAAATACCTGGATTAAGGTTGGCCCAACACTGATCCAATGGTCAGGGAAGACTATTGAGCGATTCCATGGAAGGTGATACCCCGGCAAAGTTTTTTTGGCCTTAGGGGAAGAGAAACCTTTTCTATGCCGGCTACGGCAGAAGGAGTCGGGCCATGCCAACAATAAATGTAAACGCGACCAATCCAACCCCTCCTACCTCACTGACCCAGGCCAATTTGAATCAAAAAAAGATTCAAGCGCAGGCGGATCGAGATAGGACGGAAAAGGACCGAATCACCGCCCAGGATGATTCAACCAGAAAACAAGACCAGCAGCAGAAAGTCTCTTTTGAACGGCAAAAAACGCAGCAAGATCAGGCCGTAAGTAAAACGGAAGAACAATCTGCCCAGACGACGGCGCAACAACGAACGCGCACCGAGAGAGATAATCAGGAGCAAGAAGCCCGGAACAGGGCTTTGAACGAGCGAAGAGTGGGTAACCGTATCAATTTAGTGGCCTAGGTTCAGTTCGAAAATGCTCTGGCATTTCGTCTGCCCAAACAGAAGGGAGTCGGGCGATGGCCATAGAAATCCCACAACTTCAAAATATTTTGAAGGTATATAACAGGCAACTTCGGGTCATGCGATTTAATGACGCCAAAGGGAAGAGCACGGCACCCCAGGCCCAGCGTGATTCAGTGTCAATCTCGGCGGAAGGCAAACGCCTCCAGCAGACCGTTAACACCCCATCCAGTCCTCCACCAGGCCATGGGGAGGAAAAAGATTTGGTTTGAGCCGGGGCAGGGTGGGCCGCCTCTTCATGAATATAAATAAAGAAGAAGGGGATCCTCCGGAATGAACGAACCCGGCGTTGGACGCGAGGGTGGCCTCCCGGGTGCCGGACTAATAATTTTTTGTTAGAACTTACTGCGTGTTACGCTTTAAATAAAAAAATAATTTGACTTTTGGCTTGGGTATGTTTAGAATAATACTTAAATAGTATAGATTAATAATTCGCTGAAGGGCAAACTATCCGAAAGGGTAGGACGCAAAACTTCCGACCTACGTTCTCCGAACTGGAGAATATGGTAGCGGGGCTGCTAAGTGGAGTGAAGCCTAGCGCCCGCTTTGTAATCGAAGCGGGTTTTTTTTTGGATCTTCACTCCCTGACTTGACCAATAAATAAACTGAGTAATGAGGCTTGACCATGAAGTCGCAATTATTACACAAAAAACTGAACAGCCTGATAAAATGTGAACTTAGCCGTGATAGCGATTTTTTTCTTCAGCAGTGACTACTCTCCCATCCTTAGGGATTGGATATACCCCAAAGGGCAGTTTCCTGACAAAAGGAGAAGTTATGAAAGCATCAACTTCAAGGATCATGGTTATTTTCTCAATGTTTTTATTGATTCTTCCAGGACTGGCTTTCAGTCAGGCCATCCCGGATGTGGAAGAGCTAAACGCAACCATCCAACAAAACGTTTCAATGGGCGGATCGGACTGGGAAGCTGGAGATACATCTGTTTCAAACCTAACTCCGGAAGAAATGAAACTCAAACTTGGATTACAGCCTCAAACGGAATTTGATCCAAGCAAAGATCTCTCAAGAGACATGAAGAGAGCAGCAACCGCCACGCCGGATACCCTGGATTTAAGATCCCAAGGGCTGGTGTCTCCTGTTAAGAATCAGGCGTCGTGTGGATCTTGTTATGTGTTTTCCTCAGTAGCGGCGGCCGAAATCGGACTAAAAGCCATCGGAGTTTCAACTCCCGATCTTTCAGAACAAACTGCACTA
>JADFYN010000069.1:4677-13793 GCA_015233055.1 Deltaproteobacteria bacterium
TCTTCCTGTAGATTCGTGTTTTCCCTATAATGGGACAAACTCTTCATGTTCCAACGCTTGTCCAAATTGGACTGCCAATGCTTACAAAGCCGCTGGTTGGGGTGTCGTTTCGAGCTCAAATGTAACTCCGGCCGTTCTTGAAAATGCCTTGAATCAATATGGCATGGTGATTGTTACAATGGCTGTCTATCTGGATTTCAATTACTACAAGAGTGGTGTTTATTCCTACACATCGGGTCAGTTATTAGGATGGCATGCGATTAACTTAGTTGGATATGACAGGACCAACAAGTTCTTCATTGTCAAGAACAGTTGGGGAACTAGCTGGGGAGAAAGTGGATTCTTTAGGATAGCCTACTCAGAGGTGTCTGCAGCTTCTAAAACTCAGTTTGGGAATGTTTCGTATGCCATCACCAAGATGTTACCCCTTAGTCAAACCACTCAGCAAACCTTAACCGGCCTGACTTCTCCATCTGGATATGGGACAATCGCAACCACCAATTTACCAACAAACTCTTCTGGAAGCAGTATCTCAACCAAAGTTCAAAAAGGCGCAACAGTAAACCTGACGGCAACTCCGGCTTCTGGAAAGATCTTTAAGCAGTGGATGGGCTCGACTTCCACTGTAAATGGTAATACCTGTACCGTGATTATGAATTCGGATGCAACAGTCACGGCGGTGTTTGATAACCCACCCCAATATTCATTAACTGTAACTCCAGTTGCCCATTGTCAGATCACAGCCCCTGGATTAACCTGTCCGGGAACTTGTTCAGCTTCATATCCAAATGGGACCGTTGTTACTTTAACAGCCGTTCCCGACAGTGGATATACTGTAAAAAGCTGGACAAATGTGGATCAGTCATCTGGAAACACTGCAACCGTAACTCTCCAAAATGCAAACAGGTCCGGCATATCGGTAGTATTGACTCAAAGCAACTATACTTTGTCAATTCAACCATCTCCGGCTAATGGAACCATAACCAGCGCAGACGGGTTAAATTGCCCTGGAACTTGTTCAAAAAGCTATGCGCCTGGAACAGTTGTGTCGTTGACCGCAAACCCAAATTTTGGCTATGGAGTCGGACCCTGGACGGGTGCTACCGGTTCAGAAAATACGGCAAAAGTAACCATGAACTCTAATCAGATCGTTTCTGTTGGATTTGTTAAATTAACAACCACTGCCTCACTCAAGGCGACATCAAATTTACCAACCGTTTTCTCATTCTCTTACAACGGAACCTTGATTCTTACAACTCCGACGGCCACAGGCGTAACGATTAGCAATCTTCCTAAGGGGTCGTACACTGTTTCCGTTGGGGCGATCGCCGGAGCGACTACTCCGCCAAGTCAAACCCAGACCATCGCAGATGGAGGCCAAGCAACATTCAGTTTTACTTACCAAACGGCTCCTCAAACCGGAACACTAACAATACAATCCAATGTTGCAGCAAATTTTACCATGGTTGGCCCTTCGGGAACTCTTCAGGCCATTGGTGTAACTACAATTTCTAAAACAAATCTTCCAATTGGCGTATATACGGTTACACCGGCTTCTGTTACCGGGTATACTACTCCAGCCGCCCAAACCCTACCATTGACGGCCGGGTCGACTGTAACGTTCAGATTCACTTATCAACCATCAACTAAAAAAATTGCTGTAAACTTTCAATGTCCAGCCAATCTTCCAGTTGAAAATGGAGTCAACTATCAAGAAATCTGCAATGAGTTCTATGCTGTTTCTTGGACTTGTGAACCGGTTGATGCCGGCACCAGAGACTATAGCAATGTCCTTAAAGCGACTCTCCTGCAAACCGCGGATACGCCTTGTGAAGTCGCATTGGCAGGAATCGGAGACTATACTCCGAGAAAGTGGAAAATGGTCAGCCAGTCAACAAATTCTTCTCCAACTATTGACTCCGTGCTTTCATCCGACCTTTACGATATCATTTACACCCTTGACAACGGAACAATCCGGACGTATTCCCCGTCCGGTCAGAAGGACTTCACCACTTTTGAACCTGGAAGAGGATACCTGATCGGATATAAACAAGATAAGGACGTTCCGCCCATCATTATCTTTGGGCCTGCTTTAACCAATACGGATATCAACCTGGTTCAAGGACTCAACTTTATCGGATTCAACGGGCCGCAGGAAATGCCCATAGAGAACGCCGTTCAATCAATAGCCGCCGTTTGTGTCAAGGTTTCCACACTGGTGGATGGTAACTGGTTAACTTATGTTCCAGGCGGGCAGAGCAACACGCTGCTGTCCATGACCCCCGGCGGGGCTTACTTAGTCGAAGTCTCTGCCGGCGCCGTTCTCTCGTTACCGGATAACAATTAACCAAACCAGGCCGGCGGTCAACCTGGCATCAGTGGTCACGTGACGACCAATAACTGACAGCCTACCAAACGAGCATCCATGGTGACGTCTCTCCGACGCCTGACCATGGGTGCTTTTTCATTTTTACATCTGGTCACCGGCTGGTTTGTTGAGAGGTGGTACGAGGGAAAATCAACTTTTGTATTGAAAAGATACTCTAAACACTTTTCAGATAGATGTACTTATTCGGAGCAGGATTATAATGGTTCATTTTGGCTGAGTAATCTGCTATACTAAATACAATGGCAGAATTTAACAAGGAGACATTATGGGGATTGTTACCATTGAATATTCGGATGACAGGGTGGTGGCGGCAGTAAAAGGTTTTTTGGAGACCTTGCCCCCACAATCCGTCGGGTCGGTCAAAATTTTCCCGGAATTACCGCAAGAATGGGATCATATCCCATATGCTTCGGATGAAGAACAAAAGGAAATTGAGGAGGAATTAAAAGACCCTGACTGTCATATCGTATATTCAGAAGAGATTGTGGCTATTAAAGGTGAAGAAGTCGTGGGTGAAGATATCCCTTACGTCTCTGAAGAAGAACAACGAGAGATTGAGGAAGAATTGAAAGATCCTGAATGTCATGTCTATCACTACAGAGGGACAGCGAGGCAGGCGATATAGAAACGGAGGTGTTAATGAATAAGCGTATCTGTCTGATTTGGCTGAGACTGATAGGGGTCGTGATTTTCGGCCTAACCATGGGGAGTGCGGTTCGGGCTCAAGACATCCAGGCGGATGGAGTGTGGCGAACCTCCGATAACTTGAGCGCACTTATTCAGACCTATACCCAGGGTGACGCCATCTGCATCTTGACGTCCGACGGTCACACTATGCTATCCTTTTACGACCCGGCATTTTCGGGAGAATCCTTTGAAGGGGTTAGCTTTCACTCTAACCTGGGTGACTATCACCTGTTGATTTCATTCTCTTCTTCTATCCTGGCTCAGTATACGTTGCTTGAAGAGTCCACCGGAAAGAGCAGGGCTGCAGGCATGATCAAGGACCCGGCGGAGGGATCTGAAATTAACAGCGCCACTGATGGAATCTGGCAGGGTGACCCTGGTGCCGGGCCTAAGTTCTACTTTCAACGTTATAAAAACGGCGGGGCAATACTGCTTAAAGCCGAGGATGCGGCAAAATGTGAAGTCTTTTATGACCCAGCGGCTCAGCCGTTCTGGTTTCAAGGCCAAGATATCTATACCCCCCATCAGGCTGCCGCGGCTTTTTCCTTTTTAAGCTCCGATCACGGGCAGGTTGTTCGAATGTCCAATGACGGCCAGTCTCAGGAGTGGAATGTTAGCCGAGTCAGCGTGGCCGGCCGCGTAACCACCACTTCAACCACAACCGGCACCACCTCCACGATTACGACTTCCACCGCCTCAACTACAACCACCGTGCCAACGACGACCACTACTAAGGCGACCACCACCACCGGCTCAACCACGACCACCGCCACAACAACAACCACAGCGGTGACCACGACCACCGCCTCAACCACCACCACCAAGCCGATTACAACAACAGCGTCAACCACAACAACAGCGTCAACCACAACAACAGCGTCAACCACAACAACAGCGCCAACCACAACAACAGCGCCGACAACTACCTCCACGGTGACCACGACCACCGGCTCAACCACAACCACTTTACAATCGGCCTTGTATAAGCCCCAGCCTATCGCCCCAGCCGCTAAACTTACGAATGTTACGCCGGATTATATTTGGGCCGCGGTTCTCGGGGCGACAGGATATCGATTTCAAATGAGTAACACCGCGGGGATCAAAATTGACCAAGTGTATTCTGCGGCAGAGGCACACTGCCCCTCAGGAACGGGAACATGTTCGGTCACCCCAAATTTCACGCTTACTCCAGACAATTACAAATGGTCTGTGCAAGCCGCCAACGGTCAATCTTTCGGTCCCTGGAGTGAGGAAACGGTTTTCTCGTTTTACGCCGCGGCTAAATTGGTCAAGAAACGCTTTGGCTTTCATATGGTCCCGGTGGAACTACATTTTACAGCCGGAAAAGCCTCAATCACATCTGACCATCCCACGCCCCAGACCATCCTGTGGCCCGTTCGCCGGCCGGGTGGGCCGCTGACCTGGTTGAACCTGGCCCGTCAGGAGAAATCGGGACAACTGGTGGAACTGGCTGCCGGCTCCCGGGTGGCCTCCATCACCTTTCCCGGTACGGCGGATTTTGTCCGATGCGCCCAACTGGGCTCCTGGTTGGTGGCCAATATTTATACGGATTGGTGGGTGGATGACTCCCTCCGGCCCCATTTAAAGGCATTCATTGATCAGGCTGCCGCGGCGGGTTTAAAACTCATTGTGCGCACGGAGGATACCACTCGCTATAGCAGTAGTCCTCAGGCCCAACCAACAGATGAAACCTGGTTCCAAGGAAGGTGGACGTCTTATGTGACCCAGATGGCCCAATACGGGGCTGGGAAAGTCTGGGGTTATCAGATTTGGAACGAAGCCTGGAATCCTTCTGATTATGTCCTCGGCCCGACCGGGGCCATGATCACGAGTGATGAGTACGTCCGTAACTTGAGTCGGACTCGTGACTTAATCAAGAGCATAGATCCCAACGCGGCAGTGGTCATGGTGGGATTGACCAGTATTATTGAGTCGGAACATTTTGCCATTGCCGTCGACTTACTCGGAAAAGGAGTGGAAAAAGTCTCAGACTATTTCAATTTTCATTATTATCCAAAAGAAATCGACGTGGGTGACTTCCTGAGAATCTATCCGATCAGCACACTTTCGACCAAACCCTGGATAATCACTGAGTGTAATAATTTCTTTGTATCGGCCGACTCAGCCACCAAATGGAAGTCGATCAGTGATATCTGGACGGCAGTTGACGGGTGGGGCAAGACTCCGCAAGCCCTGATGGCTTTTCTGTGGAATTCCTCTGATGGGCTCGAAGGTTGGGCGATTAAGGGGACGCCTTTAGAAAATATAATCGCCACGGAGGTCACGGATTAGAACTTCAAGACGAACTGATTCCGGTAGTTAAGTTTCCGTGTTCCATGCCTTCACTTTTTCAACGAGCTTGGGAATGAAGCAGGAAAAGACAAAAAGAGCCAAAGAGAATAAAATCTTCCAACTAAGTAACCGCCCCCACTGACCGCTCACCCAAATGTCTCTCACCGTGCCGATAAAGAAGGTAAAGATAAATGTTCCGACGATGATGCCCAGTCCTGTGCCGAAGAAATAATCCCCAAATCGGACCTTGGTCAGACCCATGCCGAAATTCATCGGTGTAAACGGAAAATAGACCAGGCGCAAATAGAGAACCGTGGCGAATCCGTTTCGCTCAATCGCGTCATCATATTTCTTAAGTCTATCGCCGATGAGCGATGAGGCAAAATCTCTTCCGAGATAACGTCCGATAAAAAAAGCCAGGCTGGACCCGAACATGGCCCCCAGCCAGACGTATAGAAATCCGAAGTAAGGACCGAAAATAGCCGCGCCCAAGGCCGTTAGAAACGTTCCGGGCAGGAAAAGGCAAACCCCGACGGCGTATAGAAATACATAAGCCAGAGGCGCCCAGGCCCCGACAGTCTTGAGAAAGAGGCTCAGTTTGTCGGCCGTAAGGGTCTCTCTGACCGGGGTGAAGCGAACCAGGGCCACAGCCGCGATGATAAAGATACCCAACCCAGCCGCTTTGATCACCGCTTTTTTCCGGCTCTTTTTAGCATCCATGAAATTACCTGTGCTTTCACGTCGTTTTTTATTTCTCAACTATCTGGTTTATTTAGCTCAACCATCCGGTGTCGAGGGCCACCTTATTTGACCACAAGGCAAAGTAGTTCCAGCGTGTCTTTGTTCGATTAATTTGGGAAAAGTGGTCGGTGCAGCCTTAAGCCCAACGGCAAATGAAACCGCCGGGGTGTGGCTCGGCCCAGTCGGTCAGGAGGAGGAACATCTGAATTGGAGAGGAAAGGGTAAGAAAAGGGAAAAGTTCGTTAAGAATTCCCGCATCATTTTATTGCCCCATTTGGTTGCCGGGGCAATAGTATGAAAGCCAAAATAAAACTATGCACAATAAACTGATTATTTTTTGGCCGATAACTGAAGTCGCTATGCGTTGTAATTCAAGGCGGCTTTCAATTACTCAGACTCTATCTCGAATTTGCTCCGACACATTGTCACAACTGGGGCACCCCCCCGGTGAGCCCCCTTACTCCGGTCAAGAAATTTGGTCGGACGAGCCGCTGAGAAACAAAAAAACGTTAAGACTCTCTGATCAACTTGTCCATGATCAGTTTAATGTCCATAGCATCGGCCCGATTAATGCAGGGTTCTTCATATTTGTTGGCGTGCACGACATTCCGGAAGTTTCTTACCACTTCCATGATATCGGCGGTGTGGGTGTCGATTATTCCTAGATCTATGGCTTTCTCAATTAGTTTTTGGAAAGGCAATCTGGCGAATGAGAGACTCTCGCTCAACTTGGTAAACAGTATTCCTTGAAATATGGCACCACACATCACGGCATAGCAAGGCCACAGGGCGTTTTCAAAGGCCAGTTCAGCATCCCGGTAGAACAGGGCCATCCGCTTTTTCAGGTCAAGGTCTTTGATTTGGGGAAACAATAGGGCGTAATCACGAATACCTAGATAGTAAATCACCAATCGCAACCTGTCTGTTTGTCCAAGACTTAGAGGGGCTTTTATAATAATCTTATCCTCATCGATCTCATATCTTTCGGAAGCGATTTCGCCGCCAACGCCGTTCAACTGGAGAACGGAATATTCGATGGCATAGGCCGGTAAAGTCGGAACCAAGAAATACGTTTCTCCTCCGGTTGAAGCGGTAGGTTTTTGCTGCGGATAAAGATCAAAGATGGTAACGTTCATGGTACTCCTCCTCTGTAAACGTTAGTCTCAAAGAGATAGCGCGGCCGAATAAAGAACGGTTGGTCCGGTCTGCCTATGGGAAAGCCCTTTCCCTCCTGGTCGATAACGCTACCCGGAACTGAAAAAAATACGTGAGATAGTCTTAGCTTATATCCGATTATGCCAGCTTTGTCAACTTCTTTCGCGGCTCGTCCGGATCAGGATTCCGTCCCTGGACCGGTTTATCGATCCGGGTCACGAAAGCCGTTACCAGGCAGGTGGACCACAAAAAAATCCCCGCCTGGTGAATCGGCGGGGTTGCACAGGTAATTCTACTTAAGGAAGGTTAATTGACTACCCAGACGGCCGCTGCT
Organism: Deltaproteobacteria bacterium; assembly: GCA_015233055.1. Classification (GTDB taxonomy): domain Bacteria; phylum Desulfobacterota; class JADFXK01; order JADFXK01; family JADFXK01; genus JADFXK01. The sequence goes on from JADFYN010000069.1 coordinate 12,297, forward strand.
TTGGCCAACTGGATAACCTTATGACTCACCCGACCCATCAGGAATTGTTCCACCTTAGATATTCCCGTCCGGCCCAGCACAATCGTCCCGTACCCGTATTCTGTGGCCATGCTCACGATGGACTCGGACCGACTGTTCACGCCCGCAACCATTTCTTGGGTGATGCGGCTGCGGTCGATGCCGGCATTCTCCAGGTTGGCGGTTGCGTTTTTGAAAGTTGTCTTGATCGCCTCTTCGGCCCGCTTCAAGTCAGCTTCGATTTCCGCCTGGAATATAGGTATCAGCTCCTGCGTCAATTCCGGGTTCATGAAATCGAAACCGCGCATGACGTGAATTATAGCCACCTTCACATCGGCGTCGGAGAACATCCGGCCGACATAGTCCACAGCCCGCATGGCTCCTTCTGAATTGTCTATGGCCAGAATTATCTTTTTGCTCAGGGAGGCGCCGCCCACCACCGCTATGGGGGCATGGGTCACTTTATCCACCAGTTTGTTGGAAACGCTGCCCATAATCAGGCCGGATACGGGGTTGAGGCCGCGGCGCCCGACCACGACTGCGTCATAGCCTAGTTTGGATTCGGCCAGGATGTCTCGGGCAACACCTTCTTTCAACTCTTCCATCTTAACTGTCACGGCTTTTTCCGGAACCTGATATTCGGAGAGCACTACTCGGGCTTTTTCCTGGAATTCTTTCATGATTTTTTCTTGTTGGGCCGCCCAAACTTTAGCCCGCAGCAGTTCCGGGTTAAAAAATGGACTGGCCTCGACATCGCGATAGCTTTCCGGGACCTTGGACATGACGTTGAAGAGGACCACCTCCGTGCTTTCAGGAGGGAACAGGTTGGCCACATAACGGACAGTCTCTAAGGAATAATCAGAACCATCCACCGCCACCAGAAGTCTTTTCAGATTTGAACTCATCGTCAACAACCTCCTCTCTCATCGATAACAACACGAATCAGTTGCTTTGATTAGGGGTTAGCGGGATCAGACACGGTTATATCGGACACGGTTAAACGAAAAGACGAACCTAACAGTCACATCGATTTCCTGATCAATTTTTCTTACTCCTGACGTCATGGACCCCCAGCCCGCCCGAAGAAAACTGCTCGACAATAATTTCGTAAAACCTCCTCTGTTGAGATGGAGTAAGTATATCTCTTTCTTCCAGGATGTGTTCAATCACCTCGTTTTCAAGCCTGGATTGGTGGAAGAGAATTTGACGGGCGACGCCATCAATGCTCGATCTGTCCGGCGGTTCAGCGAACAGGAGTTGAGCTAACTTGGCCCGCTCCAGGCACAAGTTTTATCTGATCAGACTGACCTGGGGCAGGAAAGTTTCTCGGATCTCCTGGACCTTAAGTCGCTGTTCAGGAGTCAGATCCGGGATCAGATCAAGATACCCTTTGATGGGCGGGTTTTGGGGCACCCGTTTGAGATATAGGTACACGAGAGTCAGCGTGGCCACGATAGTGACCAGCATGACCACCACGCC
>JADFYN010000006.1:0-7157 GCA_015233055.1 Deltaproteobacteria bacterium
CCGCTGGGGACGTTGGCCACTTTGATGTTCAATTCTCGGGCCGCGTCCCGATCAACCCCTTCAAGTCCCACACCACATTGCTGGATCAGTTTCAGCCGGTCGCTGGTCTGGATAACTTCTCTGGATACCCGAGACATTGTCGGGATCAAGATGTCGAATCCTTTGAGGCTGTCAATCTCAAATTTCCCGGTGGACTCAACCTGGTGCTGAGGCATCGCGCCGCGGAGGATGTGTAAGAACCCGCCCCAGGTATTTTCCGGGGCCGCAAAAAGTATGTTCATGTCCGGTTTCCTTTAACGAAACAAATGAATAGAACAAAAATGGCGGGGTGGACCAACGGGAAGGATTATACTCACATCGGCATGACATTTCAATGGGAAAAAAGACACGAGAGAGTCTTTCGTGGAACAGCCTGGAGAAAAAACCGCGGTAGGAAACGAGAGGTAACGAGAGAGGACCCTGGTATTTTAGAAAGACACTTACGAAGGCGGAAGAGACCCCAGGGTTATGATTTTTCAATGTTGGAATTCAGCCTCGGCTGGTTAAGGCCATATCCAGACTAAAAGCCCAGTTTGTTCAGCAAGTCGTTCACAGAATCCTGATCGAGCTGGCCTTTGAAGTCTTCTTCTCCGACATCGGCGGATAGGGTTTTCATCACTTTGTCCACTTCATCCTGGGTAATACTCTGGAATTTGTCATCCGGGATCTGAGCTTCTTGCTTCTTTAATTTCAGTTTGGTGCCGAAGTTGACCAAAATAGCCAGGAGTTGGAATTGAAACTTTGACAGGATGCGGATAATCTTTTTTATCTGCTGGCCGGACAGATCTTGAAAAGACAGTGCCTCCAGGATATGGGCAATGGAGTTAATCACCCGGTTGATAGAGTTGTTTGAGTGATCAATCACCTCTTGAAAGATGTGGACGCCTTCGCGACTGGAGATGGTCATTTCTCCTAACGATGACAGCAGCTCAAAATCCACTTCCAGATTAAAGAGTTCGCCTTTTTCCCGCAGAGTGGAGATATTTTGGTAAATGAGATCTAAGACTTCGGTGAAGTGACCATTACCACCGATGATGCTTTCCACGGAAGCGGGGCCGGCCGATTCATCTTCTTGACTGGGGTCTGGTTCCGCGTCCGGAGGCATATCCAACGGGATAAATTGATCAAGAAATATTTTTTCGGAATTGGAGGTCATCTTCTTGATCAGGGTCTTAAACTCTTCGTTGGGAGTAGCTTTGTACAGGGATTCAAAAATAGCCTTGATGGGGACATTCAAGAATCCGTCTTCTACGGCCAGGCCCGCAGTTTTGGCGGAGAGATACTCATTAATGGCCTCATGGTCAAACTCATTAGTTTGTTTTTCCCGCATGGTTTTGATGTGCTTTTTGACCACCTCGTTCGTGCACAATTCGTAGATTGTCTGGAACGTCGTGTCTAAAGGAAAAATTCGGGCAGGTGGTCCGGCTGGTTTACCGACCACCGGTGCAACCGGCGTCGAGGGAGCCGATTGGGAGACTTCTTTTAGTTTTTCGTAAACGGTTTCTTCGTTTTGCAGAACGGTCCCGACGACCGATTGGATTTTCGGATAATCTTCGGCCAATTTTCCGATATCATCCATAATTTTATTGCGGGATTCTTCACTGATGGGCTCGAATTCATTTATTTTTTTCAGATTATTTTGGATCTCTTTGCAGACTTCTTCAATTTCCTCCACCTTGTCGATAATGTTCATGGTGGCCGATTCAGTCAGATTGACCACCTGCTCTAATTGTCCCTTGGCACTCTCCAGTTCTTTCCCGGCGGAGGCCATGTCCAGTCCGGCAAGATCAGATACACTGACACCTTTTAAGGAGATACTCAGTTGCTTGGCCAGGGTGCCGATCTCGGAATATATCTCGGCCGTAACTTCTTCATAAAACTTTTCATCTTGATTTGCCCCCGAGTCCGAGGTCACAAGTGCTGCAGGTGCTAGAAGCGCGGCAGGTGGTTGAGACGCTTCTCGGTATACCGGGACTTCCTTTTCCACTATTTTTTCGATCACTCTGGTGGCATTAAGATCAGCCTTGACCACGATGTCATAAATGACATCCTCTGTCCTGATGGTAAAGGCGCCACTTTGAACTTCTAAAGTGATCCGGGGAATTTTTTTATCGCTCATTTTTTGACCTGACAAAAAAAATCCAGTTCAAGGGTGGAAACTTCTTAAAGCCCGGCCGGAAGGCTTTGGACATCCCGGTCCGCAGGCAGACCTCATCTTTTATACTGCCATGGTCTCGGCTGCACCCATGCTTTTAAGTCATATCCAACTCTTCGGCGGTTTAGGAGAATAACTTTACCAAAAAATACGGTGGCCGAAAAAAAACTGCCAAACCCTATTGAACGACTGTCCCAGGTCGGCCTTAATTTCGCCAAAAATCATAGTGTCCAGCCGTCATAATTACTTATTTAATATTAATAATATACTATTTTCATGGGAGTGTCAAGGCTTGCCTATAGCCATCCGCTCTTTTTTAACGAACCCTGAAAACTGCGTTAACCTGTGTCCTAAGCAAGAGTTTAATTCGATTTGCCCGCTTTGAATCCTCCTCGGCAGCCAATCAATCTCCCAGGCCCATTCGCCATAATTATAATCCAGGGGGGGCCGATAGCGCCCGATGGAAAAGCCGACCGATTGATTAAGATTGCTGAATCCTGACTGATGTGGTATACAATACTATGAACGGTCATTATTGTCTCTTTTATAGAAGACTCAAGACGAGCACGTGTAATATTTTTCGTTCCGCTCGAAATGACAACATCCGACACCCCAAAAACATTGATGTCATCATCTAGCTTATCTTATTTTAATCAATAACCAATTAACCTAAGGCCACGGGCTTGGATATTCACCGCTTAGAATTATTCTGCAAGGTTTATGAACTGGGTAGCTTCTCCAAAGCCGCCGAGGAAATTCGACTGTCTCAACCTACCGTGAGCGGACACATTATGTCCTTAGAAGAGTCACTGAACCAAAAGCTCTTCGACCGGTTGCAGCGGGAAGTGGTTCCTACCAGAGCCGGGGAACTCCTATATGGCTACGCCAAGAAAATCCTATCCATCCGGACCCAGGCCCTGGAAGCCATGGAAGCCTACGGCGGCCGCATCTCCGGTCGGATACGCCTCGGCGGCAGCACCATTCCCGGCCAATATATCCTTCCGGAGTTGCTTGGCCGGTTCAAAAGAAAATATCCGGACACAACCATTAGTTTGATTATCTCCGGGACGAAGCGGGTGGGTGACATGGTCCTGCAAAATGACGCGGATTTAGGCCTGGTCGGAGCCAAAATCAATGATCAACGGTTGGAGCATCATCCTTTCACTCGAGATGATTTGATCCTGGTGGCGCCGGCGGACCATCCCTGGGGAAAAAGGAAACGAGTCACCCCGGAGGAGTTAAGAACCGCCCCGTTCATTATCCGAGAGCCGGGTTCCGGTACTCGAAGAAGTATGCTCGAAGCCATGGAAAAAGTCGGAGTCACCCTGGATCAAATCAATGTAGTCGCCGAAATGGGCTCGACCGAAGCCATTCGGGAAGCGGTGAAGTCGGGAGTGGGCGTGTCGATTTTGTCCAAACGAGCGGTGACCAACGAGTTAGCCTTAAAACAGCTAGTTTCGATACCGATCCAGAACTTGAATCTAACCCGCAACTTCTACCTCATTTACCGCCGTGGCCGCACCCACTCCCCCCTGGCCAAGGCCATGATCGAGTTTGCCTTGCAAGACATCAAAGACCGTCATCCTGATCCGCATGAGGACGATGATTGATCTCTCAGTCAGCCTGGTCATCCCCGGCCGGATGCCCCTGAGCCGCGGCAACCGGGCCCTGATTTGCTCTCCGGTGCCGGCACCCGCCCCGCATGATCCTACGCCCCCCCAAATAGCTACGAGGCAGTCGGGATAATCTCCCGGCTCATAGGATTTCTTCCTATTAAATAGAAAATGGCACAGAAAGGGTATTATACCCTCTCTATGCCATAATAGTCAGTCTAACTGAGTAACCGTGGTTGTCCTAAGTGCCTTCACCCATGTTGGGACGCCGGCACTTGATTGAGACCAAATCAGATTGCGCCCACAGAGCTTTTTCTCTCCTCCAGGCTACAACACTTATTCTTCTTTTTTGTTGCTGACGGCCTCTGGTTCCGGGGACGCCGGATTGGTCAAGGCCACCTTTTGTTGGAGTGCTTCCCAGTCGGCGTCGACACGCGCCTGGATATGGGCGATATCGTCGGGTCGAAGATGCCGGAACCGCCTTTGTGGTTTGAAGTAATCGGCCACCGAAATGGGTTTCTTGACGTTTCGGTTTAAAACATAACGTCCATCGATCACTTCATACAGGGGGAAGACCCGCGATTCCACGGCCATCCGGGAGATCTCTACGGCTTTGTCAATTTCGTGCCTCCAGCCGGTGGGACAAGAGGAATAGATGTGCAAATAAGCCGGCCCGTTGATCAGCTTGGCCTTTTGAACTTTATTCATCAGGTCCACATGGTAGGCCGGGTTGGCCGTGGCCACGTACGGAATCCGGTGAGCGACGGCAATGGCCGGCATGTCCTTTTTCCAGGTGTTCTGGCCGATGCTGTGTTTTCCGGAAGGCGAAGTCGTGGTGCTGGCCCCATATGGAGTGGCGCTGGACCTCTGGATCCCGGTGTTCATGTAAGCTTCGTTGTCTAAACAGACGTAAACAAAATTATGACCCCGCTCCAAAGCACCGGACAGGGCCTGGAGCCCGATGTCCGCCGTGCCCCCGTCACCAGCGGTAGCCACGATAAAAATTTTCTTTTCCGGGAGGCTGCCCTTCCGCATTTGGGCCTTTAAGCCGGCTTCTACGCCGGAGGCGACTGCCGCGACGTTTTCGAAGGCAACGTGTAACCAGGGGATATTCCAGGCGCTCTGAGGAAACGACGAGGTTATGATCTCCATGCAGCCGGTGGCGCTGACGGCAATGGTATCGGGTCCCAGGGCCTTCATCACCTGCCGCAGGGCCAAGACCTCGCCACAACCCTGACAGGCGCGGTGCCCTTGGGCCAGGCCTTCAAAGGTGGGCAAACTTTTCTGGGTAATCTTTTGGAAATTTTTCAGGTCTTGTTCAATCATATCTCTCTCACTCCGATCAGGTCATAAGTGGCCGGGGCGCCCTTTTCGGCGTATATTTCCGCCCGTGACACGATTTCTTCGAAATCGGAGACCTGGACATCCCGGCCTCCTAATCCGGCGACAAAGCTGAATACCTTAGGCCGATTGGGCTGATCATAAAGGGCGGCCCTAACTTCAGCCGCGACAGGTCCACAAGGACCACCGGGAGACATGGCCCGATCCATTACGGCCGGATTTTTAATGCCTTTTACAGCCTCAACAAACTGTTCAAACCGGAAAGGACGCCACAGCCGGAACCTGACCAACCCCACCTTTTTACCGGCTTCTCTCATTTTGTCGATGGCCGTCATGGCTGTTTCCGAGACGGAGCCCATGGTCAGCAGCAGCGTTTCGGCGCCTTCGGTCTTATATGTTTCCACCGGGTGATAGTACCGGCCGAAGAGATCGCCGAATTCTTTCCAGGCCTGGATCACGACGGATTTTGACCGGACCAGGGCGTCTTCCATTTGTTTTTTGGCCTCAGTGTATACTTCTGGGATGCCCACCGCTCCCATGGTCATGGGGTGCTCCGGGTCGAGGCGTTGCACCGGCTTATACGGAGGCAGATATTTGGCTACTTCGGCCCGGTCCAGGATTTCAAATGGTTCAACCACGTGAGTCAAGGTGAACCCATCCAAATTGACTATCACCGGCAAAAGTACGGAATGATCTTCCGCCACCCGAAAAGCATGGATACTCAAGTCAAAGGCTTCCTGTCCGTTTTCGGCAAAGGTTTGAACCCAGCCGATATCGCGCTCCGACATGATATCGGAATGGTCGTTCCAAATGTTGATCGGCCCGGATAAGGCCCGATTGGCGACGGTCATAACTACCGGCAGACGAAGGGCGGGAACAATGTACAAGATTTCGTGCATTAACGCCAACCCCTGGGAGCTGCTGGCAGTATAGGTCCGGGCTCCCGTGGCCGAGGAGCCGACGCAGGAACTCATGGCCGAGTGTTCGGACTCGACCGGGATGAATTCGGCGTCCAATTCTCCGTTGGCCACCAATTCTGCGAGGTGTTCCACAATATGGGTTTGAGGTGTAATAGGATAGGCGGCGATGACATCAACGTCCGCCACCTTGACCGCTTCGCTGACGCCTAAGGACACCTCCATACCGACTCGTTTGGCCATTATTCTTCCTCCATTTTCATGGTGATGGCGTCTTTAGGGCATTCATTGGCGCATATGCCGCATCCTTTGCAATAAGTCATGTCGGCGATGAAATAGCCTTCTTCATTCTGACTGTAGGCTATGTCCGGGCAATCGATATAGCATATCGCGCACTTAATGCATTTTTCTTTGTCCAACACCGGGTGTTGGGACCGCCACTCCCCGGTTTTTAATTTACGTGAACTCCCCGGTTCCAGGATGGCACAGCCTAGGGTAAGATTTTTCCAGCCGATTATGGCACTTGAAGTGGACAATGTTCTGCCTCCCCTAACTGACGACCTCATCGAAAGCACGCTTGTAGGCCGTGTAATTTTTTTCATAAATTTTTCCGAAACGCTCTTTCAATGGTTCAATCAAGGATTCGGCCTTAACCAGGTTGGCAACTTTGACCACCGCGCCCAACATAACCGTGTTGGTAATCGGCAGGCCCATGGACTCTATGGCAATTTTGGTGGCGTCGACTACGGCCAGTCTGGCCTTGATTCCAGTTTCGGCCGCCAGGGCTTCCTTTGTTTTGTTGGTGTTAACTATCACCAGCCCGCCAGGTTTGAGACCATCGGTGACATCCACGATTTTTAAAATAGTGGGATCTAAGACTACGGCAATATCCGGATGATAGACCTTCTCCCGAGTTTTGATCGGATGGTCCGAAATGCGGGTATAGGACATAACCGGCGCCCCTCTTCGCTCGGGACCAAAACTGGGGAAGGCCTGGGCGTATTTTCCTTCATCAATTGCCGCTCGGGCAAGCAATTCCGCCGAGGTGACCGCGCCCTGGCCTCCCCTTCCATGAAATCTGATCTCAGTCAT
>JADFYN010000006.1:7194-19996 GCA_015233055.1 Deltaproteobacteria bacterium
TAATCCTTGTAACTCTGAGATATCATATCACATCGTCAGGTCGGTAGACCCGCCCCAGAGATGCGACTTGTCTCCAATAGAACACCTTGCTGATCTGACAGCGTCTGTACTTGAGTTGGGTCAACGCCCGGTTATTCGATCGGAAGAAGAAATGGTAGGTTTGCTGGAAAAACGGCCGGTCAGGATCGGTTTCCAAATTTCTTGCCCGTGGATAGAAGGGATCAGTCTGTCCCTAAGCCGGTTAGAAATCAACCACGAGAATATATTATAGTCATACAAGCAAGTCAATGGTAAAAATGACCGACCCCAAAAAAATGTGTCAAGGATAACCATTCAGGCGCCAATGAAGACAGACCGGCGTGGGCCGGCCGAGAAGAAAGAGGTCCCCGGCCAACAAAATTGTGCTTATCTCTTGCCCCGATTCATTTTGCCTGGTACTATGTTTGTTTCGTGTCTCGATATATAACTGATAACAAACAATGAGGTGAGACTTTAAATGAGCGAAAACAATACGTCAGCTTCTTGTCCAGCTTCCGCAGGGGGACGTAAACCGGAGATAGAGTCACAAGATACTCAAATTCAACGAACTCTGTCCAAAATCAAAAATACCATTATGGTCATGAGCGGCAAAGGCGGGGTCGGAAAATCAAGCTTTTCGGTGAATCTGGCCGTGGCGCTGGCCGCCCGAGGACTGAAGGTAGGCTTGATGGATGTGGATCTCCACGGTCCCGATATTCCCCGGATGCTGGGTCTGGCATCCCTGGCTGACCTGAGCCGGGATTCGAAGGTGTTATTCCCCGTCAAGTACAACCCCAATCTCTCCGCCATCTCCATCGAAGTCTTATTCAGCGACAAAGATTCGGCCGTGATTTGGCGTGGACCGGTGAAGATCAACGTTATCCGGCAGTTTCTATCAGACGTTTACTGGGGGCCCTTGGATTTTCTGATTATCGACGCTCCGCCTGGAACCGGCGATGAACCGTTGACTGTGGCCCAGACCGTTCCCCAGGCCAAGGCTATCGTCCTGACCACGCCCCAAGAGATTTCTTTAGCCGATGTCCGTAAATCCATAAGCTTCTGTAAGCAGGTGAATATGGAAATATTGGGTGTCGTAGAGAACATGAGTGGGTTAACCTGCCCCCATTGTGGGCAGATGATTCCTCTATTCAGCCAGGGTGGCGGCCAGACCATGGCCGAAAAAATGGAAGTCCCATTCTTGGGCCGGATTCCAATCGATCCCAACCTGGTGGAGGCCTCCGACCAGGGCCGCCCATATATGGACAACCCTCCCGATGGCCCCACGGCCCAGGCTTTTAAGGATATCGTGGAGGCTGTGCTGAGTCGGGTATCTGGAGAGAAAGATTAGATTGACATTTTGAGTGGCCCGGTCTCAGAGCGTGGCCATTAACCTGACATACTTCTTAGCATGATGCGCAGCGAGACGGCATAACCAAAAATCGACGCCGGAGTCAATATGGCTGAAATAACTCTAAGTCAAGCCGACGCGGAGACGCTGATCGAGATGCCGAAGTCCCGTGTAGATAATACCGTGTGGAATTTTCCTCAGCCAGGTCATTCGATAAGTATCCCTTTGAAGGCGGTCAATCATCGAGAGGACTTTTTGCTTGATGTTTGGGTCGGTAGAATTGCCGTTTTTTCTAAGGGTACTTATCAAAACCGAGCCAGACTGGCGATTGTCCTGGTTCGGTTAGACTTCGGCGGACCACCTCATCGCAATCCAGACGGGGAAGAGGTCGCCTGCCCGCACTTACATGTTTATCGCCAGGATTTCGGCGATAAATGGGCCTGCCCTCTTCCCAACGATAAGTTTTACCATACTTCAGACCCATGGTCGATGCTACATGATTTCATGCGTTACTGTAGCATCGTTGAACCGCCTAGTTTTCAGAGAGGTATTTTCCTATGATCGGCGAAATTCAGATCCTCATGGAAGAATATCGGACCTGGTTAAGAGACAAGACCTCTCTCCGGCAGGTTAGAGATTGGGTTGAGATTACCACTCCCTATTTGGACCGGCACAATGATTACTTGCAGATCTATGTCAAACGTCAAAACGGGAATTATCTCCTAACGGACGATGGCTATATCTTAGACGATCTGCAATTATCCGGATGTAAAATAGAAAGTCAAAACAGACAAATGCTTCTCAAAATTACACTTAACGGTTTTGGAGTGGAGCAGAACAAGGAACGTCTTGAGGTCCATGCCTCGCCTGATAACTTTGCCGAAAAGAAGCATAACCTTATTCAGGCCATGCTAGCGGTCAATGATATGTTTTTTTTGGCCGGTCCGACGGTGACCAGCTTATTCCTTGAAGACGTAGAGTCCTGGCTCGAAGAGTGTGAAATTCGTTACACGCCTAGAGCAAAATTCGCGGGGAAAAGCGGCTTCGATCATCTGTTTAATTTCGTGATTCCCAAGTCGCGCGAAAACCCTGAGCGAATTCTTAAGGTGATAAACAAGCCTACCCGAGATCAAGCGCAGACTGTGGCGTTTTCATGGTTGGACACAAAGAAAACGCGACCGGCCGACTCACGCGCCTATGCTATCTTGAACGACACAGACCAACAGATTACAGCGCAGGTGCTGGATGCATTGCATACCTATGACATTCGGCCGGTCTCCTGGTCGAAAAGAGAAGAGGTTAGGCTTGAACTGGCTGCCTGATGGGCTGGCTCTTGTTGTGAAACCAGGTGGGGGTAGTCTTGCGTGAGGCTGTCAGGTCCTACAATCGTGTTGCTTCTGTCCTGATTTTCATACAAATTTGGCCATAAATCCGCCCTTGGTAAAGATGCTTTGGGGCTAACATCAGGCCGGCCGGAGGTTAGCCCATTTCGGCACGTAGAATGCATATTCTACTTGGTGTCGTTTTCTAGCCTCCTTTTCCTGGTTAGCGGCCCGTCGGGCCTGGTCCTCTCGACGGGCCATTTTTTTAGTGAGCATAGTGGGTCACCGGGAGGTCCAGAATGAGACATGCCGCTTCCCATAGATCGTTAACCACCGCCCCTGGTCTGGCGTCCAGATCAGTCGTGGCCAGACGCTCCAGCGAACGTTTCCCTTTGCCGGTGAGAACCAGGACGGTTTTCATGCCCAGGGCCTGACCGGCCCGGATATCCTTAACGCTGTCTCCGACGTAGCAAGTCCTGTCCAAACCAATACCGTGCTCCTGAGCTGCCTGCAAAAATAAGGCGGAACCGGGTTTCCGGCAGGGACATCCGGCATCCGGGTGATGGGGGCAATAGTAGATGGCTTCGATCTGCCCGCCGCAGGCTGTGCCTGTTTTCCGCAGGTTATGGTGCATCTCCTGTAGTCCGGATTCCGTTATCAACCCCCGACCTATCCCCGACTGATTAGTGATGACTATAGCCCTGATTCGGTGTTGATGGAGAAGCTTAAGCCCAGCCATGGCGGCCGGGATTACCACCATCTCATCCCAGGATTTGACGTAGTCATCCCGATCCTCATTGATCACCCCGTCCCGATCCAGAAATACGAATTTATCATGTCTATTCAAGTCGGTATATCCCAGAATGAATATGTTTTAGACAACCTGAACCAGAGACTTCCAAAACAGTATTGTGTCCGCCCAACGGCCCGGTCTATGATGTAAAAAATCCCCTGACGCCGGCAATGACGCGCTCTACATCGGTATCCGATAACTTGACGTGAAGAGGTAGTGTCAATATCTCTTTGAACACGGTCTCGGTCACCGGCAGATCAAGTTTTAAATGCGCATAAAACGGCTGGATATGATTGGGCACATAGTTGATTCCGGTCTCAATATCGAGAGATTTCAGGTGGTCTTGCAGTTGATCCCGTCGGCCGTTTAGAACCCGGATGACATAGACATGGGGGGCGGTGGTATGATAGTCCCCGGCCAGGGTGGCGATCTCGGCCATGTCGGCCAGGGCCTGATCGTAGCGTCGGCAGATATCTTGCCTCTTTTTGATGAATCCTTCAAGTTTGGCCAACTGGGCCAGACCGATGGCCGCATTGATGTTGCCCAGGTGGTATCGAAACCCAGGTTCATTGACGGTGTAAAACCAGCTCCGGTTTTGCCAGGCGGCGAAATGGGACTTACGATCAATGCCCAGCAGCCTCATCCGACGCATCCGTTCGGCCAGTTCCACATCACCCGTGACTATGGCCCCGCCGTCGCCACAGGTAATGTTTTTGATCGAATCAAAACTGAAACAAGCGACATCACCGAAACTACCGATTCGACGCCCCTGGTAGGAGGAGCCCAGGGCGTGGGCGGCGTCTTCCACAATTCTGATTCCGGTTTCGTGACTTATGCTCAGCAGTTCCTCCATGTCACATGGCCGGCCGGCGTAATGGACCGGCATAATCGCCCTGGTCCGGCTGGTAATTCTGCGGCGCACATCTGCAATATCTATATTTAAGTTATCCAGCCGAACTTCGCACCCCACGACCTTGGCGCCGGTCATGGTCACGGCCTGCCACGATCCGATAAAGGTCAAAGACGGCACTATGACCTCATCCTCCGGCCCCAACCCCAGGGCGGCCAGGCTCAAATGGAGCGCCGAGGTGCCTGTGTTGACGGTCACCACCTCCCGGCCATCAAAGTAATCTTTAAGCCTTTGTTCAAATTCTGCGGTCTTCAACCCCTGCCCGAAATACTCCAAAGCAAAGGCTTCCTCGACTGCGGCCGATTCTTCCCGGCCGACACTGGGGCAGGATACCCGGATCATAGCCACCTCAATCGTGTGTCGATGGCGAAAAACTCGCCTTTATGAGTAATAATAGTGTGTTAACTCAAGGCCTTCTTGATCCCGGCGATGATTTTTGCTTTGTCTTCATCGGACATCTTGATTTTGATCATGACCGCCACTGAGGACAACAGGATTTCACGGGACTTCGGCCAACAGGCGGCCAGGTCGCGGCCGGCATAACTGGAGGTCCGGGCCAACATGTGGGCCCATTCGCCGGCAAAGTGCCAGCCCATGGCGTCCGGCAGAATTTTAGTGACTACGCCGTCTTTGATTAACGATTGGCCCACCTTGAAGGCCAGCTCTTTATTCGGGAAGGTCATCACCAGCGTATCACCGCCATCACCGGCTGAGTCCGGCAAAGCTCGGAACGAGATATCGGGGAGCCCTTTGATGCCGTCCACAATGTCTTTCTTGTTCCGGCGCTGGGCGGTCAGGATGCCGTCGAGTTTAGCCAATTGGGCCAGCCCTACAGCGGCCTGGATCTCGGTCATGCGGTAGTTGAATCCTGATATCAGATGGGGGTCAGCCCCTCGCGGGACCTTGGGGTCATGCACATGACCGTGATCGGCAAATTCTGCGGCCCGGCGGTAGAGAGATTCATCATTCGTCACCACCATTCCACCTTCGCCGCAGGTCATGGTCTTGACAAAGTCAAAGCTGAAACACCCCATCTTCCCGATAGTACCGGTCTTTTTCCCTTTGTATATGGTCCCCGGAGCCTGGCAGGAGTCTTCAATGACGGGGATCTGATGACGCTCGGCCACCTGGGTGATCCGGTCCATATCGGCCGCGGCACCCAGCATGTGGACCGGGATAACGGCCTTGGTCCGGGGTGTAATCAGTTTCTCCAGGTCTTGGGGATCCATGTTCAGGCTAGCGTCTATCTCAGCCAGAACCGGAGTGGCTCCTGCTTCCATGATCGCTTCTACCGTGGCCACAAAAGTGAAGCACTGGGTAATAACCTCGTCGCCAGGACCAACGCCCAGCGCGGCTAGAGCCGTGCGCACGGCCGCGGTGCCCGTATTTACCGCATGTCCATGGGAGCAGCCCAGGTATTTGGTGAAGGCGGCCTCGAATTCGGTTACCTTAAAGATGTTCTGACGGGGGCCGTCAAACCCGTAGCGAAACATGATGCCCCCACGGTCGAATATCTCACTTACTGCGTCACGTTCTTCTTTTCCAATCAGTTCAAATCCCGGCATATGTTTATCTCCAATAGGGTTATGTAAGGGGTTTTAGATAGCCGCTGGTTACGAATTTCAGCCCGAAGATGTCTTCGGGAAATGATGAAAATAAATTTTACGGTAATGTAATGAATACGCAACACGTAACCAGCCGATTATCGGCCCAGAAATCCTTTGATCAATCCTTTTACCACATCATTGACCGGCGGGGTGTCTCCCTTTGGATCACTCTTCTCCTGGTTATTCAGCCGCTGCTTGATCAAGTTGGAGATTCCTTCTTCGATCTTTTTTTTGATAAAGCCGTCAAGGATCGGAGTAAAGGTGGGCGAAGAAAACTTACCGCCGATCTTGACCGGGACAACGCTGCCCCCAAATGGCAGGTTCTCTGCCAATCCAGCCGGAAGGACCAGTTTCGGGTCTGCCCGGAAGTCCAATGTCTCATTGACCAGATCCGCCTTGCCGGTAACAGTAACGGACATTTCCGAAGATTCCATCTTAGTATCGGACGTGTTAATCATGCCGTTGGTAATGGTAAAGACAGATCGAAGAGAATTAAATTCCGTCCGGTCGGAACTTCCACGGTCACCGGAAGCAGCGCCCAACGACTGAATATTTTTCAGCAACCGGGGCATGTTGATCCCTTTTATGGCTCCTTTGCTTAATTGTATCTCACCCTGGCCATTGATGGTCTTCTTCATCATGACCGGTTCGTGTCCATCTGAGCGCAAAGACATTCGGGTCTGGGCCGTGCCCTCTAACTCGTCTTTGGCCAGGACATCTCGGATCAGCGGACCAACCTGAACTCCCTTCGCCCGCAATTCCAGGCTGGTCCGGGGGTATTCCGGACGCAAATCAACCGTCATTTTTCCCGACGTCTCACCCTGATACAGCTTTGCCGACATAAAATCAAGTAGAAAAACGCCATCCTGGCTGGAAACCTTGATCCGGGCGTCTTGAATCCGAGCGTGGCCCACGGTCAGTTGACCCAGGCGAAAAGCTCCGTTTAACGTCATTGCTTTAACAGAAGTATAATCTCTTTTATTTTGTGTGGCTGGTAATGTCGCAATGGTTTCGCCGGCGGGCGCAGATTTGCTTTTGTCCCTGGGTGTCAGGTACCGGTCAAGATTAATCCGGTCCAGGCTCAGGTCGAAGGTTATCTTTGGCCTGGAAAAATCCTCCACTTTACCTGTCAGCTTCATTTTGGTTTCGTCCAAGTCCAGGGCGCCGTCGGTAATGACCACCTGCCGACAATCTCCCTTGAGTCCGGCCCGAAGCCCCAGGTAAGTCAGAGTCTGGGGATCGGCTGGGTTCAATTGCGGTCGGCCCCAGGCGGTGATTAATTCCCGAAAAGAAAATGGAGATAAGTCTAAGGCCAGGTCATACCGGGGTCCGGATTCCTGGATGATTACTTTTCCGCTAAGGGAGAAGTCAATGCCGTCGCCGGCCTTCGAGTCGGTCTGGGGCACAGGTTTTTCTGTTGGTTTTTCTGCGGCGTCCCGGAGCAAAGCACCCACCCGGACTCCTCTGGCGGCCAGTTTCAGATCCACCTGGGGATGCTCTGATTTCAGGTCGATAGTCCCTTTGGCCGACATTTCGCCCTGGGCGGCTTTTGACGCGAGGAAATAATACAGGAATAGCCCCTTATTTCCGGAGACTTTCAACTGGATGGCTTCAATTCGGGCATTGCCCAGACTGACCTGGTCAACCAGAATATCTCCGTCTAAGGTCAGTTGCCGTAATGGGGATAAATCGAATTTGACGCCCGGGCCACTAGGAGGTTGGTTTTTCTTTTCCGGGGCCGCGGGTGGGGAACTTTTTGCAGGAGGTAGATACCGGTCCAGGTCGATTTTGTTGAGCCTGGCCTGAAACATCAAATTTAGCTTGGAAAAATCTCCCAGATTGAAGGAGAAAGTCAGTTTCGAGTCGTCTAATTCCAGTGTTCCGTCAGTTATGGATAAGGATTGCCGATCACCTTTCAGATTACCTTTCACGGCTAGACGGGTTAAGGCTTCTTTATTTCCGAATAGCGGCAGATCTGCAAGACCCAGATAGGCGGCCAGTTGGCGAGGAGCTAACGGCGACATCTCCAGTTCCAAATCATAGGCCATCCGCTCCAATGGTTGAGCCACCCGGCCCCTCAATCTGGCGACCGGTTGTTCACCGGCATCAAGAAAAAGGTCCAAAGGAATGTCATCCTTATCCGGGTCTTTGCCCATAGGCCCTACTGTTCCTCGAAGAGACACGGGGCCGCCGTCAACTCGCGCGGACAAAAGCAGACCTACCGGTTCATCCATGGAAATATCTTGAATTTTAATGGTTAAGTCAGTCAATCGAGCCTGTCCGCCACTAACCTGATCGGCCCACCGGGCTGATCCGTCAGACACAATAAGCTCCGATATCATCGCGTTCCGGATTGATACCTTTTCTATTATGCCTTGGCCCGGCATTTTTTTCTGATGGGAGGACGGCGTGGCCGAGGTTGCTTTTGGGGGGTTGAGGAGCCCCTCCCAATTCCATTGACCATTCTTGTTTTGTTCCAAGGCCACCCGGGGCTCCTGCAAGGTCAAGCGCGCTATGTGCAGTTTACCGAAAACAAGAGGCAGCACTTTAATCTTGATTTCCACTGCCTTAATGGCCGCAAAATCTTTCTCGGCAAATCCTGCCGGATTCTCTATCCGAATATCGGAGAAGGTCGCGCCCACCCAAGGAAAAAGGGACAGGCTGAGTTTACCCCCAATGGTCATAGGGCGGCCCAATATTTCGGAACCACGCTTTTCAATTATGGGTTTGTATTTTTGGACATCCAGTATTCGGGGTAAGAGCAGCAGCGCAGTGAACATGATGACGTGCATTCCGCCGATGATCAAGACCCCTCTGATAGTTTTTTTCATATGTTACCTCAAGAAAGAGTAATCCGTCATAGTTTGCTTTTTTTGATCTTAGGCCGGTACCCGCTCAGCCGGGAGGTATATCAAAACCACCTCATCAAGCTGAAAAATGCGGCGATCATTTTGTAGCTTCTTAATATATTGTTTGACACAACCAGTCAAGGGAACTTCGGTTATAATCTATGCCTGGGGCCGGCGCTCGAGCAACAAATCCTGTAGTGTAAAGCTCGTAGGCGGTCAGCAGTCGGGTTACGAAACTCAACCGAGCACTAATCCGCTTTAAAGGGTGATCTCAATGTAATAGTTATCGTGGTGAGGAATTAGGCTGATACTTTCCCATTAGTTTAAAAGTGATGGTTTATGGTAGATTGCTTGTCATTATAGTCACTTCTCTTTATACCTAATAAATGTTCTTATTATTGTTGCTTCGGCAGGAATAGTTAGGATATAATGCCCAGACAAAGTAGACGACATAGCCGAGACCGTGACTATAACCTGGGACGGCCATATGAATACCAGAAATCCTTAACCGGCTTTTAAAAAGGTATGTTGATCAAGAGCGGATGCCGAGATTCAGGCAGGTCGGCTAAACCTGTCATTTGATCTCTATTATGGGTTCCAGGCCTTGGGGAGGCACCAATGAATGGCCGTCAGGAAAAAAAGCCTTTGATTCTAATTGTAGACGATGTTCCCATGAATCTCCAGGTATTGGGGAATACCTTAAGCCAGGAGAACTATCAAATCGCTGTGGCCACGAATGGCCGACAGGCCCTATCCTTGACCGAAAGTGTGACTCCAGACCTGATTCTACTTGATGTGGTCATGCCTGAGGTGGATGGATTTGAAGTTTGTAGAATTTTGAAAGGTGATGATCGGACTAAGGATATTCCGATAATTTTCCTAACGGCCAAAAGCGAATCTGAAGATATTGTTAAAGGCTTTGAGCTGGGCGCGGTGGATTATTTGACTAAGCCTTTTAGTACCTTGGAGCTTCTGGCCCGAGTCCGGACTCACCTCGAACTCAAAAGGTCCAAGGATATGCAAAATGAATTAATTGCCCAGCTTAAGGATGCTCTGGCCCAGGTCAAACAACTCACCGGCTTGATCCCCATTTGTTCCCATTGTAAAAGAATTCGCGATGATGCGGGATACTGGCAACAAGTGGAGGCATATATCGCCCGTTATTCCGCGGCCCAATTCAGTCACAGTATTTGTCCTGAATGTCTGGACACGTATTATCCCGAGTTTGCCGACAAAATAAAGAAACGAAATGACAAGCCGGAAGACTCAACCCCTGATTAAGTTAGTTTCGGCCCGCTGAAAGGCTCCGGCGTGAACAAGCTGCTGCCGTGAACCCGGGCACCCCTGCAGTCACAACCGCCCCAACAGATTTGAGCAGACCCAGGACAATGGCGAAATGTCGTGAACAAATACGAAAAACTTAAAACGAAGATTCGTGGGATCAACCAGATATTCCATGGATTACTTTAACCGTCTTAATTGTCTCTTGCCGCCCTATCTGTTTTTATGTCCGATCTAAAGCTCTTCTAATAACTTGAGCCGTATCGCTTCTATTTAAAGGTTTCATCACAAATTCAAGAATCCCTAAAGCCTTAGCCTTTTCTTCCGATATCATCTCGCTAAATCCAGTACAAAGAATGACTGGCATATCCGGCCGGATCCGCAATATCTCTCTGGCCAGATCCACTCCCGTCATCTGGGGCATGGTGTAGTCGGTCATGACCAGGTCAAATTGATCCGGTTGAGCCTGAAAAACAGACAGCGCCTCAACGCTGCTGAGTTTAGTGACCACCTGATAGCCCAGTTGTTCCAACATCCTTTTACTCATGTCATTTAATGGTTCTTCATCATCGACGAAAAGAATCCGTTCGGTGCCGCCGGACACAGGTTCAGGCAGGCCGTCGGTTGTTTCCAACTCTTCATTAGCTCGGGGCAAATAGATATTGAAAGTGGCTCCCTGTCCAGGTTCACTATAGACAGCGATGGTTCCATTAGAGCGTTTAACGATTCCGTGGACCACAGCTAACCCAAAACCACTCCCTTCCCCTACAGGCTTGGTCGTAAAATAGGGGTCGAAAATACGTTCCATGGTAGCCGTATCCATCCCGTGCCCGGTATCGGCGACTGTCAACTGGATATATGATCCTGGTTTCAGTTCCGGGTACCCGGCTATCGTTTCCGAGTAAAAATCAACGGTTCTCAGCCCGATTTGCAATATCCCGCCTTTCTCCCTCATCGCGTGGGCGGCATTGGTACAAAGGTTGACCAATATTTGATGAATCTGCGTTGGGTCGGCCAAGACAAGTTCATCTTCGACGACAATTTTTTGATGAATCTCAACGGTGCTGGGGAGGGATGCCCTGAGGAATTTGATCGCTTCTTTAATGACCGGAGCGATCTCAACCGGCACCAGGGCGTCTTGTTGGTTCCGCATCCGACTAAAAATGAGAATCTGTTTTACCAAATCCCGCGCCCGATAGGCAGCTTTAAGTACCTGGTCCAGGTCTTGGGCTTGAGAACTCGTAAGTAGATCGTCTTGCGCCATCTCGGTGTAACCGATGATAGTTGATAATATGTTATTGAAATCGTGGGCAATACCGCCTGCCAGGGTGCCGATGGCTTCCATCTTTTGGGCTTGAACAAGCTGAAATTCCAATTTTTTCCTGGCATCTTCGGCCCGTCGCAGATTGGATATATCTTGCATGGATCCGGTTACCCGGATGGACTGCCCGGCCTCGTCCTTTACAATTTCCCATAGGGCATGGCCATACCCGATGGTTCCGTCCTGCCGGAAAAAGCGAAATTCGATATCACATGGTGCGTAGTTTCTAGGCCTGGGGTCCACCGCCGCTTTAACCCTTTCCAGATCATCAGGATGGATGGTTTGGATGAATACGGCGTAGGTGGGGTTGATCGAGTCAGGTTCATAGCCAAAGATTCGGTATACTTCCTCCGACCAAATGATTTCTCCGGTTCGAAGGGTCCAATCCCAATGACCCACGTGGGCCATATAAGAGACCCGGGTCAACTTGGCTTCGCTGACCTTCAACGCCTCTTCGGCCCGGCGGCTATCCGTGATATCCTTACAAAGGCCGTAAACACCTACAATTTCGAGATCAACCACAATAGGAATAATTGTGACATTAGCATCGAACCGGCTCTGGTCTTTCCTGATACCCGTAGCCTGGAATTCCTGTGGGTTACCATTTGCGACTTTCTGAAAATGTACTTTTACCCTTTTCGTTTCCATTACAGTCAGAATATCAAAAAAACTCATTTGGCCCAGTTCTTCTGAGTGATACCCGGTGAGTTTTTCCATACCGGCATTTACAGAGATGAACTTGCCTGTTAGATCAAATGAACATACTCCATCTGGATGATAATCAAAAAGTGAACGGTACCGTTGCTTGCTCTCTACAAGAGACTTCTCCACCCCTTCCCGAGTCTTAATTTCATTAACCAGCCTTTCATTTGCCTGGTGTAACTCATCCATACTTTTATTTAAGGTATCAATTGACTCGATCAAAGACTCATGGGACCTTCCCAAACTGGCGACCATAATCGAGCCCAGGAGTCCAACCCCAACGGTCACCATAATCCAGGAGGATGGAGCCACGGCATACACATTGACATTAAACCGTAAAGAGAATAGGCCCAAGGCTATTCCCACACCTGTCACCGACGTAACGACCATACTGACGAACACTGCGGCCAGGCCGGCCCTCAGACCATAAAGTATGGCCGTCAGAACACTCCAGGTAATTAAAACGATCACCCCCATGCCGATAAGACCCCAGGTGAGGACGCTGGCCGTTCCCGCCAGGAAAAGTATGGCCAGAAATACAAATGCCCTGTTCTGAAAGCTTATGCGCTGCCGAAGAAATACGGTTCCAAGAATGACCAGGTATGTGCCGAAGTGGACCAACATGAGAGGTTGCCAGCCGATATCCCTGGC
>JADFYN010000006.1:20059-39969 GCA_015233055.1 Deltaproteobacteria bacterium
CCGCCGCGACGCTATATGTTCCCGGGACAGCAAGTCGCCGTTGGCACTCGACTGTCCTCCCGTCTCTCTATCGCCCAAGCTCTTGACCTCGCTATATATTTAGATCACAGTAAGTCAGATCCGCCCAAGCCAGGCGATAATCAAATCATATCCAGCCTGGACTGGAGAAAAGCCTTGGATAGCATTTTATCGCGCAAAAGAGTGGAAAGTACAATAAAAAAACAGAAGGCCGGTATATAGTTAACCATATGGTATTTCTGAGATTATAAATGGAACAAAACGGGATTACCGGTTAATTCATACCACTAGGTTACTGATTACTCATCGCGAGTTGATCGTGGACTTAGGCCGGGTCGGTGACAAAGAAATATTAGTTGAGGACTTAGATAAAATGGTTATCATCAGAATTAGGTGATTGACACGGCCTTGTCTCTCCGGTATAAAAATTTGTTATCATATCCCCATACAATGCCAGGTCCGTCGAGCAAATTCAATGGGCCGGAACCGGCCGGGGCAGTATATCGGCATTTTGTCCAGGCTGAAAACCGAAGTCAACGACGTCCGAGGCGCCGCCGTTATCTACAATAATCTATTTATTATATAGAACCAGGGATGGAAACACAAACAGAAAATAAAATATACTTTCAAGAACAACTGGAACAACGCGTTCTCCACGGGCTGGCCTGTGAATGGGATGTCGCTCAATGGGCCCTCCCCAAGACCTACCAGGGTTTGATGCGGAGACCGCTATTCAGCCTTAAAGATATGAGCCATAAATGGGGACACTGGTCCGGGGCGAAGCGTGAGATTTGCTTAAACCGGAATCTTGTGTTCAATCATTCGTGGGAAGCCGTGCGTGAGGTATTACGGCATGAAATGGCCCACCAATTGACCGAAGAGGTGCTGGGCAAGCACGATGAACCTCCTCATGGTCCCACCTTCCACCGGGCCTGCCTATTACTCCAGGCTGACCCCAAGGCTTCGGAAAGATACCAGCCGCTGGATGGCCGGGCCGAATCGGAACCATCAAGCCCGGAAGACAGAATCATGGTCAGGGTAAAAAAGCTCATGGCCCTGGCCGAGAGCCGAAACCGACACGAAGCCGAATCAGCCATGGCCAAGGCCCATGAACTCTTGACCAGGTACAACTTAGATCTACTGTCTCACCGGAGTTCCCGAAATTTTTTAACTGTTTTTGTAGGTCAACCCGCTCTACGCCATCGTCGCGAAGACTATCGGCTGGCTCATCTGCTGCAAGACTTCTACTTTATCTACTGTCTTTGGGCGGCCAGCTACGTCCTGGATAAGGGCAAAATAGGAAGAGTCCTGGAAATCAGCGGGACCCCGGAAAATGTAAAAATTGCCGGTTATGTACATGATTTCGTGTATCACTTCATCCGATCCCAATGGCATCAATATAATCATGGCAAGGGATTGAACCGCCATCGCGAATCAGACTTTGCCGTGGGTATCGTTGAGGGGTTTCGGTCCAAGTTACAGACTAAAGAACAAATCAAAGAAGGATTGAACGGTGAACGTGGCTTAGTCAAGATCGAGGATCCGTTGCTTCTGGCCTATGCCGCCCGCAGATATCCTCATATCGTCAGGTCATCCAGGAAAACGGCCGGCTATGATCGAACGGTTTTAGAAGATGGACGAAGAATAGGAAAAAATCTGGTCATCTCCCAAGGGATCACCGAAACCAACCAATGCTCGGTCAGATTGATTGACAACAAGTAACCATCGGCTGTGTTAAAGTAAAAATGGCCCGAGACTGATAATCCCGAGCGCGACAAAATCCTTTCTCCGTAAGCAATCGGCCCTAGTGGTCGGTGCTCTTCAAGTCTTAAGGAGCCAAATATGAAAACCAGGAAAAGCGGTTTGACCGCCCTAATCGTGATCACCCTGACCCTGGCCGCGTTTATCACTCCGGCTGCGGCCAAGAACGATATTCGTGAAACTATCAATAAGGCGGTCGGATATATTTTGAAGGCTCAAGGTAAAGACGGAGGATGGCCGCGGGTCATGGAGTCGTCCGCGAGTGAAGCCGAAACCACGTCCTGGGCGATTCAGAGTCTGGCTCTTTGCGGCCTGGGCAACAGCGATGCGGTGCGAAACGGAAAATCATTTCTCCTGACGGATCAGAAAAACGACGGTAGTTGGAATAACAATTCCGCCCATACGGCTTTTGCCGTCATTGCCCTGGCTCACTTGGATACCGGCAAGCAGTCTGTGTCCCGGGCCGTGGCCTGGCTGAAACAATGTCAGCAGAGTGACGGTGGTTTTCCCAGAATTAAGGGCCAGGGGCCATCGTTATCGCATTACACGGCCATAGCCGTTAAAGCTTTTCTGGCCTCTGGGATGAAGGCGGATGAACAACCCGTTAAGCGGGCCGTGGAGAACCTCATGACCGTTCGGAACAAAGACGGCGGGTGGAGTATCCCCAAAGGCGGCGAATCCTTATCTGTGGCGACGGCATGGGTGGTTAACGCCCTTTGCTCTGCAGGACTACAGCCATCCGACCCCATCGTGGCGCAGGGCATCGAGTGGATGACGCAAAGCAAAAAAGGCATCAACGGTGGGTTCGGATCGGGACCTTCAGGTTCGGCAGACCCGGAAATAACGGCCTATGTCCTTCTTGCTCTAACGGTCGCGGGGATGCCCGTCGGATCCAAGCCGGTGGATGACGCCGTGTCCTATCTCTGCGCCACGCAACAACCCGACGGCGCTTATATAAGTGACACCCCCATCCAATTTAATAAAATTCCCAAAAAGAACGTCCAAACCACTTGTTTTGCCGTCTGGGCGCTAAAGCAGGCCATGCTCCCGCCCCTGTCGAATAATCTGAAATGAAGATGAAGGTTTTATTACATATATGTTGCGCCCCGTGCGCCTGCTACCCGGTGAAGGTGTTACAGGCCGAAGAGTTTGAGTTATTCGGCTTTTTTTTTAACCCCAACATCCATCCCTACGCCGAATTTAAGAAGAGGCAAGACACGGTTCGGTTTTTTGCCGATAAGATGCAGTTGCGGGTCATTTATCAGGAAGATTATGACGTAGCGGAGTTCTTCAGAAATGTGGCTTTTCGGGAAGAGCAGAGATGTCTTTTCTGCTATCAGCGTCGACTCGAAGCCTCAGCTCGCTTGGCTAAGCGAGGCAAGTTTGATTATTGGACTACCACCCTGTTATACAGCAAGCACCAGAAGCACGATCTGGTCATTCAGTTAGCCGAAGAATCGGCCAAGAAGATCGGGGTAAAATTCCTTTATCGCGATTTTCGGGAAGGTTGGAAAGAAGGTATCGAAAAATCCCATGAACTGGGCCTGTATCGGCAAAAATACTGTGGGTGTCTGTTGAGTGAACGGGAACGGTGCCTGCCCAGGTCAAAATATACCGACAAAGCTCACCCACCTGATGACTCCCTGCTCGAAGAACCCCAGGCTCTTGTCAGGCCGTGACAACCGTAAAAACAGAAATGTTCCACCACGAAACGCTTCACCTGCCCGCCCTATCGCCACCCCGACATCCCCTAAGGCTCATGGCGATGTATATGTTTAATCCCAAAGCAGCAGCCAGAAATATGATATAGGTCGTCCACCCAAATCGCTGGTAGATCATGCCGGGAAAATAGGATCCTAGTGTCCCGCCGGCATAGTAAAAAGAAATGTACAGGCCGTTAACCAGGCCTCTTTTGTTTTGTATCTGAGTGTTTAACAGACCAGGGGCCACGGCGTGAACTAAAAACATTCCGGCGCAAAATAAAAACATGGCCGCAAAGAGCACCTGGGGGAGAGTTGAAAGGAACAGTAGTGTCGCGCCCAGGTAACACCATAAACCAGCCCGAATGGCCCGGTGTTCATCACCCAGGATCCGGATGATCCGGATGGAATTGAGGGAGACGACCATACCCATAAGGTAGCCGAAGTACATCAGGGCGATGCGGAATTCCGATGGCTGACCGGTTAATTCATTCAACCGAAAAGGCAGAAAATTTAGTAACGAGGCAAAGACGAAGAAGGAAAAAAATATCACCACGTAGACCCGGAAAAATCCGGGAGCACGCAACACCTCAGAAAAGTCTGTCAAACTGGGTCGTAAGAACTTTGCCCGCGCCTCTGCTTTAAGTCGACTCAGTGGAATCAAAGCTACGGCAAAGGCCAAGAAAAGAGTAAGAAAAGAGTAGCGCCAGCCCAAATGGCTGGAGACAAACCCGGATACGAGCCGACCGAAGAAACCGCCGAATATGGTCGCCGCAATATACGTGGCCATAGCCGACTGGATATGACGCCCGGTGCTGTATGACGACACATAGGTCATGAGCGAAGTCATGATCGCGGGAAGAGCCAGCCCTTGGAAAAACCGGATCACCAGTAATTGGGTAAACGAATTGGACCAATAAATACCCAGTTCACTGCCGGCCAGAAAAGAAACGGCTACCACCATAATCCTTTTGGCCGAGTAGTTCTCCAGCAGCAGACCATAAACCATCGGGGCCAGGCTGAGAGGCAGCATGGTCACGGTAATCAGCAAAGAGGCTGTTGCCTCGCCGACCCCAAACTCCCGGTGCAAGACATGTAACAGCGGTTGAGGTGCGTACAGGGCGGAAAAGGTCAGCACCGTAATATAGATGATGGTGATCAATATTCCTGATGGCATGATTCCAGGCGACCGTTAAAGATTCCGACCTACGCGTGATGTAGAAGAACGAACCGTTCGACTAGGGCCTCAGTATCTGTTTCATAATTTTCTTGTAAGCCTCCACCCCGGGCTGATCATAGGCGTTAACGTTGAGCAGCTCCCCTTCAAAGGCGGTGGCCATCTCAAAGAAGAAGAATAACTGACCCAGAGTATAGGGAGTCAAGGCCGGAATGGACAGGCGGCAATTCGGTCGACCGGCTTCGGCCAGGGAAGTCTCATTAGCGGTCAATGCGGCATAAAGGGAACGGCTCATGGGATGACCGCACAGGTAACCGAGTTGCGGCACGTCCTTAAACCCATCGGGTAAAATTATTTCTCCGGAGCCGAAATCATCCACCCGGATAAAGGTTAACGCCCTGATATTTTTACCTTCCCGATGTTGCTGTGTTTGGGCGTGCATATCCGTCGTCCCTACGGCCGGGATGGGGGTCCGGCCCTCATGAACCACCTGGCCTTGCCGGTTCATCTTCTTGCCCAGACTCTCGGCCAACAGTTGCACATACCATTCACCCAGTGATTTTAAGGCGGTGACGTAGGGCATGATGACTGAAATGATTTTGCTGTATTTTTTATCCAAGATGTGGTGAAATAAGGCATAGGCTAAGGCCGGGTTTGACTCCGGACCGGTGGCCTGACAGGCCTGATCCATGGCCCGGGCCCCGGCCAACATGGCCGAAATGTCGATCCCGGCTGCCGCCGCGGTGACCAAACCCACATCCGACATGACCGACCATCTCCCGCCCACTCCGGCCGGAACGACAAAGGTGTCCATTCCTTCCCGGTCCGCGATTTCTTTTAACAGGCCTTTAGATGCGTCAGTGATGGCCGTAAAATGTCGCGCCGGGTTGTGTCCTGACTGCTTGACCAGGTCATAACAGGCCATAAATGCGCTCATCGGTTCCACCGTATCACCAGATTTGGAAATGAGCACAAACATGGTCCGGCCCACGTCAATGACATCCAACAAGCCGCGCAAATTGGCCGGATCCAGGTTTTGGCCGGCAAAATAAAGTTTGGGGCGCCCTCCCCTACCTTTGGCCGACAGCTCGTTAAAATAGGGATGGGCCAGGGCTTCTTGAATGGTCTTGTTTCCCAAATATGAACCGCCGATGCCGATGGACACCACGGCGTCGAATTCCCCGACCAGGTTATCGGCCCAAGAAGTAATCTTGGCCACGTCCACTATTCCGGCATCCGGATAGGGTAAGTGCATAAACTTGACCTGCTCGCCATGGGGCTGCACTTCTCCTTCTCTGATCCTGGCCAGAGTACTCAATGCCTCTGTCGCCTTCCCGGCCATTTCCAGCAGATCTTGGGGCGTTACACCCTCCCCTATCGTCTGGGCCGTCATATTGGTCAAGTCCAGGGAAAAGCCATCGTCGAGTCTGATATTCGTCTGCATATAAACTCCCAACACTGAGTTAACGGGATCTAAGTTTTGACCAAAGGAAGCGGGCGATTCGTACTCCGGGGAAGACCAGGGCGCCAGCACACAAATTAATATCACAGCCCGGCCGGCGACCGCAAGTAAAGATATCAGGGCAACCTTATTAAACTTCCCGATAGGCGACCCGATAACGGATTCGGCCTTGAGATCACTTGCATGTTGAAGCCAACACATGCTAAAATGCAGGACATGAAGCCCCAACTACTTTTGATCGTCATGCACCGGATTCCATTCTTCCATTTCTAAGGAAATCCAATGCACCATGATATCAGCTCAAAAATACTCATAGAAAAATGTCGGGAAGAAATCCTTAGGCGTCTGATCGGGATACCAGTGGCGTCCAGCGATCTTTTAGAGGAGATACCAACAGAGACGGTGAACGCCAGACACACCGATTCTGCCATCATGATCACGGATGAGACAGGAAGAAAACGCCTGATTATCCTAGAAATCCAAAGCCGCTGGGACAATGACGTGCCCCTCCGGCTACTTGAATACCGCTGCCGATATATGCTAAAATACCACATAGGGGTTTCTGGGCACGTGTTGCTGCTGCGACCGTCTGGAGTCGCCTCAGGAAAATACGAAGATGAAGACGTGATGTTTCGGTTTCGGCTGATCCAGCTCTCGGAATTCGATGCCCGTGAGATATTCGAAGAGGGTAACCTTTGTTTGATGCCTCTGATCCCGTTGATGCAGCATGGAGAAGAATTCGTGGACCGGGCCGAAGCATCAGTCTACCAGAGTACCTTACCAAGTAAAGATAAAGCCGATCTACTGACCATCATGGCCATTATGGCCGGCCTGGTCTCCAAAAATTTAACCACGATGCTGATCGCCAGAAGGAGAGATATCATGATTGAATCTGCCGCCTATGAAGCTATCAAGGAAATAGAATATAACTTGGGAAGAAGCGAGGGGGAACTGGAAGGCAGGATGAAAGGTGAACTGGAAGGCAGGATGAAGGGTGAAATAGAAGGTGCGTTGCTAAAATCGCGCCAAGATATTATTGAACTCCTCAGGTTAAGATTTGAGACTCCCTCGCATGATCTTTTGATAGCAGTTGAAGAAATCAACGACCCGGATGTATTGAACATCCTTTTCCGGAGCGCCGCCGCCGCCGTCTCGTTGGATCAGTTCATCCGAAATATGGACAAGGTCGTGAAGCGATAGAAGCTTCCCATGGCAGGTAGATGAATCGGTATCCCGAAGCCCCCGGACTCGAAACAACGAAGGCGATCTACCGGCCATCATGGCCGGCCTGGGACCTTTTGAGGATCATCGAAATTTTCTTGACTTTTTGGTGTGTTCTGCTAATTTGAAGGTATTCAATGATCGTAGTATCTTGGCTGGCCGGCCACGGCCCGAGAACCGATAAGTCCACCAGTGAAAAATTAAAGCTGAATGCCGAGCCGCGGATACTTCCAGGGTTCTCTGGATTCACCAGTTTGGCATGATTCACTTAAGGAGCTTTCATGGCGACCAAAGAAGAACAGATGTGGTTTCGTAGATTTTACGAAGGCACCATACTGATCAAGGGATGGAAGCACCGGATGAATGAAATCCTCCAGGTCATCCCTCAGGCCGACCGGGATGAAATGAAAGAATTCCTTGAAAAGCTTGGAGATAAGCTCGGCTGGGAATGGGCTAAGGACAAAAAAATAACCCGGATAGATAATGCCTTGCTTTTGAAGTGGGGTGAGGACCTGAAACACGCCAAAAACAAAGGCCCCGCGGCCATAGTCGCTGAGGTGTATCGACTCGACGCCGAGGTGGATGACATCTTATCAAAAACCTGATGGCCGCGGCCGAACGGATCCAATCCTCAAGCCGGCTGGTTAACCTCCCGTCGATTATAGGGGGCTGCACCCAAAGGGCGTAGAGTTTCTCTCAGATTAGTTGATTGTTCCCTCAGAAAAACGTCTCCACCATTTATGCTTAAATTACCAGGCATTGCGCGTGGGTTCCCTTGAGCGCTGCGATGGTTTCAGCGTAATTGGAACTCCCAAACACGGCCGAACCAGCCACCAAGATGTCCGCCCCAGCCCCGATAACTGCGGCGGCCGTATCCAGATTGACGCCTCCATCCACTTCGATATCCACCTTAAGACCACGGCTGTCAATAATCTGCCTCAGGGCGGCTATTTTCGACAGGGAAGACGGGATGAATTTCTGGCCGCCGAACCCTGGGTTCACGCTCATGAGCAAGACCAAATCCACATCTTCAAGAATGTAGTCCAGCGTGGTCAAGGAAGTCGTGGGATTAAGGACCACGCCCGGCCGGCCGCCCCCATCCCGAATTATTTGAACCGTCCGATGGAGATGCCGACAGGTTTCCACATGGACGGTGATAATGTCACTACCGGCCGCCAGAAAATCATCAATAAACAATTCCGGCTGGGCTATCATCAAATGTACATCCAGAGGTAACTCAGTTACCCGGCGTACGGCCTTGACGATTAAAGGTCCGATGGTGATGTTGGGCACAAAATGGCCATCCATCACATCAATATGGATATAATCGGCCATAGCTCTGTCCACGGCTCGAATCTCCTCACCCAATATGCTAAAATCAGCAGATAAAATAGAAGGTGCCAGTCTGATCATTTTTCACCTATTCCTCTTAGGTTGCTTATCCCATTTTTCGCCTAAACCACATCGTCCAGAGGATGGATGTCCATATCGGCAAAGAGACCTTTAAGCGGGCCACCGTAGTAGGGTTGAATAGTGTTAAAGGAGGCATCGCGAATGCGGTGGATGTGGCCGGACTTGGACATGCCGTCGAAGTAGGCGCCGTTCAGTTCCAGGATGTGTTCGATCCGATGCTTAAAGGCCCTGACAAAGGCATGCCCGTTCCCTTTGAAGGACAGGTTACCCTTCTGCAATTCAGTAGATATCCCGCTGAGGTCATCGAGATGGGCACTATTCTGCTCCAAGTCTCGGCGGCTTCCGATATAACCCCAGACCAGGTGCCGCGGCGGGATATTTAGAGGCTCGTCTGCGTCGATGATGGTGTGGGGCATGACAATGCATTCTTCTCC
The DNA here is from genome assembly GCA_015233055.1 of Deltaproteobacteria bacterium. Lineage (GTDB taxonomy): Bacteria > Desulfobacterota > JADFXK01 > JADFXK01 > JADFXK01 > JADFXK01. Next base: position 29,246 of record JADFYN010000006.1, read on the forward strand.
AATGGTGATTGGGCATTTTTCCTTTCCGTTAAGAAAAGAGTTGAAACCGACAAACACGTGGGAGCCCAGTTGGCAATGGATAACTTTCCCGCCGTGGGCGGTAACCACATTACCATCCAGTCGAGATTTGATGATGTAACAATTTTCCTGGGCATTGGAGCCCTTGCCCATGTAAGCATCCTCTAAATAGGCCCCCTGTGCGACGTAAACGTTTTCCAAAACACTCGTATTTCCTTTGGCCACTGCGTAACGACTAAAGGCGGCTGTTGCCGCGACGTCTGCGATGGGTGGCTCGTATCTGGCCATATCCAGGATCGGATCCCAGTCTTCCTCCCGTTGTTCCACGAAATCAATAAAAATACCTTTAGGCACGCTTCCGGGTTCCAAAGAAATATAGCGATCCACCACCCCTGCTGGAAAGCGATAATCGAATTCAAAAGATTCTCCGTCTTTGATCCAGATCCGCCCTGGTTCAACCAGTTGATGGGTCAGACGCCGAACCTGGACGTAGGAAAAAGTTCCGATGACGCAGTTGCGAAAGGTTGACATATCTACGGTGCTGAATGGGGCCAGGAAACAACCTATCACGGTGGAACCATGGATATTGGCGTAGTGCATGGACACGGTATTTTTTATCAGGAATTCGTCCGGGTTCTCAGGGTCATGCGAATGGCTGTGAATCAGGTTTTTAATCAGAAAGCTATCTTTGATTCGAACCACTTCGTCTTCGTAGACAGGAATCTGGAAACCAATATAAGACAGCATCTCACCTTTGTTTTTCAGCTCGTCCCCCCGCAAATGGCTTTTGTAGAGCACGGAAGAATGAACCGTGCATTTGCCCAATAAGGAACTACCGGCCAGGCTGGAACTTTTGATGTAAAAATGTAATTTCTTATAGGGTGTCAAGCCGTAAAAGGCATGAAATTGAAGGAATTTATTGGCAGGTATGACGTGTCTGACATGATCTATGATATTGTAATTCAACTCCCGCAAGCAGACGTTAACCCGCTCGACAATACGATCTAAGAGCTTTTCCAGCATTTCCATTATCCCCCTAATCAGGACCGGCGCTCCCGGTTGGGAGCGGTATTACGAAATTTAGACGAACTCCACATGCCCCGCCGAAGCGGTGAAGATACATCAAAGACATCCATGCGCATCTCCAGTTCTTTTCGCATGGTATCTATCTGGGCACGATTACGGGCATACCCATGAACGGCCAGATGACAGTGACGGCCAGGGCGATAACGGCCAGGAGAATACCACTGGCCAACAGGCCCGTCCGGAAGAACTCTTTCGTGGTAAATTGTCTTGAATTATAAGCAATAGCATTGGGCGCGGCCCCGGATAAAGACATGAACGGCATTCCCGCCGCGACCACGGTGACGAATAGAATAACCTCCGATGACAAACCTAAATAAGGGGCCATGAACAGGGCCACCGGGATGGTAATAGCCATAACCGCCACGTTTACGATCAAATTAATCAGAGCCATGACGACCAGGGCCAAAATCATGATAAAAACGTACCAACCAGAGGAATTGCATAGGAAAACCAGTTGCACGGCCAGCCACTTGGCTGCACCGGTCCCCCACAAGCACAAACCCAAACTCATGGCTCCGGAAAACAATAAGATGATATTCCAGGGGATCTCCTCCAGATCGTTAATATCGAGGATGCCCGTCAAGAAAAACAGCAGCGAAGAGATTAGGATAATCGCGCTTTTATCCAATTGGCGCAGGGGTGGAACAACCGTTTGTAGAAGCAAAAGTAAAATAACCCCGGCGATGATATACGAAGCCTGTTTTTCTTTGTGACTTAACGGCCCCAATTCTCGGATAACTTCTTGGGCCCTTTTTTTTAAGCCAGGGATGGACGATTTTTCCGGCTTAAAAACGACCATTAGCAACGCCCAGAGAAGAAACATCATCAACCAGCCAATGGGGAACAAATAGTAGCTAAAGTGAAAGAAATCAATATCTTTTCCGACCACCTCGTGGAAAAATCCAACTGCCACGGCCCCTCTGGCCGCCCCCAGGAGAGTAATGATACTGCCGGCTCCGGCCATATAGGCCATGCCGATATACAAACCTTTCCCAAAGTTATTATTTTTGGCCCCACCGTAAGATGAATATATGGCCACCAGAAAAGGATAAATGGTCGCGGCCACAGCCGTCTGGGCCATGATATGGGTGAGCAGGACGGTGATCATAAAGCAACCCAGGTAAATCATTCCCGTCCGTTCCCCGGCGATGGCCAGGGTCCGGTAAGCCAACCGCCTGGGTATGCCGGTTTTGGTCAAGACCGTGCCGATGATGGTTGAGGCCAAAATAAACATGACCGCGGGATGAGTGAAATCCCGGAAAGCCTCTGCAGCCGGGCGGATCAAAAACAAGACCTGAAACACCCCCAGAGCTAAACTGGTTACGCCTATCGGGATAACCTCGAATACCCACCATATCACCGCCAACAAAAATAGTCCTAGGGCTCCTCGGGCCTCGGGGGTCAAAGGAAAATGCTTTCCCATCGGATCAACCGCATCCGGCCATGAGGGCGAGCCATAGAACAAACCGAACAGAACCAGACCGGCGAGGATGAAGAGGAGGCGGCTCCAATTAATGTCCCGCTTCCGGGTCAAAGACGGCGATTGAAGGCTCATCGCGATAACTCCTCTTTACGCTTTAACAACATGGACTTAGGTCTAACCAGAACTCAGACCGCAGATCAGATTTTGCAGGCTTTGACCCGGTTGCAGATTTCTTTGAAGACATCGGTTAGCCGCAAGACACCAACCACATATTCTCCCCGGAGGACAAGGAGCGACTGATGGGCACCCATAATCAACTGATGAATGGCCTCGTCTAGGGTGGCGTCTTCTGAGACACATTCTTGCTCACTAGGGACGTACATGATCTCTTTGACTTTTCTTTGAGCCGATTCACGGCAGATATTCTCCAGCGGCCGTTGCCACAACTGGTAGCCCTTCATCATCTGGTCGAGTTGGTTCGCACTATAGCCGAAACGTCGCAGCGTCTTGAGGTCCAGGATTTGCTCATACTTGGGTTCAAGACCTCTTATGACGTCCAATTGACTTATTTTACCGACTATTTTTCGTTTCTCGTCATATACCAGGATGGCTCGATGGAGATAGTGGCTGCGATCGAATTCCTGCTGGGCCTCTTCTAAGGCCAATATGGCTTCGCACAAGTCAGCCTCTTGGAATACCGTGGCATATTCTTTCAAAGGGACCATCAAGTCCTTGACTTTTATTTCTTTCATTGGTTACCTCGGGCCGGGATTACGTGTTGCGAGTTGCGGGTTATGTACCGAGGCATTACCAGCCTTTTGACTTCAGGATGCCGGCTACTTCTGCCTGGCGGATGCGGTCTTGTTGTTCCGCCTTCCTTTTGTAGGCTTTAGTAATCTTTTCTACCAGATCTTCGGTCTCAGTCGGTTTGATCAAAAAATCAAAGGCTCCCAGGGTCATTCCTTTAATGGCCATTTCCACCGTAGCATGACCGGTCAACATAATGACTTCGGTCAGCGGTTTAACTCGTTTAATCTCTTGTAAGGTGTCAATGCCGCTTTTGCCGGGCATGAACAGGTCCAGGACGATGACGTCGACCTCCTCCTGGTCCAGCCTGGCCAGGGCCTCGTCACCACTAGCAGCCGTAAAAGCGATGAAGCCCCGCGCAGCCAACCGCTGGGCCAACAGACTGGTGAATTGCTCCTCGTCGTCAACGAGCAATACCCTGATATTCGTCATTTATTCTCCTATCAGGCCTCCTTATACGGCTGAATCCGCCGGGTAAGGCCGGCCGAAAGGCTGATTCATTAAAATTCGCCGTAGCCGGATGTCAAATCCCGTTTCTTGCGGTAAGCGCTTCTCATGGCCCTGACCAGATCTTCCAATTCCACCGGTTTTTGCATATAATCGAATGCGCCCAGGCGCCTAGCCTCATCTGCATCTCTATCGGAGCCATGTCCCGTCAAGATTATTACCTGAACCTCCGGATGCACTTTTTTCACCCGGCGCAGTACCTCCATACCGTCTATGCCGGGCATTTTTAGATCTAATACCATTACGTCGGGGACACTGTGTTCAAAGGTCAGCAGAGCTTGTTCTCCGTTTAACGCCACCTGGGGATCCAGGTCTCGTAACTTTATCCGTTCAGCCAGGGTCTTGACCAGTTCCTCTTCATCATCGACCAGTAATATCTTGAATTGATCCATTTCTCCCTTTCCGCCGTCTAATCATGGCTGCTGCTTATTTTCCAATGTCATTAACCTAAGGAGAAAGGCTTTTTACCGACTACGGTCGCCACCAACAGCCCGAGAGGGTTATCTGAGCCCCCCCCCGGCCGCATGACGCGACCAGGCAAAGCCTCTCTCCTAAAGTCAATGACATTGGGTTATTTTCAACGAGTGTCAAGCGGGCAGCAATAAACGCGATCAAGAACGCCATTCCTGCCTTGTCCTGTATTAAATTGTTATTACAACCAAAAAAATCTAAAAACAATCTCCGGCCCCGCCGTCAACCCTGGCGCGGAAAAATGAACACCAGACCCGCCGGGTCGTCCTGAGATTCCACGGTCCCATTTAGATCCGCGGCCATGGCCTGAAGTCCGGCCCAATCCTGGGAGACAGGCAGAGTCTGGGTAAGTCCGGCCTGTCCCGATGCGGTACACTCACAGATTATTTCAATCATCACCCGGTCACCAGCCCAGCCGGGGCGGACGCTCATTGTATCACCGGTCGACAGATAAGCCAGGCAGCTCTCCATACCTGCAAAAACCGCCATTTCCAATCGCATGGGATCCGTCGTCAGCGGCACCGGCCGGTCGAATGATCTGAACTTCAGAGTGACACCTTTAAGCCGAGTAAATCGCGCAGACACCAGAACCAGTTGGGCCATCGTGTCGTTAAGATTAATTTCGGCCCGGCTCTGATCAGCACTGTGGGCAAATTGATTCAACCCCGCGACCAGGGCGTTGCCTCGACCCACTTGCTCTTTGATAATACCCATGGTGTCAACAAATTTTTGCCGGTAGGGAAAAGAATCAGTTGGGGACAAAAGCAAAAAGTCCTCCATCAGTCCGGCAGACTCTTTAATGATGGCCAAAACATTTTTAAATTCATGGGTTATGCCGGCAGTAATTTTGCCGAAAAAAGCTACTTCACTCGTTTGGTATTCTTTCATGGCCTACCTTAAACTCGTTCATTTAGATGGGCGGACTTCTTCCCGCAGTTTTTTGATGAGCACATCGATCTCCAATGGTTTCATCAGGCATTCTTCCGCACCCAGCAGTAACCCATCGGTACCCTCTTTAGTGCAGCCGTGGCCGGTGAGGAGGATCACTCTCATCTTAGGATAGCGGAGTTTAATCCGTCTGAGCGTCTCGAGTCCACTCATCCCCGGCATCATCATGTCCATCACCACCAGATGAGGAGGATCTTGGTCTATTATCTGTAAAGCTCCCTCTCCGTTGTGGGCCGTCATGACATCAATTCCTCGCAGTTGCAGTCTCTCTGCCAACGTTGAGACAAACTCCACTTCGTCATCGACCAAGAGAATCTTCTTTCCGACCATGCTACCCCTCCCCGTATTCTGATTTTTTGGGTAAGTAGACTGTAAACTTGGTCCCCTCCCCTTCCTTGCTCTCAACATCAATATCACCACCGAGTTTCTTGACGACGCCGTAGGTGATGGATAAACCTAACCCCGTCCCGTATCCTTTTTTGGTGGTGAAGAAAGGCTCAAAAATATGTTTGAGCGTGATTTGAGACATCCCGCAACCGTTGTCTTGAACGCTGACCGCGATACTTTCCGCATCCTTGTCCCAGGTCGTGACGGCCACCACGCCACCGTTTTGAACTGCGGCGAAGGCATTGTTCAAAATATTGAGAAACACCTGTTGCAATTGTCCCCGATCCGACTCAATTCGGGGCAGGTCTTCGACCAACTTAAGATCCAGGTTGACATTCCGGTGCATAGCTTCTTTCTCCAGAAACCCGAGCACCTCTTGTAGAACCTCATTGAGATCGAGTAGTTCAATATGGACCTCCATCCGGCGGGCAAATCCCAGCAGCCGATGGGTGATTCCCCGGCAGCGGTCCACAGATTTCTTGATGGCGTCGACTTGAGGCAGAAATCTGGCCTTGTTAGGGAAATCTGGCGTGATTTCAATAATATCTTTCATCAAACCAGCTTTTTCATTGATGATGGCCAGGGGGTTATTGATCTCGTGGGCCACGCCCGCGGCCAGGCGGCCGATGGAGGACAGTTTCTGGGTGTGTTCAATCTCGCGGAAAGCCATTTCCCTTTTTTCTTCGGCTTCCTGGACACGTTGCACTAAAATCTTGGTCAGATGAAATACAACCAGGAAAATGATCGATACCCCGCCGACAAATACAAATAACATCTCTCCCTTAAGGGTATACCATGACCGCATCACCTCGGCCCGCGGCTTGACCAGGATAAGGATGTATGGAGAGTGGATGAAATGGGAATAAGCCAGGTTAATTTCCCGGCCTTGAGGATCAAGCAACTCGATTACGTTAGCTTCATAACTCACCGGTGGGACAGGGAAGGGAAACTTCTGCATGACCTTTCCATAAAATCGGGACGGCGTTTGAAATATCCCGCTCCCGTTAATCAAAAAGGCGTCAGTCACCGAGTCCAGCCCCATTGATGAGATTAACGACTCGAATTTTTTGGTATCGACGGTGGCTCGAATGATCCAGGTCCGACCCGTTTCCGAGACGCGCTGAACGGCCATGACGATATGAGGAAAATCACGGTAACCCATGAATACATCGCTGACGTAACTACCCCTGATCTGGACTTCATGAAACCAGGTTTGTTTATCATAACTTTTGCTTTTCAAATCATACGGTCCAACGTAACTTACTTGAATACCATTAGAATCAATTAAGCCCAAGTCGATAAATCCTTCAAATTCCCGTTTCATCACGCTAAATATCTGATTAAGCTTTTTCTCGTCGGCCAGTTCCTCATAGGAATAAGCAAACGTAATGAAGCTCACCGCCGAAAGTCGCTCAGCCAAAAAAAGCTCAAAGGAGTGTTTCGTCTTGCTGACTATCGTTCGCATGGGGTTGAGGATTTCTTTTTCCAAGGCGCTCTGGTACTGAACAAAGTTTATCACCGCCATGGCCAGGAGTGGGACAAAGGTCACCAGCCCCATTAAGATAAACATGTTTCGGCGCAAAATCCGATACCGGATGTGGGATTTACCCTCCTCAGGAACATCCAGTAACCCCCGGAATAAAAATGAAAACCATCCTTTATCAGGCATATATGCTCATGTCCTTTCAATCAAAATCAGGGTTGACGACTTAGAGTGCATTCCGCCGGCCCCGGCCGTGTCAAGTCAATGTCACACTGAAGTCAATTAATAACGTCGCAACGGAGAAGACCTCAGGGCGCCTGAAAAAAAATAATTTAGCAGATTATTAGGCCGTAGTATAGCAATTTCGCCAATTCGGAGGAAGTTTTTTTTCTTTTTTGTTACCCCTTCTTTCAGGTCTGGTCGGACCCTCGCCAAGTTGAAGCGTGACTGGGCAACGATGGCATTCTTCCGCCGGTCTATCCAGGCCACAAGATTAATGGCCGGATACTAAGTGGACTTAGGTCACTCCCCGCGTTGAGTCAACATAATAATTAAAGCATAATAAGAATCAACTACAATTTGTTTAAATCACGATATTTTTTACTTCTCCCAACCCCGCGGCCGCTTTTTTTCGCCATTTGCCCTTGGCGAGGTATGGCGTGATTCAGAATCTGGCGCATTATGTGGCGATGTTTTCATATTTTCTTGACAACGTCGCGCCTTGTGTTAAATTACGCCCCATCGAAACGGCCCCGGGCGGACCGGAAAGGCTGGCCCAGGTTCAAAAATAGGCGAAATTTATAACAAAAGAGGTGGCAAAGCCGATGATCACGAGAATCTTCCCCTTTCTATCTTGGTTTGACAAGTATGACAAAAGAATGCTCCAGGCCGACATCATCGCCGGAGTCACGGTGGCGTTGGTCCTCATCCCTCAATCTATGGCTTATGCCCAATTGGCCGGGCTACCGGCTTACTATGGTCTCTACGCGGCATTTCTGCCTCCGATGATCGGCGCCCTGTTCGGCTCCAGTCGGCAACTGGCCACCGGTCCTGTGGCCGTGGTGTCACTGATGACTGCGGCCTCGCTCATGCCCCTGGCCACGGTGGGCAGCCAGGCTTTTGTGGCCTATGCCATTCTGTTGGCGGCCATGGTTGGGGTTATACAACTCCTGTTGGGTGTACTGAAGTTGGGCCTGGTCGTAAACTTCCTCTCCCATCCGGTAGTCAACGGCTTCACTAATGCCGCCGCCATCATCATCGCCACTTCCCAGTTAGAAAAAATGTTCGGGGTTTCGGTGGATGGGGCGGAACATCATTATGAAACGATCACCCGAGTGGTCAAAGCGGCCATGCAATTCACCCACTGGCCTACCTTTATCATGGGGGTCTTCGCCTTCGCCATCATGTACGGGTTGAAACGGCTAAACCCTAAGATTCCAAACGTCCTGGTGGCGGTAGTGATTACCACCGTCATTTCCTGGGCCATCAGTTTCCAACACAACTACAAGGCCACGGTAGCTGATTTGCCGGCGCCGGTAACCCAAATGATCACGGACTTCAACGGCACCTTGAACACCATTGCCCAGTTGGGCGAAAAGAAAGCAGCTCTAACTCCCCGCATGATAGAGGCTGAGAAAAAATATGGTCACACCTCTTTGGAAGTGCTGCATCTGCAACACGAAGCGTCCATCATCACCTTTCAGATGGAGGAAGCCAAGTCCCGTGAAGGGAAACAGCGGGCAGGACTGCGATCACTTTTGTTTTACGGGATTCCAGGCTCTGACGGAAAGAAAATGCAATTTGTGATCCAAGACAAAACTTCTCCCCCTGCCCAGCACGATGGACGGACCTGGCGTCTCCAATTGGGCAATAAGATCATTAAGGACAACGAGATATCCTTAAGCGGTGGAGGGTCCGTGGTGGGCACCGTCCCGCAAGGTCTGCCCAGCTTCGGGGTTCCACATATTGATATGACTGCCGTTATCCAGTTTTTACCCTTTGCCGCCATCATATCGCTATTGGGCTTTATGGAGGCCATCTCCATCGCCAAGGCCATGGCTGCAAAAACAGGCCAGCGCCTGGATCCTAACCAGGAACTCATCGGCCAGGGTCTGGCCAACATCTTAGGATCCATCAGTAAATCGTACCCGGCTTCGGGTTCCTTTTCTCGCTCGGCGGTCAACCTGCAGGCCGGGGCCTGTACCGGGATGTCCAGCGTATTTACCAGCATTACTGCGATCATTACTCTTATGCTTCTGACGCCCCTGCTGTACCATCTGCCCCAATCAGTCCTGGCCGCGGTGATTATGATGGCCGTAATCGGGTTGATTAATGTTTCCGGCTTTGTCCATGCCTGGCACGCCCAATGGTATGATGGAACCATTTCCGTCATCACCTTCATTGTGACTCTGATTTTTGCTCCGCATTTGGATAAGGGGATTATGGTCGGGGTAATCCTGTCCTTGGGCGTATTTTTGTATAAAAGTATGCGGCCCAAGGTGGCCAACCTGGCCCTGCACCCCGACCTATCATTGCGTGACGCTAAGCATTACGGTCTTAGGGAATGCCGGCATATCGCCGTGGTCCGGTTTGACAGCCCGTTGTTCTTCGCCAACTCATCCTACCTGGAAGACCAGATCACCGAAAGAATGCTCAACATGCCCAAGTTGAAACACATTCTGATCGTCGCCAACGGGATCAACGACATGGATGCCTCCGGAGAAGAGACGCTGTCATTGTTGGTTGATCGGATCAGAAGCGCCGGGTACGGGATTTCCTTTTCCGGGGTAAAAGAGAACGTTCTTCAGGCTATGGAACGGACGCACTTGTATGACAAGATCGGGGCTGAAAACATTTATCCCTTGCAGGCCATGGCCTTAGAGGCAATCCACGCCGAAGCTCATGAAAACTCCGATGAAAAGGATTGCCCCTTGCGGATTGTCTCCCCCAGGCCGGAGGAACTCAAACCGGCTGAACTCAAACCGCTTGAACTTAAGGCCCCGGGGGCTCCTTCCAAAATTCTGTTGGTCGATGACGAGCGGGAATTCGTAGGACTGTTGGCCGACCGGTTAAAGGCGCGGGCTTACGGAGCAGATGTAGCCTATGACGGTGAGCAGGCCCTATCGTATGTGAAGAAAGAAGAACCCGATGTGATGGTCCTCGACCTGAGAATGCCCGGTATCAATGGGATGGATGTATTGCGTCAGGTCAAGAGGAATCATCCCCAGGTGGAAGTCATTATCCTCACCGGTCACGGAAACAAAGAGGATGAAAAATACTGTATGGAACTGGGTGCTTTTGCGTACCTGGAAAAACCTATTGATTTAGACGTCCTGACCAAAACCATGCAGGCAGCTTACGACAAGGTCAACCGCAACCGGGCAACGCAGGGTCAATAAACGGCCAGGCTAATTTGAATACAAAAAATCCCTTACCCGGGACGACAACAACCGGCTAAACGGAGAACCATTATGTCCATTATCAGCATTTTTAGCGGAACCTACTGTCTTGCGGACCAGGTAGCCCAGAAGGTCGCCGATACGTTTGGATATAAACTAATTGATGACGCCGCGTTGGTTGCAGACGCGGCCGGCC
>JADFYN010000006.1:39979-42619 GCA_015233055.1 Deltaproteobacteria bacterium
TTTTCATATCTCGGAAAACAAACTATGGCGAACCATAAACGGGAAGGTGTCTGTATTTAACAAATTTACCCACGAACGAGAGCGATGCACGGCCGATCTCAAAGTGGTGCCGGCCGACCTTTTGAAAACGGACGGGCTGGTTTTGCACGGTTTCCTAACCCATTTCATTCCCCGGGAGATATCCCATGTCCTGAAGGTCTGTCTGATCGCCGAAACACCCTTTCGGGTAGCCAGGGCCGTCGCAGATAAGGGCATCTCCGAAGTGGAAGCGCAAAAACTGGTTCACAAAGACAATGAGGCCGCCTATGCCTGGACGGACTATCTGGGGCATAAGGTCCCCTGGGACGCCGATCTATATGATATTCTACTGCCCATGGATAAGCTGGAGGTTTCAGGCGCGGTGGACTTGATTGTGGCCAACGCCAAGAAAAAGGTGCTCCAGCCGACGGCCCAGTCCCTGGCTGCCGTTGACGATTTCCTTTTGGCCGCCCACGTGGGTGTGGCCCTGGCCCAGGCTGGTCATGAAGTTGGGGTGACCGCCAAAGACAGCCACATTACCTTGACCATTGACAAGCACGTCTTGCTGCTGTCCCGGCTCGAAGATGAGCTAAAAAAGATCGCGTCCGGGTTATCCGGTGTGAAAAGCGTTGAGACCAAAGTCGGCCCGGGCTTTTATCAAAGCGACATCTATCGCAAATATGATTTTGAAATGCCGGCCAAAGTACTGTTGGTGGATGATGAACGGGATTTCGCCCAGACCCTTTCGGAACGGTTGCAAATGCGGGATGTGGGTTCGGCCGTAGTCTACGACGGAGCGCAGGCATTAGACCTGTTGCGGGAGGACGAGCCGGAAGTAATGGTCTTAGACCTGAACATGCCAGGGATGAACGGCATTGAGGTTTTGCGGCAGGTCAAGAGCCAACATCCCAAGGTCCAGGTCGTTATCCTGACCGGCCACGGTTCCAAGGACGACGAGCGGGTTTGCCTGGACCTGGGCGCCTTCGCCTACCTGGAAAAGCCGGTTGATATTGAGCTCCTGGCCAAAACTATGCGGGATGCTAACCAGAAGGCTCAGGAATGCAAAAGATAGAATCCCTGGTTGCCCATAGCTTGGTCATTTTTCGGGGACCTCGGGGGCCGGCCCTTGATGCTCAAAGGTGACCCGGAGTTCCATTGATTGTCCGTTCCGCAAAATAATGACCCGATGGACCGCCTTGCCTCCTGCTTCTATAACGGCCTGATGAATATCCTTGACCTGGATGATGGGGCGGTCATTAACTGATTGCAGGACGTCGCCGGGTAAAAATCCGGCCCGGGCCGCCGGGGTGTCGGGTTTGACGCTCTCCACTGTCCAGGCCCCGGCTTTATTCTTAGCCAGATAAATACCCATCCGAGGACGGTCGGAGCGCACCTTGGTCACGTCGGGTTCGGTCAGCCAGACAAAGTCGGCCACGTTTCGGCTTCGCCCTTCAATGTAATCAATCGCCGCCGGAATAACCCCGAATTGGCGGACCGGACCGCGGGATGTGACCTTATCCGGGATACCAAACTTATAAACCACATGACCCGCCCCGGAGAGAACCACCAAAATTCTGTCTCGACCGGCAGAGGATGTTACATACTGGGCAATAGTCTCGGCCATCGTCTCTTCCCAGGCCAGGTGGGCCTCCACAAACCTGTCTGTATGCTTGACCGAACTGATCTGGTGGTGACCGAACCATTTGGTCAGAAACTCCTTCTGCTGTACGGTGACCGGGGCAATTGAAGAGGCCAGTTGAGATCTCTCCTCCGGAGAAAGACCGGCCAATCCCTGCCGGGCCACCTTCTTAACTACATCATCCGGGGCGTTTAAGCCCAGTATGGGGAGGCGGTGATCCCGGCAATACCGCAAGATGTCCTTATATGAATCAAAATCCCATCCGCCCCGGCCATCCCAACCGACTTGGGCCAGGAAATCTCCTTCGGCTATTTTTCCGTCCACATATCCGTCCAGCGCCGGTTGTTTCTGCCGGCTGAACATCTCCAGACCCACGGATACTTGATGTCCCATATCCACCAAGGCCGAAATAATGCGCAACTGGACGCGATGATGAGCCATGTCGTCATGCTGCTCACCGATGAACACGACCTGAACTGTGGCCAGGCGGGCCATCATCTGATCAAAGGAGATGACGTCCCCTGTCTCTGGTTCAATAATTTGCCCGACGGCGTATCTTTTTTCCAGACCTTCAAATCCGGCCGTGGCCGGCGGAGCCTCAATCTCTTTCCCCGGCATAGTGGCGCACCCCGTCAGCCCCCATCCCCCCAGCAGACACCATAGCGAGAGAGCTGACATTAATTTTTTTATGATTATCTTCAATCTTTTTTTTCCTGGTCGTCTTTTTCCTGCCGTTTGCGGCTCCGTTCACGTAGTGCCGTCTGGCTCCGCTCCACAGCATCCCGAAAATAATCTACTCCGGTAACAGCCGCCTGTCTCAAGGTGAGGCCGAAACGTTCCACCTTCTCCTGCCATTCTCCCACGGCTTCGCTTTCCCTGGCCCGGTGCACAAATGTTCTGAACGCCTGAAAACCTTCCTCTTCTACCCGCTCCATCTCCTTTTCCGCTTCAGCCGGAACTAAGATGACATCTTCGCCGAACAC
>JADFYN010000070.1 GCA_015233055.1 Deltaproteobacteria bacterium
TTTGTAGATATCTGCACGCCACCTTGCTTTCATGCCGACCAGATCATCGCGGCGTGCCGGGCCGGTGTACACGTTTTCTGTGAAAAACCACTGGTTACCTCGTCGGCCGGCTTCCATCAGGTGAAACAAGCCGCCGATGCCTCGGGCCGCACCGTCTTTACTGTAAATAACTGGAAATATGCACCTATATTTGCAAAGACGGTGGAATTGGCGGCCGCCGGCTGTATCGGCCAAGTGGAGTCTGTCTCTCTCAGCGTCTTGCGCCCGCCCAATGCCGGAGGTGGCGCTTCCGACTGGCGCCGGCAGCCTGAAGTGGCCGGTGGCGGTATTTTGCTCGATCACGGGTGGCATCATCTCTACCTGGTGTTGGCCATTATCAACCAGACGCCGGAGTCCGTCTCAGCCGAAATGGAATTCGCCGAAACGGGCGGCTCCAGTTTGGAACAGACGGTGGACCTGAGGTTACGTTTTCCCGGGGCCGAGGCGCAGCTTCATCTGACCTGGCGGGCCTCCTCCAGGCGGAACTTCGGCCAGGTCATCGGTAACCAGGGAACTATCAGCATTAATGATGATCATCTTATTTTGAGCAGATATGATGCCGCACCCGTCCGTTACGATTTTCTTGAAGCTTTGTCCCATGGGTCGCAACATCTGGAATGGATGAAGCCGGTGATCGAAGGTTTTTGGCAGGAAGTTTGTGATGCCAGCGTCCGGGGCGCCAATTTGGAAGAAGCCCGGTGGTGCGTTCACTTGACGCGTCTGGCCTATCAATCCTACAAGGAAGGGTCACGACCAATTCCCATTATTGGCCAAATCGGTTAGCCACTCTCTTTGCCGCGTCGCGGCTATGAAAGGTCGGTTATGAATTCCTCACTTTTTCGGTTGCGTCGCGTGATGAATGTTTTGCTCATTCTGCTTATCGCCTTGTCATCGCAAGCTGTATTCGCGGAAGAATCATTTTATTCCTACCAGTTATCCATAGAAGGTGAGTTTCCGGCAATGAATCCGGGACAACAATACCTTATTCCGGTCAGAGTCAAGAACACCTCACCATCTGAATGGAAATACTCACCTGATCAGACTATTAATCTGAGCTACCACTGGTTGGACGAAAAGGGGGCGGAAGTAGAACATGATGGTGAAAGAACCACGATACCCCAGGGTTTCCGGGAAGGAGTTCTGAAAGCCAAGATTAACGCCCCGGCTAAGACCGGAAAATACATTTGTGAGCTTGATCTGGTGCATGAAAACGTCAGTTGGTTCGCAGCAAAGGGAGCGAAGCCATTGAGAGTCTCCGTAACCATAGGAGGGAAGACCCCTCCGGGAAGTACTTCCTCCAAGTTCTAAGCCTGGGTTATCAGGTGTTCCTGCCACAGGAGTTTCAGGTTTTGCGGTTTGGTCCGGAATCGGGCACTAACCGGGATGCAATGGGCCTGGAATCAATCCGGCCCAGGACCACATCCGGGCAATTTATTTTAATAATATCTCCAAGGAGAAGGACCATATGCAGATGGCGAGAGGGTCCGTCAGGCCCGTACGGTATGCGAGGATATCCATCCTGGTCGGTCTTAGTCTGATTCTTTCTATGACGGGAGCGGGGTGGGCGGAAGAAGGGCCGGGCCAAAAGCTGGTTCTCGACCTGGACCGGATGATCGCCATGGTTGTGGACAAGAGTCCGGCCATTGGAGAGACCAAAAATGAGATTGAGGCGGCCAAGAGCGATCTGGACCAGGTCAAGGCCGCCTACTATCCCCAGGTGGATGTCACCGGACTCATCGGGCCGATCGACGACGCCAAGGAACCCATAATCCGAAACAACAAGATCTACGATCCTTCACCGGGTTTGAATCTGTCAAACATCAACGCCTTTGGCAAGGTTGATGTCGTCATGACTCAACCTATTTATACTTTTGGAAAATTATCCAATCGGGAGGACGCCGCCAGGAGAGGGGTTAAGGCCAAGGAATTGGAACTGCCCAAGAAGAAATGCGAACTGGCCGTGCGGGTCAAGCAACTCTACTACGCCCTGGTTCTGTCCCGGGAAGGGTTGGCCACGGCTAAAAACGCCGGTGCCTTTTTTGATGAGACGAAGAGCCGGATTTCCCGGTTGCTGGCCTTGGGGTCCGTTCAGGTGGCTGAGACCGATCTTTATCGGGTAGAGGCCTATCGGGCTGATTCCTTCAGGTTTCGGGCCGAAGCCGAAAAAGGTGAGAAGACAGCCTACTTTGCTTTGAAAGCGATGCTCTGTCTGCCGGATAAGGTGGAATTTGAGCCGGCGGAAAAAAAACTGACCATGAAGGACGAAAAGCCGGCTGACCTGGAATCCTATCTTCATGGCGCGGCGGCTCGGCGCCCGGAGTTGAAACAGCTCAAAGAGGCGGTGGAGGCCCAGCAGTCCATGCTTCAGGCGGCTCAGAGTGATCAGTATCCGTCGTTTTTTGCCGCCGCGGTTGGGTCCCTGGCCGGCGCTCCAGGCCGGGATGCCCTCCACAATCCGTATATCGCAGACGATTTTAATCACGCCAATGGCGGAGTGGTGGCCGGTGTCAAATGGAATTTTGATTTCGGTATCGGCCGGGCCAGAATTGATAAAGCCAAGGCTGAATATCACAAGATAAAAAACACCCAGGCCTATGCCGAAATGAACATCCCCATCCAGGTGGCCAAGTGTTACCAGGACGTAGTGGAGTGGCAGAAAGCAGCCGGTTCTTATCGGGCCGCCGCGACGGCCTCTCGAAAATGGGTGGTGGCCGCCCTGGCCGATTTCGATATGGGTGTCGGAGCCGCCGGAGATTTGCTCAACGCCATCGAAAAGTATGGCCAAAACGAAGGCAAGTATCTAGAAGCTCTATTTAACTACAACGTTTCCGTGGCCGAATTGGAATGCGCCGCCGGGTCTGTGGATAAGCTTTAGAAGGATTTTAGCCCAGGGATTCCATAGGTCATAATTGATGCTTTTGGCTCACCTGTTGCTCGTAGAAGATAACCGGCAACAAGCAACGAGTAACCAGCAACAAACAACGGGACCCACAGGTGAGAGCAAACCCCATCTTATTGGAAGTATTTAAGAACCGCTTTTCTTCCATATCCGAAGAAATGGGCGTGACCTTGAATCGGACCGGCTTTTCTCCCAACATCAAGGAGAGGCGGGATTTTTCCTGCGCCATCTTTACCAGGGCGGGAGACATGATCGCTCAGGCCGCTCATATTCCCGTTCATCTCGGGTCCATGCCTTTGTCGGTGAAATCGGCCATCGACAGCGTGAAGTTCAAGGATGGCGACATGGTCGTCTTGAATGATCCGTTCAAGGGAGGAACCCACCTGCCGGACATTACGATTGTGGCCCCGGTCTTTTGGGAGGATGACGTCCCGGCTTTTTTTGTGGCCAATCGGGCCCATCATGCCGATGTGGGCGGGATGACCTCCGGGTCCATGCCTCTGGCCACCTCCATATTTCAGGAAGGAATTATCATCCCGCCGCTGAAATTGGTCGAAGCCGGGGAGATCGACCAGAAGATCATGACCTTCTTTCTAAACAACGTCCGGACGCCCCTGGAACGGGAAGGGGATTTCGCAGCCCAGATCATGGCCAATCTTACCGGCATCCGGCGGACAAAGGAACTGATCACCAAATACGGGCTGGATCAGGTGGATTTTTATTCAAAGGGTCTTATCGATTACGCCGAAAGGATGACCCGGCGGACAATTGCCGCCATCCCTGATGGGATATATTTCGGTGAGGATTTCTTAGACGACGACGGCCTGGGTACGGAAAACATCAAGATCAGTCTAGTCCTGACCGTTACCGGGGATGAGGTCGAGCTTGATTTCTCCGAATCCGATCCTCAGGTGAAGGGTAGTGTCAACGCGGTTAAGGCCATTGTCTTGTCTGCGGTTTTGTATGTTTTTAGATCATTGATCAAAGAAGATATCCCGACTAATGCCGGGTGTCTTAGGCCCATCAGCATCCTGACCAAGCCGGGAACCATCGTGGATGCCCGGTGGCCGGCCGCGGTAGCCGGCGGTAATGTGGAAACCTCCCAGAGACTGGTTGACGCGGTGCTGAGCGCATTGTATCAGGCCCTGCCCGAGGTCATCCCGGCGGCCGGCCAGGGGACCATGAACAACATCACCATTGGGGGCCGCGACGAAAGAAATGGACAACCCTTTGCCTATTATGAAACGCTGGGCGGAGGGATGGGGGCCGGCGCCTTTGGTCCGGGCGAGAGCGCCGTCCATTCTCACATGACCAACACCTTGAATACACCCATCGAAGCCTTAGAATATGGTTATCCGTTCTTAGTCACGGAATATTCTATTCGACGAGGCTCGGGCGGGCCGGGCCGGCATCGGGGCGGTGAGGGCCTGGTCAGGGAGATCAAGTTGTTGTCAGAGGCGGAAATTACGGTTTTATCGGAAAGAAGACGCAGACCACCCTATGGTCGGGCGGGAGGGCGGCCGGGTCAAGTGGGTCGGAACCTGGTCATCAAGGCCGGCGTTCCGGGTGACAGGCCCGGCAAATTCTCCGAAGTGTTGCAGAAGGGAGACGTTATCCGAATTGAAACACCAGGCGGCGGGGGATATGGAACTTAGACCGGAGGCGGAAAATTTGGCAAAAAAAAGCCGCCGGAGCTTTACCGACCCCAGCGGCTAGTCAGGTGAGTGCATGTTAAACCGATCACTCGCCGGACCTCATAATAGAGACTTCCAGCGATGCCGTTTTTAACCGTGAGCTCTGCCCTCTGATCATGTCAATGTAGAAGGGGCTCCCCAGCAATTTCACGCACATTCGAGAAGCTTCTATTATAGACGATTTACTTCTATTCCACCCTTCAACTATAAGTTAAATCATCCATCCTCGGTTGTCAACACCGAAGATGAATTTTTTTCCAAAATTTTAAATCCGGGAAATAGTTACGTGGTTATCCGCCCGGTTGGTCGTCATCGGCCCGCGCCTGTCCAAGCAGCTTGTCCAATTGTTCTTTTAACTAACCAATATCTAAACATAAAGATAATAATCAATTGGCCTTGGCTTGAATCATGGTTGATCCTGGGGATACTTCCTGATAATGTATTTGACAGATGATGCTGTTCCGATTTAAACAGGTCAACATATCTTGATCCCAATCGAACCAAATGCAATAAACGCATGGTTCCCTTTTGGCCGCCGTCCCGTCCATGTACGGCAAGTCTTCTTTGCTTAATCTGGCCATGATATCCTCCTTGATATCAAATATTCCGTTGCCGGAGGACCGCCTGTAGTCCATCCGTATTTTATTTCCGGCGAAATGAACTCTTCCGGGTTAGGTGATCAGGATTTACATACTGAGGTCCGATTCCTCAAAATAGGTGAGGCTTCTTTAAAGAACAACACAAAAAAATCGCCCACCGGGTTCCGGAGCTCATTATTAGTGTTATCGGAACCTGGCTGGAAAACTTTACACTATTCGCCTCTCTTGATTGTTTAATGAAATCTATAACACCTGAGTTCGACGAGTTTGTTAATTAAGTACCAGAAATGTATCCGCAGATTTCGCAGATAAACGCAGATGAAAAAGACCCACAGACCTATTTTGGCCCAACTCTGCGTAAATATAGTCAAATCTGCGGATTTAATTATGGCCGTTGACGCTAATCGCTCAGCATAATCATCGAACTCAGGTTATAATAGACCAGCCCTGATCGCACCGGGGCTGCCTGGGCGGATATCAACTACGAATCAAACAGAATTGGATTCCTCATGTTGCCTACTTCCCCCTCTGGCCGACCGACCCTGGTCAAAGAGAATTTGCCTATGGTCTCGGTGATCCGGCTGCCTTTACCATTTGCCCTAAAAGAAATAAAGATCTACCTAATCGCCGGGAAGAATGGCTACGGCCTGCTTGATACCGGGCCAAACACCACGGCCGCCCGGGAAACCTTAGAGGCGGGACTGGAGCAATTGGGCGTCCCGTTCAAGGCCATCAGTACCATTTTTATCAGCCATTATCATAGTGACCATGTTGGATTGGCCGGGTGGGTTAAAGAGCGGTCCGGCGCCAAAATATTAATGGATGCCCAAGACAGCCGCGAATTAGATAAATTCATGAATGGGCCGCCGGCCGAATTTATCGACTCTCATTTTCTGGGGCGGCACGGGATGTCCCCGGAGCGGATCAATATCATCGGTCAGGCATTGATGAGTTTAAAGGACTTGATCGTCCCCTTTGCCGCGGACGAATTGGTCCAAGATGGCCAGGAGATCTATTTGGGCTCATTGGCCTTGTCTTGCTTTCGGACTCCCGGCTGTACTATGAACCGGACAATATCTTGTTCTGCGGCGATCATTTGCTAAAAGAAATCACCCCCACCGTCTCGGCCGGCTCAAAAATCGACCACCCTAATCCCCTGCGCGCCTACCTGGATTCCTTGCACCGGACGGCCGTGCTTAATCCCCGTCTGGCCTTGACCGCGCATGGCCCGGACATTGCCGACCCAGGGCAAAGGGTTGACGAGATTGTTCGCCACCATGACAAGAGAAAGGGGATCATCAAGTGTATCCTGGCCAACGGCCCCAAAACTTGCCAGGAGATTACCTCAGCCCTATTCTTGGACGAGATCAGTCTGCTGGAAAAGATGATCGCCTTTAATGAATGCTATGCGCATTTAATCGATATGGAAATGGAAGGCTCTATCCGGCGGATCGAGGAACAACAGCTAGTCAAGTTTTGTTTGCGGGATAAATAGAGGAGAAACTTGGATGAATCAAACCGACAGGATACCAGCCGTCGTCTTTCCTTTTACCTGGATGGAAGAGAAGTTGGCCGCGGCGTTACAGCCCTATTTCAGCCCCCTGATTATCTATCTACCGCCCGGCGTCTATCCGGGACCGGACCTGGCCGATCAGGTCGCCTCGGGCGACGTCGTCCTAAAGGACGGAGAATTGCCGCCGGTGACGGCCAAAGAGGTGCAACGGCAAATCACCCAGATGAAATCCGCCGCGGCCGCTTTCGGTGGCTCCGATTACTTGAAGCAATTGAAATCCGCCCCGGCCTTTGAAGAAGAAGATGATGATGAGCGGGTGACCAGGCTGCAGTTGAAGTTGAAAGGCACGGATGTGGATCTGACCGACCCTCGGGCCGACAAAGAAGTCCAGACAGCTCAAGCAAGAGCCTTATTTTTAAACCTGGCCCATGACCATGATCAACAACTTCAGAGTATTCAAGGCCTGGTCTCGAACCTGACCGGGTTGGAACATCGACTGGAGGATATGCTCATCGAAGGGGCCGAGTTCGGCATTACCACCCCGGAGCCCTGGGGGGGAGACCTGGCCGGAGCGGTTATGAGGGCGGAGACCAGCCCGTTTTTGATCGAGGAGAGGCTGGACGCCTGGCAATCCATGGTCCCGGATCAAGGGTTGGATGGGGTTTTCCTAACCTGGAGCCGGGCCGCCTGGGACGTCCTGCTGGATCGGTATAGCGAGAGGCTTGGGGATGCCGGCTCAAATCCAGTGGTTGGCTCGGGATTGGCCTTGTCCCCCGAACTGATCGCCCTGGCCAAGAGGATGGCCGCCGAAGCCGGCTCGACATCTCAGGACATGCTGCAACATTTAAAGATAGAATGTGATTCGTTACCTCCGGCTGGACAAGATGACCGGATGGGGCTGACCCTGGCCGTTTTTCCTGAATTCACCCCGACCAGCCTGATGGCCAGGGATAAAGCCGTGAGACAATCCCCTTATAAGCCTGGAGTGGTTATGCTTGTCGAAGATTGAATCAGGCATTGAATCAGGCATTGAACCAGGCGGAGTCAGTCGATTTGCACCTTCCTGGCCGACTGGGCGTCCTTGTTCGTCTTCTCCAGTTGGGCTATGGCGGCATCAATCAGATCCCGAAGACTCAACAGGCATTCTAAGGTCAGTTTGTTCAGGTGTTGGCCGATTCCGGCATTTTTTAGGATATCCAGGGCCAACTTAAAGGGGCAGCCGGAACAACCGTCACCAGCCATGGTCTCACCTCTACTTAGGTTGGTTTTTTATTTTGTCCGCTCCCGGCGCGGTCCCGGTTGGGGGTGTCCATCCCGGCCCAATGCTGTTGAATTAAGGATGCGACGTTAAGATTTCTCGCTTCGCTCGAAATGACAGGGAAGTGGACTACCTGGACTGACGATGTAAATTTGTCATTCCGAACGAATGTGAGGAATCTTATCACATCCGAAGATGGTCAAGCCGCACCCGTAATTCACCAGCATTGCCATCCCGGCCGGGGCTGAATCCGACCGGGATGGATATTTTCTTAGTCTAATTCTTTGTAAGCGTATTCGCTGTGTAGATTGATGTCCATACCGCCGATTTCATCATCCAAAGCTATCCGCAAACCGAATAGTTTGTCAATGATTTTGATGATGATGTAGGTAACCACCACGGTGTATCCGAGGACGACCGCCACAGCCAGGACTTGAGTACCGAACTGGCCGGGATTACCAAATAACAGGCCATCCGGACCACTGGGGTTGATGGCCTTGGAAGCAAAAATTCCGGCGAACAAGGTCCCGATTATCCCGCTGACGCCGTGAATTCCCACCACGTCCAGACTATCGTCATAACCGAACTTGTTCTTAGCCATCACGCCCCCGTAGCATAACGCCCCGGCCAGTAAACCAATGATGACGGCTGAGTTCGGACCGACAAATCCGGAAGCCGGTGTAATCGTGGCCAACCCGGCCACAGCCCCACTGGCCGCGCCCAAGGTGGTGGGCTTTCCCCGCAACAGCCATTCCAAGGCCACCCACATGGCCATCCCGGCCATCCCGGCAAAATGAGTCGCCACAAAAGCATTTCCGGCGATTGCATCTGCAGCCAGAGCGCTGCCGGCATTAAAACCAAACCAACCGAACCAGAGCAGCCCGGTACCCAGTAGAGTCAGGGGCAGGTTGTGGGGGAAGAAGCTTTCCTGATTGTAGCCTTTGCGCGGACCAACCACTATAGCCGCGACCAGGGCGGCCACCCCGGAGGTCAAATGAACCACCAACCCGCCGGCAAAATCAATCACCCCTCTGGCTTTGAGCCACCCGCCATTGCCCCAGACCCAGTGACACACCGGATTATAGACCAAAATGGCCCAAAGCAGGCTGAAAAGTAGGAAGGGGCCGAATTTAATCCTTTCGGCAAAGGCGCCGGTAATCAGGGCCGGGGTGATGACGGCGAACATGCACTGAAAGATCATGAAGACCACATGAGGAATGGTCGCGGCATAATCTTTGTTAGGCGCCGCCCCGATGTGAAGCAGGCCCGACCATGAAAAATCCCCGATCAGGCCGCCCACGTCCGGGCCGAAAGACATACTATAGCCCAGATAAATCCATTCCAGGCTGATGACCGAGATCAAGATAAAGCTGTGCATAATCGTGCCCAGGGCATTTTTGCCCCTGACCATACCGGCATAAAATATGGCTAACCCCGGTGTCATCAATAGCACCAGAGCCGCCGAAACCAAAACGAACGCCGTGTCTCCTGAGTTAATCACTTGCTAGTCTCCTTTTCTTGTTTCTGTCGTTTTCTAATGTGGGTGCCGGACTTTATCAGGAGGAGTTAAGGTTCGGACTGAAGCCGGCCCAGGTCTTTGTCACCGGTTGGGTGCAGCCCGAATGGTCGTCCTTGTGAGCTCCTGTTGGTCGAAAGTCTGACCCCGCGTTTATAAATAACCTCCTTTGCCTCAAACGCTTAAGTCGACAGTGGTCAGTTGTCGGCTTTGGCGGATATGCCTGCTGGTTAATTTTAAAAAGTTCGGAACTACCGATCATCACATATCATAAAATTTTATACGTACAAAACACAAACGGGTGGCAATGGTCAAATTGTCCCCCTTCTGCGTAATTTATTGATTTATTGATATTTATTAAATGTAGACGGTTCGCCGGCCGGGACGAAAATTTTATCCAGCCAGATAATCATGTACATGATATAGATCTATGATCGTGGCCAGTAAAAAATAATTGCGACGCCGCACAATGAAACCAGTCCTCCGATTATATCAAATCTGTCCGGGGCAACCCCATCTATTTTCCACCCCCAAATGATCGACAAGACAATAAACACGCCGCCATAGGCCGCATAGACCCGACCAAAATTGGCCGGCTGCAAGGTCGGAATCACTCCATATAGAAAGAGGACAACCGCCCCGCCCACGGCATACCAAATACTCCTTTGCTCTCGTAGCCAGAGCCAGACCAGATAGCCGCCTCCGATTTCACACAACCCGGCGAAGATGAAATAGCTGATCGACCTGACATGTTCCATTTTACGGTTTCCCTACATCGCCTGGGTAAAAACTCGGCGGCCTTTGTTTTCGAGGTCATGGCCGGAGCCATGATTTGAAGCCCCATTTTGGTTTAGACACGATTTTGTTTCATTCGCTTCTAAATGGGGTAATGGCGCCTCTGATTTTTTTTGCGGTCCTCCCCTGAAAATGGCTGGAAAATCCCTCCATCCCAATTTTTCAGAAGGGGTGGAAGGATTTTCCGGTTGTTCAGTGTTTACCTCAACATGGGGGAATTATCTGTAATTTGTCTTTACCGAGAAGTCCGGGTAAGCGATGACTGCGACTTCATACTGATCCAGACCTTGCTGCTCGACTTCCGCCGGTACCCGGAGCGGAGTGATCTTATTCAATAC
The DNA here is from genome assembly GCA_015233055.1 of Deltaproteobacteria bacterium. Lineage (GTDB taxonomy): Bacteria > Desulfobacterota > JADFXK01 > JADFXK01 > JADFXK01 > JADFXK01. The sequence continues at coordinate 10,652 of JADFYN010000070.1, forward strand.
TTTAAAGAAGACGAACATCACCGTGAAGACGAAGACGAAATTGGTGAGACATCCGATGATCTGGGCGATGAATTGGGAGAAGTCCCCATAAAATAAGCCCTTGACCGTTCCAGGGATGTTGTTCATGGCGTCGCCGTATGTTCCGTCGGCAAAGAGACCCAAGGCTATAACACCCCAGGCGCCGTTAGCCCCGTGCACGGCCACCGCCCCAACGGGATCATCCACTTTCAAGACACGTTCCACAAAGAAGACGACTACGCAAACGAGGACCCCGGCCACCAGTCCGATAATTGCCGCCCCGACGGAACTGACATAAGCGCAGGGGGCCGTAATGGCCACGAGCCCGGCCAGGACGCCGTTGGCCGACATGGAGATATCCGGCTTGCCGTATTTGAGCCACATATACATCATGGCGGAGAAACCGGCCGTACAACTGGCCAACATGGTATTGACGCAAACCACACCAATTCTCAGATCACCACCGGCCAGAGTCGATCCAGTGTTAAACCCGAACCAGCCGAAAGCCAGGATCATGCAGCCGATCACGGCCATGGGAATATGATGCCCCGGCATGGCCACGGGGGTCCCATCCGGTTTAAATTTGCCAATTCTCGGCCCAAGGATAATGGCCCCGGCCAAAGCCGCCACGCCGCCGGACATGTGAACCACCGATGAGCCGGCAAAATCGACATAACCATGTCCAAGAGCGAAATTCTTCCCTAATTGAGACAACCAGCCGCCTCCCCAAACCCAGTTGGCATAGAGCGGATAAACAATACCGGAGATAAAAAATGCATAAATGATGAAGGACTTGAAGGTCCAACGTTCGGCCATGGCCCCGGTCGGGATGGTCGCGGTGGCGTCCATGAAGACCACCTGGAAGAGAAAGAGGGTAAAGACCGCCACGTCATATCCCACCCCGGACAGGAAGAAGCCATTCATCCCGAACAAACCGAATTCTTTTCCCAAAAGGGTAATGGTGAATTCATTGTTCAAGACCGCACCACCGAGACTCGGCGCCCCGCCGCCCCCGCCCATCTGCAAGGCAAAACCGCAGATCCAGTAGGCGATAACCCCGATGACATAAACCATCAGGTTCATGGCCATGGTATGCCCGGCGTTCTTGGCCTGGGTGAAACCGGTCTCAACCATGGCGAATCCGGCCTGCATGAAAAAGACCAAAAAACCGCAGATGAGCGTCCAGACAAAGTTGATGGCGATCCGGTTATGGCCGATCACGTCAGCCAGTTTTACGGCCAGAGGTTCAGTGGCGGCCATCTTCTTCATATCGTCGGCTGTCGGGGCGTTAGTGGTAGCTCCAATTACATCTGCGGCTCCACCGGTATTGGTTCCGGAGGGGTCCGGTTTGGGCGGTGGTCCATCAGCCAACGCAGTGGCCGCCAGGGTGAGTAGAATGATCAAGATGAGCAGACTTATTAATTTCTTCATTTCCCTCTCTCCTCAACAGTTTTAAACATCAGTTATTAAAGTGCGTCACGGCATATTTAACCTGTGCGGATCCGGACAAATTGAATCCGCGACGGGAATATCTTGCATTTTTTATAAATGTCGGTTGTAAATCCATGGCTTATCCTTATGTGAGGGTAGTAGCCTATTAAGAGCCCCGGCCACAAGGCTTAAGCGACGGATTGTCCCTTAATTCACCTCAATGGGATCGAACCTGGCCGGAGGAGCCGATCTTGACCGACTACCTCCGGGTCGGTCCGTGGGCATTGCCCCATTATGTGGTATAGGCTGTTTCGTCGTGTTGACTGAGGTCAAGACCTCTGACTTCGTCTTCATCGCTGACTCTGAGGCCGACAATGGCATCCACCACTTTAAGCAGAATGATGGTCATGACAAAGGCGAAGACCATAGTCACGGCGACACCGACAAACTGGATCCATAATTGACCGGGATTTCCGAAAAAGAGACCGTCGGCGCCGTCGCTGTTAATGACTTTGCTGGCGAACAGTCCGGTGGCCAGGGCGCCCCAGGTCCCGCCCACACAGTGGACACCGACCACGTCCAGGGAATCGTCATAGCCCAGTTTGCTTTTCAGCATAACGCCGCCGTAACAAATTACTCCGGCTAACCCGCCGATGACCAGGGACGGTAAGACCCCGACAAAGCCTGAGGCCGGCGTAATGGCCACGAGACCGGCCACGGCGCCACTGGCCGCGCCCAGGGTGGTCGGCGTTCCGCGATGCAACTTCTCCATGATGATCCAGGTCAAGGCTGCTGCGGCCGAGGCCATATGAGTCACGACAAAGGCGCTGGCGGCCAACCCGTTGGCGGCTAAGGCGCTGCCGGCATTAAAACCGAACCATCCAAACCACAGTAACCCGGCTCCGGTGATGGTCATAGGCAAGTTGTGCGGGATAAAATGGGTGCTTCCGTAACCACGCCGTTTGCCGATGACCAGGGCCGCGGCCAGGGCTGAGATACCGGAGCTGATGTGAACTACTGTCCCGCCGGCAAAATCCAAAGCACCCATTTTACGAATCCAGCCGCCATCACCCCAGACCCAGTGACAGAGAGGATTGTAGACCAGGGTGGCCCACAGCAAGGTAAACAGGACAAAAGCACCGAATTTCATTCGTTCGGCGATGGCCCCGGTAATCAGCGCCGGAGTAATCACGGCGAACATGCACTGGAAAATCATAAAGGCCAGGTGGGGAATAGTTTTTGAGTATTCGGCTTTGGGTTCCATCCCTACTCCGTTCAAGCCGAACCAACTAAGGTTACCGACGAAGCCGCCCAGGTCCGGTCCAAAAGACATGGAGTAGCCCCACAGGACCCATTCCACCGAGATGAGCCCCAAAATGATAAAGCTTTGCATAATCGTGCCCAAGACGTTCTTGTTGCGGACCATGCCGCCGTAAAACAGGGCTAACCCCGGTGTCATGAGCATAACTAATGCCGATGAGATCAAAACAAATGCTGTGTCTCCTGTGTTCATTCC
>JADFYN010000071.1 GCA_015233055.1 Deltaproteobacteria bacterium
CCCCTACCCAGGGCGTTGCCCTGGGCTAACCTAGAGCGCCCCGTTGGGGCTTAATCGGAATGGGCTATTAAAAAAAAAATAGTTCGTTCGTCCGCCCTGTTAATTCAATGAGATTAACCCGCAACCCGTAACTAAGATTTTATAACACGTTTTTCAACTTGCCCCTGAGGTAAAGCAGTGTTTTGGAGTGAATCTGGGAGACGCGTGACTCGGTAATGTCGAGCACCTCTCCGATTTCTTTCATATTTAATTCTTCAAAATAATATAGCGTGAGGACCAGGCGTGGTTTTTCCGGCAATTCTTCGATGGCTTCGCCTAACGACTGCTTCAATTGGGCCAGATGCAGTTCTTGGAAGGGGCTGCCGGAATTGGGATCAACCAGGTAGTCGATGATTTCTTGCCGTCGGCCCATGACCTCTTCGCCGACGGTCTCGTTTAAGGAGATCAGAGATACTGATTTAACCTGGCTGATAACGTCAAAAAGCTCCTGTTCTTCCAAGCCAAGTTCCGCAGCCAGTTCTTCATCGGTAGCTTGCCGGCCGAACCTCTGTTCCAGCTCAAAGTAAGCCTTTTCCATCTCCCTGGCCTGCCGCCGGACTGACCGGGGAACCCAATCCATATTGCGTAAGGCGTCGAGCATGGAGCCGCGAATGCGGAATTCGGCATAAGTCTTGAACTTGGTTTGTTTGCCGGTGTCGTACTTATCAATGGCGTCCAACAGGCCAACGGTCCCGGCGCTGACCAGTTCCTCCTGGTCGATGTGAGGCGGCAGTCGCATGGCCATGCGGTTGGCGATGGTCTTGACCAAGGGAGCGTATTCGACGATCAACTTGTCCCGGTTGTCCCGGTTGACCTGGGTGAGGCTTTGGTCATTCTTTATTTCTCCACTTTTTCTTATCATGGTTGGTCGAGGTCCGCTCATCGCCAGTCAGGATTATATTAGTTTAAGAAGTTTTCACCGTGAGCCTCATGTCTCCAGGATTGGACAGGAATCCCTTCCAGAAGAATTTGGCGCCACCGCCGGCATTTTGATTGTTACGACGCATCAGATTGATGTCATTCGCCACGGTCTCAAAGCATTTGTTCGCCGGTGAGAAGGGGTAAGCCTCCGCCAGAGGTTGTTGCTGTCGGACAGCCATCTGAAGGTGGTCATCTCTTGTCACGTAGCCGAGATAGTTAATAGAGATGTTTAAGAAACGTTGCGCCGCAGAGTTCAGGGTCCGGTAGACCTCTTTGGCTTCCCGTTCATTTTTAACCGAGTTGACCAGAAGATTAAAATTTTTGACCGCGTGCTTTAGTCCCATCACCTTAATCAAGGCATAGGCATCGGTGATAGAGGTGGGTTCGGGAGCCGCGATGACTATTATTTCATGAGCCAGGGCGTTAAAATAGATAACGTTTGACGAGATCCCGGCTCCGGTATCGATCAGCACCACGTCCAGCCTGCGGGTAAACGCCTCTAATTCGGCTAAAATAGCCATCTTCTGTTGCTGACTTAAATCCGTTAACTCAAACACGCCCGATGCCGCGGGTAAAATCAAGATTCCGGCCGGACCCCGGACCAGGACCTCGGACAGGCGCTTTTCTCCGGTCAACAGATGTTGGATGTTATATTTAGGGGCCAGGCCCAGCAGGACGTCGATATTGCCCAGGCCCATGTCGGCATCCAGGATTAAAGTTTTTAGACCCGCTTTTGACAAATTAACGGCCACGTTGGCCACCACGTTGGTCTTGCCAACGCCGCCTTTGCCACTGGTCACCGCCACGACTAGAGCGGAGTTGGGCCGGCTTGGAATCGGAGCCGGGTTTTTTTTGTTTACGGGTTTTATATCGGCATTTGAGTCCATAGATGTCCTGTGCCCACTTACCGCAGCTAATGCCCTTAGGGTTCCTGCCTGATCCATTGTGTCCCTCGCAGTAACTTAACCAATTTTTTTGTTTTTGTCGAGTGAAATAACATTTCTCGAAGTCTGTACCCCATTACAAAATGAATTCGGCCGTGTTTTCCGGGGTGGCGGTCAGAATATCCTCCGGAACTTTTTGTCCGGTGGTCATATAGGCCAAGGGTATACCACGGCTGATGATTTGGTTCAGAATTGGTCCGAAACATCTGGTTTCGTCTAATTTGGTGACCACCACCCCTTTGACCGGGATCAGCTTATACGCCTGAATAATCTGCCCCAGATCATCGTCTTTGGTGGTGGCGCTCATGGTCAAGAAGATGTCGCCGCCGAAATTCCCTGGGAAGAATTTTTTGAGTTCCTCCAATTGACTGGGGTCATGGTGGCTTCGGCCGGCCGTATCTATCAAGATCACGTCTTTTCTCTTAAGTTTGGTTATGGCTGAGGTCATCTCACGCGGTGAAGCCACCACCTCAACCGGAGCGCCAATGATATTAGCGTAGATTTTCAGTTGTTCCACCGCGGCGATGCGGTAAGTGTCGATGGTGATGAAGCCGACTTTCCGGTTTTGTTCAAAGGCGAATTTAGCCGCCAGTTTAGCGATGGTGGTTGTCTTGCCGACACCGGTGGGGCCAACAAAGGCGGCCATCACCGGGTTGAGAGACCGGCCGGACGGATCGCCAAGATTGATCGGTCCGGTGGTTTTGATTATTTTGGTCAACATCTTGGCCAGGAAGGCCCGGCAGTAGTTCGGATCATCTTGCTTTGTCTTAGATAGTTTTTGATTAACCCGATCAAGCAGCTTTAAGGCCACCATCTCAGATACCCCGAAGTGGAGCATGCCCTGGTAAAGCTTAATCAGGTTGGGGTGGAAACCAGTGTTCTTTAGGACGCCGCTATGCCGGGCGATGAACTGACTCAACCAATCAATATCCTCCAGACCCGTTTCCAGGGGAAGGCAGCCAAATTTTTGACGGGCGTCAGAATTATCGTCACAGAGCGTGATCAGGGTCCTTTTGATGGCCGCCAATTCGGCCAGAACCGGCTGCATTCTAGGGTCACAGTCTGATGAGCCCCTTAAGCCGTTATTAATCGGTGGGTTTGGTCGCCCGGAAAAGAGCTGGGTCAGCTCCACTGGTTCGTCCGTGACCCGGTGGGTCAGGGTGACCACGTCATCATCGGCCTCCGGCGTCGGTTCAAGTTTTTCAAACCGGGCGGGAGTGCAACCGGCCGCACCAGCCGCGGGACGTTTTGATCTCCGGCGTCTCATGGCCGAAACGTCACTCTCTGAGGCCGCAGTCACCTCCACCATGGGTCGCCCGAAGCCGCCGAATTGTCCTTTTCCATCTCTCAGCTCTCGAGAGGATAGAAGGATCGCTGAAGATCCTAAATCCTCTTTGACCAACCGGAGGGCCTCTTCCATCGTGATAGCTTCGTATCGTTTAATTTCCATGGTTCAAACTCACCATTCCCAGGTTAGTGATTGATGCGTCGGCTGAAATCTCGTTATGAGACAAGACGACCAAAGTGGGAATAAACCGTTCGGTCAGTCGTTTCAAAGGAGTTCTAACAATCGGCGAAGTCAGGATAATCGGTGTCAGTCCCGCCTCTCGGAATTTCTCCGTGGCGGCGGTTAGAGTATTGATGATCTGATGGGCTTTGGCCGGTTCCAAGGTCAAGTATGATTCCGTCTCGGTATGTTGGAGAGATCGGGCGATCATATCCTCAATGGTCTTGTCCAGCGTCATGATGTGCAGGCTCCCGTCGGGGAGCAGGTGCTGGCGGGTAATCTGCCTGGCCAGGGCCTGCCGGACGTAATCGGTCAGCAGGTCGACATTTCTGGTCGTCGGCGCATGATCACCCAGGGTCTCAACAATAGACAAGAAGTTGCGGACAGACACGCCTTCCTTAACCAGGCTTTGGAGGACCTTTTGCACGCCGCCGACCGACATGACGTTGGGGACCAGTTCTTCAACGGCCTTGGGGTAACTTTCCGCCAGGTGTTCCAGGAGCTTCTGGACTTCCTGCCGACCCAGGAATTCAAAGGCGTTTTTCTTAATTACTTCCGAGATATGGGTGGCGATTACGGTGGCTGTATCCACTACCGTGTATCCGGCTATCTGGGCTCTTTCCTTGTCTTTTTCTTCTATCCACAGGGACGGCAGGCCAAAGGCCGGTTCTTTGGTTGGGATACCTTCTATCTTTAGCTCAGTTTCCCCTGAATCCATAGCCAGATAGTGGTCAGGCATGATATCCCCTTTGGCTATTTCCACCCCTTTAATCAGGATGGAGTACTCATTCGGTCCCAACTGGAGGTTGTCCCGAATGTGCATTGGCGGGACCACCAGGCCCATGTCCAGGGCAAATTGCCGGCGGATGGACTTAACCCGGTCCAAAAGCGAACCATCTTGCTCCACATCGACTAAGGGGATGAGGTTGTAACCCACTTCCAATTCCAGTACGTCCAGGGGCAACAGGGCCTCTACCTTCTCAACTTTTTCTTCGGGTGTCTCGGCCCGCTCTTCCACGGCTTCTACCATGGCGTCCCGCCGTGACCGGTAAATGAGATAGGTGACATAACCGGTGACAATGCCCATGGCGAAGAAGGGGATGGTGGGCATTCCAGGGATGAGGCCGAAGAAGAAGATGACGCCTGCGGCCAGGCCGAGAGCCCGGTGATGGGCTAGAATCTGGCCGACCAGTTCGGCCCCCAGATTTGCTTCCGAGGCAGCCCTGGTGACGATAATACCGGCAGCCGTGGAGATGACCAGGGCGGGGATTTGGGAAACCAAGCCGTCACCGATGGTTAACAGGGTGTAGGTCTGGGCCGCCGTCCCGATGGGCATACCTTCTTGAAAGACACCGATGATCAGACCGCCGACAATATTGACCACGGTGATGATTACAGCGGCAATGGCGTCACCTCGGACGAACTTACTGGCACCGTCCATGGCCCCGTAGAAATCGGCTTCCTTGGAGATTTTTTGACGCCGGACCTTGGCTTCGGACTCCGTGATCAGACCGGCGTTGAGGTCGGCGTCAATGGCCATTTGTTTACCCGGCATGGCGTCCAAGGTAAACCTGGCGGCTACTTCAGCGATACGGCCGGAACCTTTGGTGATGACGACGAAATTGATGATGACCAAGATGGCGAATATAATAACCCCGACCACGTAATTACCGCCGACGACAAAAGAACCAAAGGCTTTGATGACCTCGCCGGCGGCGGTGGCCCCTTCGTGCCCGTGCAGCAGGATCAACCGGGCCGAGGCGATATTTAAGGACAGCCGGAGTAGGGTGGTAATGAGCAATAAGCCCGGAAAAATAGAGAAATCCGGCGGGTTCAAGATGTAAATGCCGATAAACAAGATAATCACGGCGACAGTGATGTTAAAGGTCAACAGCATGTCCAAAAGCGGCGTGGGCACGGGAATGATCATGATGATCAATACCCCGATTACGCCGAGCGCCATCAAAATGTCGCTGTATTTGGTGATGCCGCCTAAGACCGCTGAGTTGGTTTGAGCCATGGTTGCCGCCTTTATCGCTGTCAAGTGGCTGAGAGTTGTTTGGGGTGCTCCATTTGGCACGTTTCTTGGTGCTTATAAGAGGTTGCCGCCGGCATTGATGCCTTGGATGAAGGTGGTGCGCAATTTTCTTATCCCGCGCCGTAATGATATGCAATTTGTGCGCCATTTACAATATGCTTGATAGATAAGGCCGGAACACAATTCGGGTGTTGCGCGTAGGGTGTCGACAGGTGAGGATATTTTGACGGTGCAAAGGCCGGCCGGGGTGGGGTGGCGCCAAAAAATATATGGATTGAACCATGATTGGGCAGATTGGCTCTGGTTACTCTGATTGAATGCAGGCCGTGGTCATGGTTCCTCACGATAGGCACAACCAATCAAAAAATCAGCGAAATCAACTTCAATCAGTGAAATCATAGTTCAGAAGTCAAGCGGGTGAAGAACTCCCGCAAGTGAGGTGCTCCCCATTGTCAAGGCAAATTTTGGGTCTTTTTAAGGCGGAAAGTTATCTCGATTTTGGTTTGGGTGTTGTATTCAATATGGAGACGACATTTGTGTTCACTCTGTTTCTATTTCCTGATATAATTATCTTGCCCGCTCGGAGGATAAGGCCATGCTGGAGAGCAACCTGGGCGCCGAGGCTGGCGGGAAGACCATGCGGCATGCAGTCACCAGGCAGGCCGGACAGATTGGGCGGGTGGTCAGAAACGGGGATGTCAGACATGGCTTTGGTTAAAAAGGTTACCGGCTCAAGGCAGTGAACCCTTCTGCACTCCATCAAAAATATGATTCCTGTTCTATTCTCTTGAGCCAGGCCTTAACCGGCCCTGCACACTGGATAGAATTGTCACAAAGGTGGGTAGAAAATAAAAAGTCACCTCAATGTTACTTAACGTCGATGCCCTGTATGACGCCGGATGTTCCTGGCGCAATAAGGCAAAAGGGCAAAAGCCCACGGACGTTTCGAGGTGACCTTCTTGTTATAAGATAAACATGAAATAGAAATTGTCAACCTGATTACAGGATGATTATGGTTATGCCATTATATCAATGAGAGAACCGACCGTTTGGCCTTTCATATTCGCGCCTGGTGTGGAGGCGGCTTGAGAGACACCCCTATTATCATCAGAGTCGCCGTCGTTTTTGACCTGGCGGGTAACTGGTGAGACCCCCTGGAGGGGTTGATAGGCCTGGATAGTTGCAAAACTTCCGGATAGAATTGAATTGAGCAACATAATAAATCACCTCCTACTGAGATGTATAACGCACGGCAATGGATAGCTGAACTTTGGTCTTTCCTTTAGTATCGGCTTAGTTGTCTTTTTCTTTAAAACAATATGCGGCTCTGGGCCACCTTTAAGAGTACGCATCAGGTTCGAACTCTTATCAAGACCGTTACAAGCCCGTATCCTGCCGGCTACCTACTCAGTTTTCCAGCTTTATTCCCCGCTGAGCCGGCGCCGCCCGCACCACATCTGCCAGTGTGATCGGGCCAGGAAAGCCGGGGTCGCTTCCCCTTCCGGTTTGACAACCGCTTTGCGCAGCAAGCCGATGAGCCGGAGCACCTCATCCGTTGCCTCAGACCGCTTCAGCCAATGGTGATTCCGGTACGTCGTCTTTTTCATCAAACATCTCCCACGTCGCTTCAAAGGCTTGTTCAAATGAGCGCCCTTCCATATACCGCCGGGCCGCGGACCACATTTGCCGCAGACGTTCCGGGTTGGCCAGAAATGACTGGATGGTTCTTCGTAACCCGGCAGTGTCGTCGCCCTTGGTGATGATCCCGGTTTTGCCGGAGATGACATTTTCATGCGGCCCTCCCACATCGGTGACAATAACCGGCAGTCCGGATGCCTGCGCCTCCAGCACCACATTCCCGAAGGTGTCCGTAGTGCTTGGAAAAACGAAAAGATCGCAGGAAGCAAAAACCTTGGCCAAATCATCGCCGGCCAGGTAACCGGTGAAAGTACATGGGGTGCCATCCAATTTTGCCTGCAATTCATCAAGATAGGGTCCATCCCCGACCAATACCAGGTGGACGTTGTGGTGCATGGTACAGATTGATCTGAACACCTCAGCCAGGAGGTGCAGGTTCTTTTCTTTGGAAATACGTCCGACGTAGAGAAGCTTGAAGGGCGCGGTAATTCCATACTGCGTTTCCATATATTCCAGGTCCCGCTTGGATGGGTTAAATCTGACCGTATCCGCTCCGCGGGGAAAGAACAGGAGTTTATCGCGGCTGATCCCTTTTTGGATTAGTTCTTGGGCCGTGCTCTCCGAAGGGGCATAGATAAAATCCATTTGATCGTAGTACCACAAGGTAAATTTCCAGACCAGCTCCTCGATATCGCCATCTTCGGTTAGATATCGGGCATATTGCGGCAGGGCGGTATGATAGGTTCCGCTGAAGGGAAGCTTTAAAATGCGGGCGATGGCATAGGCGGCCAACCCGATCGGCCCTGGGGTGGCTGAGTGGATATGGCTGAAGTCATTTTCGTAGCAGAAATTCAGCATCTCCAGGAATGGCGGAAACTGCAGTTTCAACTCCGGATATTCCGGCAGGGCATAGACGCCGACGGGCTTGAAATTCTTAACCCCTTCGGCCTGGCGCCGGCCTTGGCCGTCGCAGGTGATCACCGTTAACTCTTTGCCGGTATTCAGAGCCTGCCGAACCATCTGCTGGAGTGTTAGAGCCACACCGTTTACTTCGTGGTAAGTGTCGGTAAAATGAGCCACCCTTATGGGCGGTTTGGTTATGGCCTCAAGTGTATTATCCTTAGAAAAGACCCTCCTGGCCTGGCGACTTAGCTGCCGGTCTTTGGTGAACAATGAAAAAGCCACAAAATATGGAGCCAGCATGGTGTAGAGGGCGCCGGTCGAACCGATGGAATGAAACACGTTGAACAGGTTTGCCCCGGAAAGATGGTCAAGAAGATGGTTGCCGAAATGGTATAGCACCTTGTCGGAGACATTATTGACGAACTGGAACCATTTCTGGGCGTCGTTTTCCCTGGTGCAGTTTCCGTTTTTGGCAATGGCCATCAGTTGGGGATCATCCCAGATCAGTTTCTGGGTTTCATAACGCAAAAGACCTTCCACGGATTCCGGTTTAGACGCGGCCTCTTTGGGACGCCGGCGGTGATTCCAGAGGCAGTAGATTTTGTCCCACAGGCCGGTTTCTTCGGCGTGATCCGGATGTAGAAAATGATCGACAAACCGCATGGTCAGATCTTTGTTTACATGACTATCAAGATTGAGCTTATTTTTGTAAAACTGGTAGGCAATTCCGTAAAGGTTTTGGGCAAAGGCTTGCGGCGATGATGAGCGTCCCATAACGCGGGCCTGGCCGAGTTCAATGCCTTTTAAGAAGGTCTGGACCCCGTCGGCGCTATCAACCGAGGTATACATCCGGGCTATGTTTAGGGCGCTGTGGTCGTCGGATCCGCCAATGAGATTTTTTTCCCATGGTCTGGGGAACCGGGGCATGATTTTGTGCTTTTCAGCCAATCTTTCAATATCGCCGGATGTGAGCTGGGATAATATAAATTCGACCGTTTGGTTTTGAAAAGCTCCGCGGGCCCCGTTTAACTCCAGGTTTTTGAACAGTAATAATAGAACTTCAACATGATCGATGGTCAGTCTTTCGTTTACCGCAAACAATGGATGGGCCACGGCGTGGACGATCCCGTGTTCGTTGAGATAGCCGACCAGGTCGAATATGTTTTCCCGTACTTTTTGGATATCATCATGGATTTGCTCATTAATATTATAAACAAGAACATGGATTTTGCAGCGGTCTTGGGGGAAGTAGGTAGTCACTTCTTCGCTGATAAAGACATCTTCGAGGTGGGCAATCTCAAGGCCGCCGTTGATGGTGTTATGATCCGTCACCGTCACCAGGGACATGCCCCGCTTTTTTGCCGCCCGATACAAAGCCAGAGGTTCGGTAAAACTTTCGGGGCAGCCCAATTTCTGGAGAATCCATTGGGATGGTCTTTTTGAAAACTTGGAGTGCACATGGACGTCTATTTTCATAGCCGGTAGGTCCTTTCAACATAGGATGGATCAACAAAGGTGAGACGCCCCGCCCCATTGTGTTTGATCCCCAAGGCCAGGCAAACCACACTGAATCCGTAGCCCGTCCGGCCACCAGAGTGTGTTTCGGCCTGAGATCACGGATGACCGTTGGCTGCACCTATAGCATTTACCAGTTACAGTTTCGTTTCGGAGCGGTATCAGTTGTGTATATTTTGAGGGTGGCGTTGTGAAAAAAGCCTGGGGATGTGGGTGATCAGCTGTCCGGCAGGTATAGGTGGTTTCATGGTCAATCTGATTGCCCGGGCTTCACTCCGGGCTGACCTGGTGCGCTCCTTCTGTGCATAACCGAACTTAGCCGTTTAAGAATATTTCATGCAGTTGACCGGGGTCAAATAAACTTGGTCCTTGACATTCAATGTGATCTGAGGTATCTTAGTAACATTAGATGAGACCCAAGCCAGCGTGCCCCCGGGACAGTTTCTTCTCCCCTGCGACCCTAAACAACACACACCATTTATCGTCGCCTATTCCAAAATGTTTCCGTGACCCTAACCAAGCATTCGAGGGTGGCACACTCGATCGTCTTTGGATAACTTGAACTCTGTTCCCCTCCTGGGGTATGACGGGGTGCGATTCCTTTCTTAACATTGAAAAGGCGTTGCATTTCCAATAATCCTGGGTGGTTGGAAAGATGATCAAAATACCGAGGCCGAGAAAGGAGTCGGTCCTTGCCATGGGCTTGATCGCGGCTGTCTTATCTTCTATGTTTTACTCTGACATCACACGTAGGCCGGCGATTACATTTCAGGCCGGTCTTCTCGTTGCCCTGTAGCCGCAAGCGTTTTTGTGTAACGCTACCCCCCTGCAGCCCAACTTATCTAACCTCTAACTAAGTTTCTGTAAGCTTTGTGCGGATTTTTTGCACGGGGTAAGGCAATAGCCTTTCGATGCGGTCAAGCGGCAGATGCTGGTTCAGGGATTATCAAGGATTCTAGACCTAATGACATTTGAAGAACTACAATTAGCTCCACCCATTCTCAAAGCGCTTGCCAGATGTGGACATCATAACCCTACGACGGTTCAGGGGCTGGCTATTCCCAAGGTTCTCGCCGGGCATGACGTCATTGCCTCGGCCCAGACCGGCACCGGAAAAACAGCAGCCTTTGTCCTGCCTGCGCTACAACGTTTGTGCGGTCGCCCCCGCGGCTTCAAGCCTGGGCTACGCGTTTTGGTGATGACCCCCACCCGGGAACTCGCTGACCAGATCACCCAGGTGGCGCGCGACTACGGGAAGTATCTCAAAGTAAACAGCGTCTCCATCGTCGGCGGCATGCCCTTTGGTGAACAATTCAGAGCCCTGTCTCAGATGCCGGACATGATCGTCGGAACACCCGGCCGGTTGATCGACCACATTATGCGCGGGAAAATCGACTTGTCCCAGGTCGAACTGCTCGTTTTAGACGAAGCCGACCGCATGCTCGAAATGGGTTTTATCGGGGACGTCAAATTTATGTCGGAGGCCACGCCGAAGGACTGTCAAACACTTTTGTTTGCCGCGACCATGGGCGATGCGACGGCCAAGCTGGCGCTGAAATACATGAAAAACCCCGAACGGGTTGAGGTTGCCCCAGGCAAAATCACCCACGATACGATCGAGCAACGGTTGCACCTGGCGGACAGCTTGCCACACAAAAAACTGCTCCTGAACCATTTTTGTGCAGACACAACCGTGACCAGGGCCATCGTCTTTTCCGCTACCAAGCGCGGCGCCGACCAGTTGGCCAAAGTTCTCGACGCAAAAGGGTACCCGGCCGCAGCCCTTCACGCCGACATGACTCAAGCCGCACGCAATCGCACCATCATGGAGATGCGAAAAGGCAAGATCAGACTCCTGGTGGCTACGGATGTCGCGGCCCGCGGCCTTGATATCGATGGTATCAGCCATGTCATTAATTTCGACCTGCCTCGCTCTGCGGAGGATTACGTTAACCGCATCGGAAGGACCGGGCGGGCCGGCGCATCCGGAATTGCGATATCTTTTGCCTCACAACTGGATTTCCCTTACCTGGACCGCATCGAACGCTACCTCGGGCATAACCTGGCCGAACAGGTCATCCCCGGCCTGGAGCCGGAGCAACCCGGTCGCAGACAAATGATCAATGCCAGGGGCGATAAGCGAGCCGCGGCAACCGGATCGAGAAGGCCCGTGGCTGACAGCGGCAAACGTGTCGGACGAGGGGCTCCTCGCAAGGCCTCTCACGATAAGACGGCGGCCGTGGAATATGTGAGCGGCAAGTCGAGGCGTCCGGGACCTGGCCGGAAACGAAAATCAGAAGAAAAAAATAACCATGCCCCAGTAGCAAAGGGCGGAGTCACGAATCTTTCCTTCAGTTACGAAGGAATTACCGACAACGCCAAACGTACCGGACCAGGGGCACCCCGCAAGGACTCTTTCGATAAGACGGCGGCCGTGGAAAATATGAGCGGCAAGTCGGGGCGTCCAGGACCTGGCCGGAAACGAAAATCAGAAGAAAAAAATACCCATGTTACAGCAGAACAGGGCGGGGTCACGAATTTTTTCGGCTTACCCAGTTATCACAGCCGGCCCGGCTTGCCCAAAAAAACTAGATCCGTGGCTCAACCTCAACCCCGTTCCGGGACTTTGGACGCCTAACATCCAGCCGTCTTTGAGCGATGAAGGGATTGAAGGATTTGAAAATGATAGCGTCAGCACCTCACAAATCCAGTGTGCCGGTCGTATTGAGATAGGTTTAGCTCAGTTCGATTTACCGCCTGCTTGATCCGTCTTCCTGAGGAGTTCTTAATCTTCAGTCTTCTAAAGGGATATGGGGTAAATGAGATGCTCCCAGCGCATAAGCGCCCGCAGTCATTTGAGGAGGAAATCGCCAACGGTGTTTGCCACGGCCTGGCCCTGGTCGGGTGTCTGGTGGCAGCACCGTTTCTTTTAAGTTCGGCCTCTCGGTCTGGTGACGCATGGAGCACCGTCGGTGCCGGGATTTTTGCCGGTGCCGCGATCTTTATGTACCTGTCATCCACACTTTATCATGTTTTTCCTGAGAACAAGGCAAAACGAGTACTTCGGGTGCTCGACCACGGAGCGATTTTCCTCCTCATCGCCGGGACGTATACTCCTTTTACGCTCGGCATACTCCGTGGTGCCTGGGGCTGGACGCTCTTCGGCCTCGTGTGGGGCATGGCCATCCTGGGCCTGGTTTTGAAGGTCTCAGGAGTGATGATGAGACACCCCCGCCTATCGATCGGCTTATATCTGGCGATGGGGTGGCTGATCGTCGTGGCCATCCGGCCAATCTGGTTGAAGGTGCCTCTGCCGGGGATTGGCTGGCTGCTGGCCGGAGGCGTCGCCTACACAGGCGGAGTGGCGTTCTATGCGGCTGAGCGGGTCCGCTACAGCCATTTCGTTTGGCATATTTTTGTAGTTCTGGGTACCACCTGCCACTTCTTTGCGGTGCTGTGGTATGCGGCCTGATATCCCTTATCCTGGTCGGCCGCGGCTCACTTAAGGTTCCTGTCGTGCTGCGGGGCGCGGCTCAGCCTTTCTCCCCGATCGATCAGCCGGGTGTTGACTCCCTCTTGTTTCCCTCAGTAGTCCTCATTACTCTGTACTACTCCAACTTCACTTTTTCCAGGCACTATTTTTGCCGCTAACCAACAAGGGACAAATTATGACAAATTCATGTCAAGATTTGCCCGAAAGATGGTTCTGCGATAGCTCATTTTGGGCGAAGCGGGAAATTTTGGCGCCGTTGACTTAATTTAACGGTATTGACACAAGAACTATGCCTGGAAAAACCAAAGATGAAGTAGTATAATGCAATTTGTTTTTTATTGAACTGAGCCGGCGCCCACGTATTTCATTTTCATAAGCGGCAAAGATATTTCAGAGGAGGGATCTCATGAACGATAACACACCGGAAATCTTATCACCGGAAGAGTGTAAGATTAACCTGAGTTCGACGAGTTTACTAAGCAATTTGGAAACATGGGTTGACAGGTGACGATTCAAGATCGACCCCTCGCATTCTTGGTTTACCCTGGTAGAAAGTGTATCCAATTAACGCTGCCAAAAT
>JADFYN010000072.1:0-7840 GCA_015233055.1 Deltaproteobacteria bacterium
ACAATGTACTCTTTTGACCTGGTTAATAAGAGCTTAGTCATCCATGGGGTTAACTTTACCGTTTGCGACATTTACCAGGCCACCCCCTGGAGCAAACTGCTTATTCTGATGACCGTGGCCTTAACTCTTCTAGTCATTGGGGTGTATGCGGGAAAACTAGCCCGGTTTTGGGTAAACTTGCGACTCCCGTTTTTCGTTAAGCTGCTGGTCTTGTTTCTCCCCGTGCTGGTGTTCAGCGGATGGTGCGTGGGGGACTGGGTCAAGGACATCATGATGGCGGATCTGGAAGTGGAATTCCTTCGCCGGTCCGCCAACCTGGCCCGGGCCGTGGTCAATACGCTGTCCCTGGCCGACATAGAAGGGATTGCCGCGCCCGAAGACCGGGGGAAACCGGTTTACGAAAAGGTGTACCAGACCATCACCCGACTGGTAGACACCAAGAACGTTTCTCGAACGCCCAAATGGGTGTTACACAAGATCCACGACGGCAAATTCTATTTCGGCGTCAATATCTGGCGCGGGCCGATCTTTGAACCGGTCATCGTCCCCAAAGACCGAACCATTTTCTTCGCCGTAGTCAAAGAAAAGACCTGTCAACAAGGCCGGTACTCGGATGAGCAGGGTCAGTGGTTTAGTTATCTCACGCCCATTTTGAACGCCCGCGGCGAGGTCATCTACGTCCTGGAGCTTTACCGGCCCTCCGAAGAGTTTGACCGGGCCGATCACGAAGCCAATATCCAGGTGTTGCAAGTGGTGGGCGCGACGACGTTATTTACGGCTTTACTGGTGCTGGTTTTCTCCTATATGTTCACCCGGCCGTTGCGGCGGCTGATCCAGGGCACCCGAATCATCAGTACCGGCGACTTTGATCATCGGATCGGGACATTATCCAGAGACGAAGTGGGCGACCTGGCCGGGGCGTTTGATCAGATGGCGGTCGACCTGGGCCGGTATACCCAAGACCTGGCCCGGACTACGGCTGAAAAGGAACGAATTCAAAGTGAATTACGCCTGGCTCGCCGCATTCAGCAAGATGCCTTGCCGACGATTTTTCCACCCATCCCCGAAGCCGGTAACGTGGAAATTTTCGCCCGAACGGAGCCGGCCAAGGAGGTTGGCGGGGATTATTACGATTTTTTCTTGATAGATGAAAATCACATCGGAGTGGTGGTGGCCGACGTCTCGGGAAAGGGTGTGCCGGCGGGATTATTCATGATGCGGACCCGGACCTTGCTCCGGAGTGTGATGGTCAATAATCTGAGCGCCGCCGAGGCCATCTCCAAGACCAATGATTTTCTATCGATAGATAACCCTTCAGCCCATTTTGTGACCGTCTTCTATTTTATCTGCAACATGAAAACCGGCCTGGTCACCTTCTGCAACGCCGGACATCCCCCGCCGCTGATCATCAACCAGGGGAAAACCTTCGCCCTGGCCGACCGGGTGAAGTTCCACGTCAGTCCGGCCATTGGGGTCATGGAAGAGATAACCTACTGCGATGGTCTCCTGCAATTGGAGGAGCAGGAATCTTTGCTTGTGTTCACCGACGGCGTGACTGAACCGGTTAATTTCCAAGATGAAATGTTCGGGGAAGCCCGGCTGGCCGCGGCCATTGAAGCCCATCCGGATAGGTCTACCCAGGCCATCTGCAATCACATTTTTGCGGAACTGGGCCGGTTCCAAAAGGGATTGGACCAGTTTGACGATATTACCGTGCTGATGTTCAAATTCTTGAAACATACATGACGGAGCAATGGTCACATTCCGACCAACGGGACCTGTCGCTCTATTGCCTCGGGGTGCCGCCCTGACACTTTTTTGTGACTAATGCGCACATTTTTGTTGACAGCCGGACCGGTTGATGATAAGGTCTTTGAATTCGAGGGCGGGTAGCTCAGCGGGAGAGCATCGGCCTTACAAGCCGAGGGTCACAGGTTCAATCCCTGTTCCGCCTACCACCACGAATACCAATTAAATATGCCACAAGCCCATGCGGGGGCGTAGCTCAGTTTGGTTAGAGCGCCGGCCTGTCACGTCGGAGGTCACGAGTTCGAGTCTCGCCGTCCCCGCCAGAAAGCTCAAGGGGTTAGCCCACAAGGTTAACCCCTTTTAATTTGTGCCTGCTAATCTTCCAACTAATCCGCCGGGAATGCGTAACCGACGGGTTATCCTCGTCTCCCCAAGGTGGTTCTCCGCCTCAAATCCCACAGAAACTTTTTCGCTCTGATTCAACTCATCCCAACTATAATCCGCTTAGGCTTTTCCGGTCCGGGGCTGGCTGGCCATTCCAGTATTTCCGCCGGGATATCAGCCGCCCCAAGCGCTCTTGAACACGTGACGCGACCGCCTGATCCGGGTCGCCTATCGATCAACCCCATTAGAATCATCTCTAAACTTTATCATGAAGTTGCCCTGTCTCATCCAGAATACTACCCAATTTCATTTGCCGAATCATGCCACTTGTGATAATTTAGATAGGGCGGAATCGGCTTCTGATATCCGGCGCAAAAGTAGATCCGATTGGGCCTGGTCAAAGTGAAACTCAATGATTTGAGCCGGTCAAAAATATAAACCCTGATCAGATAAGGTGGGCAATGTGATGCTGTCTTTTCAACAAGCCAAGTCATTGGAGTCGGTCTTCGGCCCGCAATCCACGCCGCTGATCGAGGTGCTGGAGGCTATGGGTAATCAAGTGGCGACCAATTTATCCAGCGAATTAGCCACAAAGGCCGACTTTGCCGAGATTAAAGGAAGTATCAACACATTGCGGGAAATGTCCAAAAGGGATATTGAAGAAGTAAAAGGAGAAATGAAGCGCATAGAAAGTAGGCTGGAAGGCAAAATAAACACTTCAAATGCTGAACTCAAAGGAATGATTGGCTCACTGGAAAACGAATTGAAAGGAACGATTGGCTCCCTGGAAAGCGAATTGAAAGGAATGATTGGCTCCCTGGAAAACAAATTTGAAGGAAGCATCAATACTCTGCGAGAAACCTCAAAAAAAGACGTTGAAGAGGTAAAGGGTGAACTGAAGTCTATCCGCCTGCTGATGAAGACTTTGATCGGTTTGGTCATCTTCGGAATCAGTTTCTTCAGTCCGGTGGGGGTCAAATTGGTGGAATTCGCCCTGAAAGGGATCAAATAAAGCGGGAAAAATGCTGTGCCCCAGCCGTAAACACTTGCTTCAGACCGCCTCTTATGATAGTAAATAAGCTGGTATTATAATTAGTGGCTAAGATGCTCAGGGGCAGGAAGAGCCTTAGGTCACCCTCGATATACGGCAGTTGTTGTAATCCTGCGCAGAGTCCCAGCCTTCAAACCGGGGTAGCCGAGAAAATCACCGAAGCTTATGAAGATGCCGTGCTTATCGCGGCCAAAGAGACGGGGCTGGACGAGACTAATTTCCCTCAGGTGTGTCCTTATTCCTTTGAGCAAGCTATCGATAAAGACTTTTGGCCGGAATAGAGCGGCCAGGTGACGGGTTGAGCAGAAACCATGTAAGAAGCCTGATTCAATCTAAATGGGGCTCAAGGTATTGGGAAGAGTAGGTTTGCGTGAGAATCTAAGTGGAATGTTAGCTGGAAGCCATCTACCAAACATAAGTTGAGCAGGAGAGAGCAGATGAAGCTACTCTATGTGTTCCAAACTAGGAAAGGTCCTTTTTACATCGGAGAACAGGATGGCCGTTTTCATCCGATGCATGGTGACAAGAGTCTCGGAAGCTACGCCGAGGCATGGCAGGCAGCAGAGGACCTGGCGCACGGCCGTACCTCCGGAATTAACACGGCAGGATTGGGGATTCCTGAGGATATTGGGGAATGGGAAAAGTGCATAGTAGTTAGATTAATATGCCCATATATAGGTGAGTTTTGCATCGACACGTGTGATTTCCTGGTTGGACTCATGTTGACGGGTTCGTGCATAATCCAAATGATGGCACATGCGAAAGCAAGCGTCGTCGTGAAGATGAGAACGAAGATGGAGGTCAATATGGAAACAACTATCAATGTGATGTGTGTGGTGGCGGGGATAGCGCTCCTGGGGCGATCTGGTGACATGTTTCCAATACTACAGGGGAAGGCACGGGTTGGTATGATCATCGCCGTTTAAGATGTGGGAGCGAGCGCGGGGGGTTCGATTCCCCCCAGCCCCGCCAATCTCTCTGATAGAATTGATAACTGCTTGGAACAGAATTTCTTTCATAGATAGCCCCTAAGCGGCCGCCCAGGGGGTAATTACTCCCACCTCATGACCCCGTCACCGGACCCGTCCTGACATAATCACCGGACCCTTCATGGCACCATCACCGGACCCGGGCCCCAGGTTTGCCGACGCCGTCCAGAGTCAGGAGAGACAGACGTCCCTGGTCATTTTCGGAGGCCAGGATCATCCCCTGGGACTCAATTCCTTTGAGGGTGACCGGCTTCAGGTTGGCGACCAAGACGACGGACTTACCAGTGATCTCTTCCGGAGTGTAATACTCGGCCATCCCGGCCACGACAGTTCGCCTGCCCCCGGCTTCCACCTCCAGCTTAAGTAATCGATCCGCGCCCGGCACCCGTTCGGCCGAAATAACCTGGGCCAATCTCAAGTCCACTTTTTGCAGATCCTCTATTGTAATCTCGGCGGGTGGTTCTATAACCTTTTTAATTTTCTTCTCCTTTTTGGGCTTGGACGATTGCTTCTGCTCCACCTGAGGGGCCGGCTTTTCTTTGGTTTCGATCCTGGGGAAAAGAGGCTCGGGCACGTTCACGGTTAACCCGCTGGGGAGCTTCCCCCAGTCATCTGAGCCGGCCAATCCCGACCTGACCAATTCCGGATCAAGACCCAGAGAAGCAAAAATCTTTTCCGCGGTTTGGGGCATCACCGGATACACCATACAGGCAATTGTTCTTAATGATTCAAGGCAATTATAGATGACAGCGGACAGTCTGCCGCGATTTCCTTGCTTGGCCAGGGTCCAGGGCTCACTTTCCACGATGTACTGATTAGACCGGCGGATGACTTCCCAGACTGCGGTCATGGCCCGGTGAAACGCCAGATCTTCCATATACATCCGGTAGTCCCTGGTCGCGGCCAGAGCCGTAGCCATAAGTTCGCCGTCGGTTGCAGACTTGTCCTTCCCTGGCTCGGGGATGACCCCGTCAAAGTACTTGACGGCCATGGTCAGGGTCCGGGATAATAGATTTCCCAGGTCGTTGGCCAGATCCGAATTATATCGGGTAATCACCGCCTCGTGGTTAAAATTTGAATCTAATCCGAAAACCATATCCCGAAGTAAAAAATAACGAAAGGCGTCCAACCCCAGGGTGTCCATCAAGCTCAACGGATCTACCACGTTCCCCAGACTCTTGGACATCTTCTGGCTTTCCACATTCCAGTAACCATGGACATTGAGATGCCGGTAAGGTTCAATTCCGGCGGACTTGAGCATGGTCGGCCAAAATATGGCGTGGGGCTTAAGAATGTCCTTGGCGATGATATGGTTGGCGTGGGGCCAATAGGTGTGAAAAAGTTCCCCGTCGGGATAGCCCAGGGCGGAAATATAATTGATCAAAGCATCGAACCAGACGTAGGTGACGAAACGATCATCAAAAGGCAAGGTAATCCCCCAGGTCAGGCGGGTCTTTGGCCGAGAGATACACAGGTCTTCCAGGGGCTCACTCAAAAAGGACAAAACCTCGTTGCGGTACCGCTCCGGCCTGATGAAATCATGATTTTCTTTGATGTAAGAAATCAGCCAATCCTGATATTTGCTCATTCTGAAAAAATAGTTCTCTTCTTCGATATACTGGGGTTCGACCTGGTGATCAGGGCATTTGCCGTCAACCAACTCCCGGTCCAGGTAAAATCGCTCGCATCCAAAACAATAATTGCCGCCATACCGGCTGAAATAAATATCCCCTTGATCATAGACTTGTTGCAGAAATAGGCGGACGACTCGTTTGTGGCGTTCTTCCGTCGTCCGGATAAAATCGTCGGCCGGCATCCCCATCTTGTCCCAGGTGGCGCGAAACGCACCACTAATCATATCGGCATACTCCTGCGGAGGAAGCCCCTCCTTATCCGCCGCCTCGACCACTTTGTCGCCGTGTTCATCGGTCCCGGTCAGGAAAAAGACATTTATCCCGGATGACTGATAATATCTTTTGATCGTATCTGCCACCACAGTGGTGTAAGTATGGCCCAGATGGGGCCGGGCGTTCACGTAGTAAATAGGTGTGGTGACATAAAAATTCCGGTTCATTTGTCCTCCCTTTTCTTTCCGGGCCGTCTTTCTTCTTTCTCCGACCTCTCCGACCTCTCTGCCTTCTCCTGTTTCTCTGATTTCTCCGGCCTGTCTGCTTTCTCGTGTTTCTCAGGCCTATCGGATTTCTCAGGTTTCTCAGATCGTTCGGGTCTCTCCGGCCTGTCTGCTTTCTCGTGTCTCTCAGATCGTTCGGGTTTCTCGTGTTTTTCGGGTTTCTCGGGCTTCTCGGATTTCTCAGGTTTTTCGGGTTTCTCAGGTTTCACCTGCGCCTCCGGCTCTAATGCCGTGGCTAATTGTTCCGCTGAGAATTCCGCTTCTTTCCCCGATTCCAGTTCCACCGTAATCTTCCCGGCCAAGACATTCAGCCTGATGACTTTGCCACTCCCTAACGGGGTATTGATCTTTTTGCCGAATTTGGGCAAACCCTTCTTGGCGTCGAGGTAGGTGCCGTACTCATAGGTCAGGCAACACATGAGTCTCCCGCAAGCCCCGGATATTTTGCTTGGATTCAATGACAAATTCTGCTCTTTGGCCATCTTGATGGAGATGGGGTCAAAGGTGTTTAAAAAGGTGGCACAGCAAAGCTCCCGGCCGCAGTTTCCCAGCCCTCCGACCATCTTGGCCTGATTTCGGACCCCGATCTGACGCATCTCCACCCTGGTATGGAACCGATGGACCAGGTCCTTGACCAGTTCCCGGAAATCGATCCGACCCTCGGCCGTAAAAAAGAATATTATTTTGCTGCCGTCAAAAAAGGCATCCACAGAGACCATATTCATCGGCAGGTTGCGTTCTTTGATCCGCTCCATGCAAAAATCGTAAGCAATGCGTTCCCTGGCCAGCATCTTTTCGGCCTGGGCGATATCAGCCGGGGTAGCCGACCGGACCACCTTGGCCAGGGCTTTATTGGGGATGTAGCTACCGGGAGTGTCGGAAACTTCTCCCAAGGCCAAACCATACTCGGTTTGGACGATAACCTGGTCGGTCTTCTTAACTACAAGATCAACCGGGTCAAAGGCGTATAGTTTGCCCCGCGGCCGAAACCTGATCCAGACAATTCTTTGCATTGGATGGAGTTCCGTGATCAGTTCGGAATTGGCTTTATGGCAGGCAGTACATGCCACAGGCTGGTCGTCAGTAGTTTCCACCGGGGTGTGGTCGGTAGTTTCCACGGGTTCGTCGTTGGCAAATTCCACCGAGTTGTTATCATCAGAATCGATCATATTTTTGTCTCACCTTTTCACGTGAAAACGGCTACACGGCCGGGCCGTGCGGTCGCACCTCTATATTTGTCACCTTAATCGCAATGTCGTTGACTTAAGGTGCAGGGTCATCGGATCCTATTCTAATAAATGGTCAATTCCGATTAAGCCCCAACGGGGCGCTCTAGGTTAGCCCAGGGCAACGCCCTGGGTAGGGGCGGCGACTATATGAAATACCATGTAATGATCACATAAAACCGCCGGCAATTCCGTACTTCAGCCGTAGCCGGATATCCCATTCAAAAGAAATGACTTTGGGGGCCGGCCGACCTCCTGACCATTCTCCTGACACGTAACCAGCCGTATTTCATAGGGCGTTGCCCTGGGA
>JADFYN010000072.1:7959-13459 GCA_015233055.1 Deltaproteobacteria bacterium
GGCTAATAGACTGATCAGTAAGGTATCCAGGGCCAATTGTCGATTAGCGTTCCTAAGGATGGCTCGTTCCGCCCGGTTTATCCGGTCTAGTTTGTCAAATATCCGGAGGCCCGGCTCGTTTTGGGCCAACTTTTGGAGGACCTCCAGGTGATCAAAATTAGTTATACCGGCTGAGGCGCCATCACCCGCCAGGATTAACTCGTCCCGGTACAAAAGTTTCATCAGGTAAAAAAAATCATGGAGATCTTCCTTGAGCTGAGACAATCGCTTGGAAAGTAAGAATATCCGGCTCCATTCAGTTCGGCCCGGTCTAGACATCAAGGTGACGAAGTCCTCCCGTAAGCCAAAAAAATCAGCCTTGGCGAAAATGCCGGCCCGTTTAAGACTTCCCGAGGCCATCAAGGCGCTAAGCCTGGCCTGGTCCAGATTCAATTTATACTTTTCGGCGATAAATTCCGCCACCAGGGCCTCTGAGAGAGGATTAAAGGGGATTTGTTGACACCTCGAGGCAATGGTGGCCAGGACCTTTCTCCTATCTACGGCCGTCAAGACCAAAATGTTGTCTTGGGGCGGTTCTTCCAGGGTCTTGAGTAAAGCATTGGAGGCCTCATCGGTAAGGGGATGATACCCTGGAATAATCGTGACCCGATAACGACCCTCATTGGGCCTGAACCGCATCCATCGCTTGATTTCCCGGATTTGTTCTATTTTGATGTTATTCGCCCCCTCATGGGGTTCAATCATCCGGACGTCCGGGTGCAATCCGGCCTCAATCTTGCCGCATGATCGGCACTTACCACAACTATCCCCAGTTACCGGATATTCGCAGTTGACCGCCTTGGCCAGCTCCAAAGCCGTAGTCCGTTTGCCTATCCCGTCGATACCGGTGAACAAATAAGCATGGGACAGACGCTTTGAGATGATGGCTGAGATCAACGCCGATACCGCCTTCGGCTGACCCTTAATTTGTTTAAATGACATAATGTGTTCCCGGCCAGACCATCTTCCGCTCCCGGCCCGCCTGACCTGGAAGCTCGTCGATGACCATTTTGTCCAATTGGTAAGTATATAAAATAAGAGCATTCAAATCAAGACAAAACCGCCGCCGGGGCCTGACCGACGAGTATCCCCCCGGCCATAACTGCAGAAGTCAATGTCGGATTCCACTATTTCCGGGCAAAATACAACGTCGCGGTACCTGGGGGAAAAGCACCGGGCTCCAGAATTTTCATGTAGAGAAACAAATCATACATTTTTGTTCAAAGGATGAAAAGATGCTACAAAATTGTCATTCTGGATCGGTCCAAATCGACTTCTTGTCAAATCAATTTATTGCAATATCATGACAATAGATCTGTTGGTATCTATTTTGCTATATTCTGGGTTGAAGAAACTCTCCCAGGCGTGTTAATAAGGAAATCACCGGGGGCGCTGGTCCTTTTTATTCACGCTGGATTTTTAACCAATCTATTGTTGGCCCAAGGAGGAAAGGAATGAAAACGAAGGTAAGAGCCATATTGACCGTTATGGTTATCCTAATGATGACCGTGAGCATGTTTTCCATCTGCGCCGCGCAGGATAAGCCGGCCACTTCAGTATCCGCTGGATTTTTCAGCAAATACATCTGGCGTGGCTACGAACTAAGCAAGGATAGTCTGGTCATTCAACCGGATGTTAACGTCGGTTATAAGGGGTTCAAGATGGATGTCTGGGGAAATTTAGATACCAGACATTTTGATCCCGCCAGTGATGACAAAAACTCCAGATGGACCGAAACCGACCTGACCCTGACCTATGACTACGACCTGGGTCCGGTAACCGTCGGCGCCGGGTACATCTACTATGCCCTGGCCACCAGCAACTTCGATTCTCAAGAATTATTTCTCAAGGTGGCGGGAAATTGCTTGCTGACTCCGACCTTGACTGTTTACCGTGAATTTGCTCATTATCCCGGCTGGTATTTCAAGCTTGGCGTCAACCATTCAATTCCGGTGGTGGACAAGATCACCGTGGACCTGGCTGCGTCAGTCGGCTACCTTAAGTCGGATACCGACAAAACTGTCGAATATGACGACAACCTCAAACCGACCACGAACAACTTTAATGCTTTCCATGATGGTCTGGTCACCGTCGGCATGACGATCCCATTCTGCACTTACTTCACCGCGCAACCACAAATCGGTTATTCTTTTCCTCTGACCAGCACGGCCAAGAATGAGATCCAAGCCACCAGCTTTAGCGACAATTCGCAGTTCTTCTTTGGCGGCGTAACCCTGGGCATGGCCTTCTAAGGTTTAATCGTCTCTGGGTGATCCAACGCCCGTGATATACGCGTCCAGGTCAGCGGTTCAAAAAAATCGCCGGCCTGGACGCGATTCCTTTTTTTCGGCAATCTCCATCCTCCCTGCCCTTCCCGCCCCGGCTCCAGACATCTCCCCATGAGCATTCCCTAAAATTAACCATTCTCGTAACCGAGACGGTTGACTGGAGCGACTAACTTCCGATTGTCTATCCCCGGCAAGTGCTGAACTCCGATCGTTCATCCCCCAGGCTCTTTTTGTCTTGACAAAGAATCAAGCAATACCTATTGTATTTAGGCCCGGTTAATTGAATTAGGGTTGATCGTAACCGGCCAACCAAACAGCCGTATACCGCCTCTGGTTCTCCTGCCGACCTGGGGTCTACTTTCATATCTTCACGGGAGAAAATTAATTCATGACGACCATCCATATCACCGGTACAGGTTCTTATCTGCCGGAATATGTATTGACCAACGCCGAAATCATCAAGTCTTTGGATACCACTGAAGAATGGATTGTAAAAAGGACCGGAGTCCAGGAAAGAAGGCGGGCCGCCCCGGATGTCTACACCTCGGATCTGGGGCTTCAGGCGTCATTAAGAGCATTGGACGCGGCGGGTAAATCACCCAGCGAGGTGGAACTGATTATTTTCGCGACGATCACGCCGGACACCCATTGCCCTGCCGCGGCCAATTGGCTCCAGGCCAAACTGAATGCGCCTCAGGCGGTTACTTTTGACCTGACTGCGGCCTGTTCCGGGTTCATCTTTGCCCTGCACACCGCCGAAATGTATCTTCGTGCCGGGTTCTGCCGCAACGCCCTGGTCGTGGCCGGAGAAATCATGACCAGGGTGGTGGATTGGTCGGACCGAGGCTCTTGTATCCTGTGGGGTGACGGGGCCGGGGCCGTGGTGCTGGAGAGAGACGTCCCAGGCCCGGAGATCAAGTCCACCTTCGTTCACACTGACGGCGCCAATGGAGCTAATCTACTCATGCCCGGCGGCGGCTCCAAGACCACGCCCATCTCCCATGAAAGTGTCGCCCAGGGTCTCCATTACCTGAAAATGATCGAAGCCAACCAGTCTTTCCGGGTGGCGGTGAACCATTTCGCCGAATCGTGTCAAGAAGTCATGGACTTCAACGGGATAACCATCAACGACGTAGACCTGATTGTCCCCCATCAGGCCAATCTCCGGATGCTTCAAGCGCTGGCCAAGAAACTTGATGTACCCATGGATAAAGTCTATGTCACGGTCCATAAATATGGAAATATCTCTTCGGCGACGGTCCCCATTGCATTGGATGAAGCGGTCAGGACCGGGGCCGTCAAAGCGGGACACCGGATTATTCTGACTGCTTTCGGAGGAGGTCTGACTTGGGGCAGCTCTCTGGTGGAGTGGCGGTAGCCCTGGTCAGACGGAGCGGCAAACAGGTGGCTGCCTGGTCACGGATAAGATTCCGCCGGAATGTCGGGTTACCTCACCCGCACCTTAAATCCCGGTTTGATGGTCCGGCAGGCGGTATAGTCCAGGGAGTTCAAGGCCAGCAGGTCCTTCATCGACATGCCGTTTCGTTTGGCAATATCCCAGATAGTCTCGTTCTTCTTCAAACTCAAGAACCGGTCGGGGTTTCCGGCCGGAGGGGAGGCGATAGGCTCAGGGCCGCTGTCCACCGCCATTTGGACCGGCGACGGGGCGAAATGCAGGTGGTCCTGAAAATATTTGACCAGTTCCGTAGGCAAATGAATAGACTGATAGGGTCCAATATATTCGGGATTAATATACTTGAGATCCCACAGGCTATAACTGAGGTTCCGGGCTATTTCAAGCATCTGCATATCCCTCTGGGCGACCACCCGGACGGTCTGGGGAGGTGGAGGGACATCCCGTGAATCAAGTTTGTGGAAATCAAACTTGCCCAAACTCTCAAAAATAATCTTCATGGCCAAAACCCTGGGGGCATACCGCTCCTGTTCATTGCTATAATACTCTGCCCCTTTAGATGTCTTGCCCTTCACCAGCAAAACCAGGTGCCAGAAATCGGAATCGCCCTGATCCAGCATAGCCCGCTCCAGTTCTCCAGCTTCATCGGCGGCCCCTTTCCCCCCGCCGGCCTCATCAGGACCGGGCCGAAGCCCATGGGTCTCCAGCACCTTGGTCAGACCAAAGTCACCTTTGTTATAAGCCGTCACGGTCAGCAGCCAATCCCCAAACACCCGATATGAATTTTTGAGATACTTACAGGCCGCCTCAGTCGCCTTTTCCAGGTTTAGGCGCTCGTCCACATTCTCGACAAACTGTAATCCGTACTGATGCGCCGCGGATTTCATGAATTGCCACGGCCCCCTGGCCCCGGCATAGGATGTGGCCCAGAAGTTGAAGTTTGATTCCACCGGGACAAGATATTTCAGATCGGCAGGCAGACCTTCCCTGGCCAGTATCCGCTCGACAGCAGGAAAACAATCCTTTCCCATATCGATTAACTGTCCGAGCATTCCTTCGCGAAAAATAATGGAGTTGGTTTCCCGTTTCACCCGGCGGTAAATAAATGGGTTGGTCAAATCAACGGACTTGCCGCAGAAGGTGACGGCGTCAGGCAGGCTAAAGGCAGGCAGTTGCTGCGCGGCGATCCGCTCGAGCTGGCCTTCAATGTGGGCTAATTTAACATCTTTGTCGGAGACTGCTTTGTCGGTCAATCGGCTGCCGGAGAAGAATAAGAAGCCAAGCAGGATACCAAAAATGAGTCCGATGGCGATTCCTCTTTGCATGGTGTTCCCCATCCTGAACTGCGAACAAAACGCTGATCATTGGCATATCGTTGAAGCAGGAGAACTACAATGCGAAAATTTTAGCATGAGATACCGACGGAGTCAACGAATTAGAAAGTAACACTCCGATCCTTCCAGGAGAAAAGCCCTGGAGACACGTCGCCGGACGAAAAAAGCCCACTCCGATGGGAATGGGCTTTGATTCAAACAAAAGATCTCGGCTAAGTTTAGGAGGCCAACTCCTCTTTAACAGAAATGGCGACCTTATAGAGGATGGTCAAAATCAAGAAACCAGTGGCCCAAACACCCAGAGTAATTAATAATTCAGGGGCGCTGGGGACGTACTCGGTGACATGCTCCAATGGACTGGGGGTAAAACCACCGGCGATCATGCCCATGCCTTTGTCAATCCAGGTTCCCAGAAATACGCAAAT
>JADFYN010000073.1 GCA_015233055.1 Deltaproteobacteria bacterium
CAAAAATCCCCAAGTCATGGGCGGTCGTGGACGGTCCTATGGCCAGGGCGTTGTTTTGACCGGTCACGGCCGATCCGGCGGGAATTGTATCTGTAGGATCGGAAAACCCCAGTATATTTTGGGCGGTAGAATTTTGCCAGTTAATGGACACGGTATGAGGGTTGCCGGCATTGGCCGCGACGGTAAAACGGCTGGAGAATTCGTCATAGGAAACCTTATATTGGGAAGCCGGGTTTTTTGAGTTCATGTCATTTTGAATGGCCGCAGCCACGCCGGCGCCGGTGTTCAAATCATTGTTCTTGAGATACCCATCTGCAACCAGATTAATAGTATAGGCCGCTCCGTCATTAAAAACGATCTGATCGTTCTGCCCGGACGCAAAAGCAAACTGGCCCGTGGCCTCGTCCGTATTGATCACCCCGTTGGCAGTGGAGGCATCCATCAGGTTAATCCCGGTGTAGCCCTGATTATATTCCGCCTGAATAGAAAACTGGCCGGGCCCGGCTCCTTGATACAGATTATTGATCCCATCGACCACGTCCTGCAGGGTTTTGAAACCGGTGGTGTCCAGCGTCCGGCTGTCTCCGCTTTTGTCTGTAATCTTGATCATCCCGGGCTGAACCCCGGCGCCTTGGTCGAGCAGCGACAAAGCCGTTCCGCCCAATCCGGCGGTGCTGATCGGAGGCATGTTGATCATCCCCAAAAATTTGCTGGTGGCCGGGGTCAGGCCCACCGTCGAGTTGGAGCCCAGGCTGAGAGATTGGACCTGAAATAATCCTGTGTTAGCACTATATGTTACGTCCACGGTGCCTGGCGTCCCGGCCGCGGCCATGGCCGCGTTGATCCCATTTTTCATTGCCTGAGCCAATTCCGGAGCCGTGTAATTACCCGCGGCGATGGCCACGGTGTGGGCGCCGGAACCATCAATATTGGCAAAAAAGGTGTCATTCACCCCGGCCATGACGTTAAAAGCCCGAATTGAGTCCGCTGTGTCGGAGCCTCCTGGATTCAAGACCTGATCGGCCGCGGTAGTGAATCCCAGGGTATTCTTGGAAGTGCTGTTGAGATCAGACCAGTTCAGAGTCATCTGGTCGCTGTTCCCGGTTTTGTTGGTAATCGTAAACAGATTGGACGTTTTATCGTAAGTGGCCTGGTATTTGTTGCTACTCATATTGGGGCTGTTCAATGACCTGGTCAGGGCATCGGCCACGGCTTTGCCGTCATAAGTTTGGCCGGACACCAAGGTTCCACCCTGGGCCGGATCGGTCAAGCTGACAGTATGTTGGTAAACACGTGTCGGGTTGGCCCCTTGCCGGGCGACGGTCTCTGTGAACACCATCTGATCATTGGCCCCGGTCACAAAATCAAAACCTGAGTCCACGGCTGAGAGAGAACTTCCAAAGCCGCGGGTAACCGGCACCACATCCGGAGACAAGTTAGCCGCTTCACCCAAATCCGTCACCGAAGTAGGGAAAGCACTGGCTCCCGGGGTGCTGACCGTGGTCTTGATGTTCGATGAAATGTTCATGTCCAGGGTGCCCCAGTCACCATTATACTCCATGCCTTTTTGATAAACACTATAGGCCTGGGTCTTGACGCTCTTTCCACTGAACAGATACCGGTCGCCCAATTTGCCGTTGATCAAATCGTTGATGGAATTGATCGCCCCGGTTACCTGGTCGACGGCCGCGGCCCGGCTATCCGCACTGGCCGTATCATTGGACTGGTTGACGGCGATGGTCTGGGCCAGTTGCAACTCCTGGGTCATGTTCTGGAATGAGGTATCGCTCTGATTAAGCCAGGAACCGGCTTGAGTAATATTGCGCTGATATTGGACAGAGCTGGAAATGACCTGATTGTAGTTCAGGGTCTCGGCCATACCTACGGGGTCATCTGAAGGCCGATTGATGCGCTTGTTGGTATTGACGACCTCTTGCTTATCCAGAAGTTGTTTCGACCCGATCATCAGGTTGTCGATTATGCTGTTGTAAACCATGTTGGTGCTTACTCTCATGGCTCAAACCCCTTTTTAACCAGAACATCTCATGTTGTTTGGTGTGAAAAATCCAGTTGCATCGTTTCCGCAGCCTGATTACATTTTAAGAAGAGTATCCAACATCGCGCCAACGGTTGTGATCATCTTGGCCGAGGCGTTATAGGCTTGCTGAAACTTCATCAAGTTAGTCATTTCTTCATCTAAATTTACGCCCGAGACAGATTCACGCTGCGTTTGCAATTGGGTCAAGACAAAATTGGTTTGAGTGGCCTGATTAGTATTATCTTGAACCATCGCCCCGACCTTGGAGACCAATCCATTATAAAAGGCGGAAATGGTCTGGGTCCCTTGGGCCATCAAGTATTTGTTTTGTATTTGCGATATGCTGCCGGCGTTATTCCCGTCACCCTGTAATGTCGTCAAATCCGGGGGCAGTTGACTCGGATCCGGTGCCGCGGCCGCAATCTTATCGGTGTCCGCAGCGATCTTACTATCTAAGGCCATGTACTTGGCGGCGTCCTTGGTCCCACTTACATCGAACACATCGCCACCTAAGGGAGGATTGGTACCATTTTGAACCACCACGCTTATGCCGTCAAAGTTTATGGGGTCACCAGAACTGTAGTCGTAATGTCCGGCTATCTTAGGGCTGTCGGCGGAAGAACCGGGCGCCACCGTGACATCCGAGCTGTTCTCGAACCCCAGGAGATTCCCTGCAGTCGAGGCGTCGTTGCCCATTCCCAGGACCAGGCTTTGTTGATTCTGCGTGCCGCTGGAGAAGGTAAAATGCCGGGTGGCGGCATCATAACTCACCTGATAGGTCTGCTTGTTCGGCGAATTGTTATTTAATTGCGTCTGAATATCCTTAGCCAGATCTTGCCCGTTGTATGTCCCGTGATCTAAGGTGACTTTAATTGCTGCGGAGCCCTCATTAAATACCAGTCCGTCGTTTTTCGCTCCAATGTCATAACGATATTGTGAAGTTGTGGTATCATAAATATCAAACTTATTGGAGGTGACAAACTGAATCTGATAATCGTCATTAGTGACCTTCTGAACGTCCTGCACCGCGGTTTTGGCGATTATCGCTCCGCCCTGGTTCTTTTGCTCCGGACTGGCCACCGGCGTGACGGGATTGAAGAAATTGTTGTTCGTCGATCCGTCCAGACCGTAGCCGCCCACATGAAGCCGGTTGACTTCATCAATAATGGACGCAGCCGTTTTGTTCAGCGTGTCCATAGCCTGCGGGACGTCCACATCTCTCGCATCCAGATACCCTTTCAGGGCCCCGCCGGTAACTTCCTTGGTGATATCAAACCGGGTACCGCTATTATCCGTAATGAGCAATTTGGAAAAATTGTTGTTAGCCGGGTCAACTTGAGTCGTGAGCTGCCAGGTGGTGCTTTTGGACACCAGCGGGGCATCACCGGAGACCAACACCGTCAATTGTTTGTCCTTGTCTTCAAAGGCGGTGAAATCAATTTTCTGAGCCAATTGATTAAGCAAATCGGTTTGTTGATCGCGAAGGTCGTTGGCGTCATGTCCGCCGCTTTCAGTCTGCACGATTTTTATATTCAAGTCGGCCAGTTGTTTGCCGATAGAATTGACATCAGAGGCCGTTTGTTTAATCCGGTTCTCAGCATCAATCCTTTGCTGGTCTAAGCTCTGGGAAGTCGTTTGAAAGGCGGTGGCCAGAGCGGCGCTCTTGGTCTGGACAACGGTTCTTTCAGATGTCCCACCCGGATTATTGGTCAGATCCTGCCAGGAGTTCCAGAAATCGGTCATGGCCTGGTTCAACCCTTGGCCGCTTTGTTCATTGAATATGGTATCTAATTGAGTAAAAGAGGTGCTCTTCGAGTCAAAAAGGGAGTGCTGACTGGTCTGCTGATAAATTTGCTTATCGATGAACTGATCCATCACCCGTTCGACGTTATAGGCCTGTACTCCTGACCCAATTGGTCCAACAGAAGAGGTATCCGGAATAGTAGTTTGAAGAGTCGCCCTTTGCCGGGAGAAACCTGGAGTATTAACATTGGCGATGTTGTGTCCGGTGACCTGCAACGCGGTCTGCTGGGTGAACAACGCATTCTGGGCGATATTCAGGATAGAGTACATATTGGCCATGTCACACCTCTCTTCTGAGCATACGACCGCTCAGTTTCAAGTGAGACACTTTCCCCCCGGCGCTGTACGTGGCGCGAGGGGCGACCGTGCTTTGGATCAAGGAGATGGAGTCGGAGATAAACCCTAGGGTGAACTGGATATAATACGCGTTTTCCCGGTTGGCCTCATCGATTTGACGGACCAGTTCCCGCAGATCACGCAGGTTTTTTTCCAGTTCATCCGCAAACGGTTTTTTGACAAGTCGCGCCAGCCTGGCCAGGGTCAACTGTCCCGGGTCAAGCTGGAGTCGCTCGGCTAGGCGCGACACCAAAGACTGGCGCCGCTCTTCTAAGGAGTGGATGCTGCTTACGATACCCTCTTTTGTGGCCGTGGCTTGGTTAATACCTTCTAAAGAGAAGGCCGCGATGGCTTCTTTTTCATCGGCTAACGCCGACAAGAGGGTCCGGTTGAGTCTTATCTCCTCGGAAATAATTTCCTGGAGATCAATCATCACGGATTTCACGTTGATCACCTACCTTCGCCCACGGGCAAGGTAGCAGCCGAAAAAATGCCTTACCTTACGCCATTAAATCGGCGAGGTGTTCGGTGATCATTTTTTCCGCCACCTTTTCCCCGGAAACCTGATAGGTTCCTTGGGCAATAGAATCCTTTAGCCGAGCCACCACATCCGTCCGGACATCCGGAACGGTCTTTAAGGTGTCTCTAACTTTATTGATATCTCTTGCCCTTGAGGAAAGATGGACGGTCTCCGTGCCTCCAGACTGCACTCCCGCCTTTTTGCCTCTGAGCTTTTTATCCAACTCATCAGCCGACGGCGCAAGATTGGTCTGTTGAACGTCTAGAGATTTTGGTCCATTAATCTGCATTGGATAATCTCCTTTACCTCATGTTTGCTATCTTTATCGGCAAGAGATAACGTAAACTTTAGCCGAGTTGAAGATAAAACTTGCTGCCGTATGGTTTTTGTTGCTGTTTCAACGATAATGCCATTTCCAACGGCCACTCGGTTACTCGACTATAAAGCAAGTTTAATGCCAACCGCCAAAATTGCGTCACCTGCCGATGAGGTCTTCCCAAATCCCATCTCCGCCCCGCCGCTTTTGCCATAATTACAGATGGGTTGCCGCACTATCTTAACCTTCACCAATCCGGAATCGTAATCCCGGCCTATTCCGCCGCCGATAATCTTTAGCTGTGGGCAGGAAAATAATGCCTACCGGGGTTAACCGGCCTCAAAGATGATCATCATGATTCTAACATGCAAAACCCGGGCCACATAATGGTCGTGATTTTGCTCCTGGGGATAAAGTTTCCGGACCAGGTCTCCCCAGCCGCACATTTTCCGGCCCAGTTCATCCTTGGCCATGTTCCTCCGTAGGTTTGGGACCGGGAATTTCCGTCTCAATAAATCAGGCAGCGTTCCCTTATCTTATCCCCTTAACCACATATTCCAGCAACTTAAGACCAACCGGGCTGAAGAAGCTGACGCCAAAGATGACTAAACCGATTAAGGTCTTCATCAGCAGGCGGAGGGACTTGAGTTCGCCTTTTAAGCTGTTGTCCAAAGAGGTCATTCGACCCTTCAAATCAGCGTCCAAAGAAGTGATTCGACCTTTCAAATCAGCGTCCAAAGAGGTCATTCGACCCTTCAAGTCGGCGTCCAAGGTGTTGATTATTCCTTCAAATTTTTTAATTTCACCTTTTACTTCCAGGAGTTCGGCCCGGTTCGCCTCTCGCATGGTCTTGATTTCACCTTTCAGCTCAAGAATTGCGGCGATCATTTCTCCTCGGACTTCTTCATTATCCCGTTTTGACATCTCCCGAAGGGTGTTGATGCTCCCCTTGACACCGGCGATATCTACCTTAATCTCGGCAATGTCGGATCGAGTGATCTCCTTTAATTCGAAAATGTCTAATTTGGTAGCCAATTCTCCCGACAAATCAGCCTTGACCTGGTTACTGATGTCTTCAAGTGTCTCAATTAGAGGAACTGCTTGCGGTCCGAAGGCCATCTCCAATGATCTTACCTGCGCAAATGGCAGCATAACGTTGCCTCCTGATATACCTTGAACGGTCATAATCGGCGCCTTTTGAGTCAGCCAAAGGGACGCTGCGCCGATCCATGGTGCGGGGACACGCGACAGGAAGAGTTAATTCCCTCTGATTTGTTCCATGGTTTCCCTAAAGTCTTCTATGGAGTCGACCGTGGCCGCCCTCTTCCGTAGCGATCTTAAGGTGCCCGGATCGTCTAACTGGTTGATCAAAGCGGCTAGCGGCACCCTTTTCTCTTGACTGCAATAAAGAACGACCGAGGCCGTCACTCGAAATCTGATAAAAGGATCAGGGTACCCCTAAAATTCCATTATACCAGTATCACCATCGCCTGTCGAGGGAATTGCCACAATATCGGGAGAGGCTCTTTTGGCCTTCAGGGTGTCGGCATGGATGTCATACAGTAGCCCCGGTGCCACTCCCACTAATTTCAAAACAGCCTCACCCGCGACCTTGACCAGCCTATAAAATGCCTCATCAGAACCGCGAGTGCCTGACTTTTCCATCACGGCTCTTCTCCGGGTCTATTATGGTATTGAGAAAATACATGTCTTGAACCGTCATAATCAGCACTTTTCGGGCTGGGCCGGGGCGGCAAGGCGACCATGGCTGACTTTTTTAATTAATTCCTCATATTACCAGGGTGAGTCATGATACATGCTGTTGATAAGGCCTCATTGGATACTTTTCTTCTAAAATATCATATAGCTCGGAAATAGACTGATGTCAATTTTTTCTTGACCGCCACTCCTCGGACTGATCAGGTCTGAATGTGATTATGCTTATTAAAGAAGTCGATGATGAAAGCAGGATACCAATCTGTAACGCCCCCCCGCAAACACTCATAGCCAACCAGCCTAATCAAAATCCGGACAATGAGGCGGATCGCCCGGCCACCTCAAACATGGCCGACTGGTTGCCCTCCTGATCGGATTGTGCTATAGCCAGGAGGAACAACCGGGACTGGAGCCCGGCGAGACGGGTTGCCTGGAGGGAGGCTCCGGCGGGGTGCCTCTATTTGAATGGCTAAACTTAGAGATGAAGGATTTTCGATTTCAGACGAACAAAAGTTGAGGATAATATCTTATGAAGAGAATCTTAATCGTGGCTGGGGAGGCCTCCGGAGACCTCCACGGCGCCAATTTGGTCAGGTCTATCCAGACTAAGTGCCGGGAAGACATCACTTTTGAGGGTATCGGCGGGACCCGGTTGGCCTCGGTCGGGGTCCGCCTGGTCGCCCAGACGCACGATTTGGCGGTGATGGGTTTCCAGGAGATATTCCCTAAGGCTGCCTCGCTGTATAAAATCTTTAGGCGGATGATCCGGCGAATGGACTCGGAGCCGCGACCGGATTTGTTGATATTGATCGACTTTCCCGACTTCAACCTGGCCCTAGCCCGGGTCGCCAAGGCGCGAGGCATTAAGGTGTTTTACTATATCAGCCCCCAGGTCTGGGCGTGGCGCCGCGGCCGAGTCAGAACCATCGCCCGGCTGGTGGATCATCTGGCCGTCATCCTACCCTTTGAGCCGGCATTTTACTCCCGGGCCGGCGTCCCAGCCACGTTCGTCGGGCACCCTCTGCTGGACGCGTTAGGTGAGCCACCCGAAAAATCAACAGTTACTAGCACATTGGGGTTAGATCCGTCCCGTCCGTTGGTTGCCCTGTTGCCCGGCAGCCGGCGGGGCGAGGTGTCGCTGATTTTGCCGGCGATGTTGGAAGCCGCGGCCATTATGGCCAAAAGTCAACCAGAACTTCAGTTTGTCCTGCCCGTAGCCCCGACCCTGGATAGCCGATCCATCCAGGACATGGTCCAAAAAATGTCTTCCGTCCAGGTGCTGGTGACGACCATGCAGTCTTTTCAGGTGACGGCTGTGTCCGATGTCGCCCTGGTCGCGTCCGGGACAGCGACCTTAGAGACGGCCCTGGCCGGGTGCCCCCTGGTGGTGACATATCGGGTAACAAAACTCAACTACCTGATCGGCCGCAGCGTCATCAAGGTTGATTTCATCAGTCTGGTTAATCTTGTCGCCGGTCGCAAGGTGGTGGAAGAGCTGATCCAGGAGCAGGCCACCCCGGACCGGTTGGCGGCTGAGGCCCTCACCTTGCTCCATGATCCGATTAAGCGTGGCCGGATGTTGGCCGGCCTGACCGAGGTAAAAACGGCCTTAGGCCAAGGCGGCGCGTCCAATAGAGCGGCAGACCTGGTCTTGTCCCTGCTCACCGGAAACTGATCATGATTTTGGGTCATACACCCTGGCCAGGAGCTGGACGTCTTCCCAGACCGGCCTTTTCATTTTGGGATTGGTCAGAAGATAAGCAGGATAATAGGTGGGTAGAACTTGAAAGGGTCCGACCTGATAAAACTTACCCCGAAGTTGAGTTAACCGCCCGGAGCTGTTTAGCAACACCTGGGCGGCCAGTTGTCCCAGGGCGCAGACTAGTTGAGGCTTGATCACGGCCAACTGCTTTTCCAAAAAAACGCGGCAGGTGTCTATCTCTTCCTTATCAGGCTTCCGATTTGCCGGAGGGCGACATTTGACGACACTGGTCAAATAGACTTCCCGGCGGCTGATGTTAATAGCCTTTAAAATATTGGTGAACATCTCCCCGGCTGAACCCGGGGTAGTACCGGCCAGGGGTCGGCCGGACATATCCTCATCTTGGGCCGGCCATTCCCCAACAAAAACCAGGCGGGCCTGGTCATACCCCTCACCAAAAACAATATTGGTCCTATCCTGACAAAGCCGGCAACGCTTACAATCTCCCAGTTCCTGCCGAATATCCTCCAATGAGGCGTTACCGACCTCAGGCAGATGAAAACCGGCGGCCTGAGTTACTGCCACCGCAGGCTTGGCCCTGGGCACCGGTTTAATTATGGGCTGGAACTCATCCTTGATGGGAGCGTGACGATCTCGCGGCCCATTAAAGGGGGAATGTTGCGCTTGCTTCGGGGGAGCCGGAACCTTAAGGGCCAGCCGGTCCAACCCGAGTTCCCTCATCGACCACAATTGCGCTCTTACTTCCGACAGAATGTCACCGAGCCCGGTATGTCCATCGACCATGTGCTTATTCTCAACCCACTGGAGACAGAAACTCCACAGGCTACTGAGGCAGTTTCTTCAAAGTGTAGTCAAGTCCGGCCTGGGCCAGCTCCTCAGCCGTCAACCACTTTACCCCACGCTGAAAAAATGCTTGAAGATTTAAAATATTATCCATTAAAGGCTGCTGCGCCTCATCAAACACCCGCTGCCAGAGGATCTCACCATTGGACGTACTGACCATGTTCAAACTAAAGGCCACTGATGCGGGGCTCTCCGCGGCCAGGGCCGTCCCCACTCGTTCTTGAAATCTAAACAGATAACATACCAACACGGCATCTGCATTCAGGGCCTTACCGACTTCTTGGACCAGGGCCAGAGGTGTAGTTTTAACCTCGTAGGACATAATGCCGGCTTTGATGCCCTCGACATGTTCAGGTGGGATGATCTGATAGGCTGTTCGGCCGGCGAGGCGGTTCATCAAGGAATTACTCATAAAAACAGTCTGTCCGGGTTTGACTTGGCCGGGGGTGAACAATGTCCCGCTAATGGGACATCGGGCCGTTCTAGGCGGATTGTCGGCCTGAAAAGGGATTTCGAAGGGCAATACAGCCACCTTATTCAGTTTGAATCGCGGCACCGGCGGTGGTGGCGGCGCCATCTGTTTATCGTCTATCAATACGCCACAACCGAGCAGTTGGGTATACAGTAAGAAACACACTCCAATCATTAGATATGTCTTGATCTTACTAAATTTCATAGATATCTCCTCATCAAATCACAATAACTAACATATCGATATGATGATATCTTCTATCACCACGAAAGAGCAACATAAAAATTAAACCCGGTCCAGAACGCACCGGCGGCGGATCTCCAACCTGGGCCGTTCAAATCAACCAGCATATCTGCAGCATACCTGACTCGAAATCTGCGCCCGGTTTCTTGTTTTTTAGTTCCCTGCCGGTAGGGCGGATATAACTTCAACCTTGTACTCAGATAACCCAGTTATATCCCTTGAAAAAACTATCTGAAACGGGACATCGGCCTGAATTTTGACGTCTGTGTTAACTTTATTTTCGCCCTCTTTCCGGTTCAAGGTGTCGATGATGTCTTTGAGGGGCATCGAGGCCAGTGCTTCGTCGCCGAGCTTGTTACCGGCATAGACTTCTTTAGCATCCACCTGAACGGCGCTTTTGTCGAATAAAATGCCTTTTATTCTGATGTGGTTTAGGGAGACCTTGGTCCCATTACTGACGCGGCCTTCAATAACGAACAAGGGCCCGACGACTTTGTTGGTCATCGTCCGTTCTTTGGTATCAACTATGCTGATATTCTTGACCAACTCAGTTTCAGACGGGGCACTCTTGGCCAGAAATCCGGGGCTGTTCTTTCCTGGAACTTTTCCTGTAAGATAAAAAAATGTGCCCAGGGCGCCCAGAAACATGATCACTACCCCAAGCCCGACCCACAGCATTATCTTCTTTAATGGGGATGTTTTCTTCTTTCGCTGAGCGGGTGGAAAATCTTCTATTTCTTCGTCGATGTCTTTTTCTAAGTAATCCCTGTTTCGGCTTAGATCTTCATCGTCTTCTTCGGGCCCGAATAACTCTTTGTCCAGCTCTTTTTCCAGACTTGATTCCGACTTTAATGAATTGCTGCCTCGACCGGGGCCCGGTCGATAGTCGCGGGACGGCCAATCATCCTGCGCCAAAGCGGGATCGTCATCATCGAAGATGGAGGATCGTTCGTTACGAGGCGACGGTTCCGGGTGTTTAGGTTTAGGGGATGGCGGAGGGTAAGGCGGCGCAGCCGATCTAGTCGCGCCAGGAGTCTCCTTTTTAAAGGTAAACATGTGGTTACAATTGGAACAGCGCAGCTTGGTATTACCTTCCTTAAGCTTCGCGTCATCGATTTTGTATCTGGTTTCACAACTCGGGCATTGAACAACCATGCTCCATTCCCTCACCCCAGGCGTCCCAAAAATGGGCCGGACAGTGCGACCATAGGAAGCGATGAAAGGTGTAAACCGTCATAGGTCGAAATGTTTCCAACCCGCAAGTCATAACCGGCAAGCCTTCAATTGGCTGCAACATTTACCGGTTTAGACACTGATCTCATGGAGAGTATAGATATCCTGGAAATAGCGGAACTGCTCGTCGTAGTCCAGACCATAGCCGACCACGAAACCCTGTTCAACGGTAAAACCGGTATAATCTATGGGAACATCAACCATACGTCTCTCAGACTTGTCCAACAAGGCGCACACCTTAACTGAGTCGGCATTTTTGGCCTTGATTATCTTGATCAGGGCATCGAGCGTGTAGCCGGTGTCCACGATGTCTTCCACCACCAGAACATCTCTCCCGGCTACGGATAGTTCAATCCCTTTGAGCACCCTGACATCGCCCGATGATGTTGTCCCCGAGCCATAGCTGGCCAGCCGGACGAAATCTACTTTAACCGGGATATCCATATATTTGACCAGGTCGGAAAAAAACATGAAGACTCCATTAAGGACACCGATAAGCAGTAGTTCTTTGCCGTGATAATCCCGGCTGATCTCCTCAGCCAGCCTTTGGACTCGACTCTGGATGGCATCCCTTGAAAAGAGCACTTCTTTCGTAAAATCCTTCATGACTGTGACCCCTTCGTTAAGACGGTCGGCCTACTTCTAATCAAGCTTTGACTATAAATAATTATTAACAGCAGGTCAACCAAAATGGTTGAAATTCATCCGGGTCATTGAAGCAACCCATAAAGAAAAGACAGCTCGATTTCCTACTTACTGTTTTTCTTGCCTCTTCAAAGCGACCAGACAGAGGTTCCGAAGCCGGCTTCCCAACTGGTATAATATACCCATCATCTGCCTCAAAGTTAAACAAACG
The DNA here is from genome assembly GCA_015233055.1 of Deltaproteobacteria bacterium. Taxonomy (GTDB): domain Bacteria; phylum Desulfobacterota; class JADFXK01; order JADFXK01; family JADFXK01; genus JADFXK01. The sequence goes on from JADFYN010000073.1 coordinate 12,100, forward strand.
TCAGACGGAACACCTAATGGAGTTCCCCCAAAAGCATTCGCCAATCTTCGGCCGCCTGGAGATAACCCTTTGTGCCGCAAGGCCATCTGATTATACCCGGTCCATAATTTGACTTTCTCCGTGCAATGAGATAATATTTTTTATTTAGATCACTACTCCATGACAGCCGGTGCGGCAATAATCCGATGTAGAATTCCGTCATTTCATAACCGCTTAGCGCGCAGGCAGAATTATTGAGCGGCCGGTTCTTTTCAGTTGCTCGGCTCAGATCTATCAGATCTAAAAAATCTCCTGCGAGGTCGGAAAACATGCGTCTCCATCTCACCAGACGATTCAAGAAGGTGGCTATCCTGTTCATCGCCGTGGGAGCAGTCTTGGCGGCCGGGGTGGCCATCTATCAATCAGGATTGCCCGAGCTGGGGGTTGACTGGGTTCTGGAAAAGATCACCCATTCCAAGATAAGCGCTAATTCCCATCAGGTAAGTCTGAAATGGACCGGGCTGGAATTGGATGCCCAAGGGGTCGCCTTGTGGTTGCCGCCAGACCGGACAACCGGTTTTTCGCCCGCGACATCTAGTATTTCAATCTCGTTAATGATTCTGGAACTGATTTCCATGAGCGGGAGACTCCTCCCAACCGTTGCATGTTGCCGGTTACTGGTTGCATGTTACTTGTTGCATGTTACTCGTTGCATGTTACTCGTTGCATGTTACTCGTTGCATGTTGCTGGTTCTTTTTAACGAGTACTGTAACCTGTAACGTGCAACCAGAAAAGAGGCTTAGGTAGTGGGAAACAAGATTTTGTTCTTGGGGGATGTAGTCGGTGGTCCCGGCCGAAAGGCTGTGGGGCAGGCGCTGGTGGACCTCAATAAGAGGTTCGAGCCAGACTTGATCATTGTCAACGGGGAGAATTCCGCCGGCGGGGTGGGGATCACACCTGAGACGGCCCGGGAACTGCTCGAATATGGTGTAGACGTGATAACCACCGGAAATCACGTGTGGAAGAAGAAAGAGATTATTCCATATATTGAAAAGTTCGACA
>JADFYN010000074.1 GCA_015233055.1 Deltaproteobacteria bacterium
CCGCTGGCTTTATGTGTGCATTATATGGTTTTTATATAGTCGCCGCCCCTCCCCAGGGCGTTGCCCTGGGCTAACCTAGAGCGCCCTTTCAGGGCTTCATCGGAATTAACTATTTATTAGATAGGATCCGATGACCCTGCACCTTAAGTTAATGACATTGACCAGCACCGAGCAACCCGAAACCCGAAACACGCAACCCGCAACCCGAAATCAAACATGACCGATTCCAACCAGGCCGCCATTCTACCCGCCGACCTTCTCCTTTACCAGGTGGACGACCGTCCTCCCTTAGGCCGATTGTTGATCTATGGCCTCCAGTGGCTGGTCTTGTTTCTGCCGTTGATCACCGTTTCTACCGTGATGGCCGCGGAGCTGCTGGGTATGTCTTTACCGGCCAGGGTGGCCTTTTTTCAGCGGGTGATGATTGTCTCCGGCGTGGTGATGATTATCCAGACCTTGTGGGGTCACCGCTATCCGCTGATGGACGGGCCGTCCACGGTCATCTTGTTGTGTTTCGGGACCTTGTCCACCCATGGGTTGGCCGCCCTGGAAGGGGGGATGTTGGCCGGCGGGGGCCTGTTGGCCGTGTGTGGTTTTTTCGGCTGGATCCGGAAACTCAACCATCTGTTTACCGATAATGTTATCGGGGTGATCCTGCTGTTGATTGCCTTCACTTTGCTGCCCTTCATGGTCCCGGTCCTGACCGGTCAAACCCCGCAGACACCTCAGGGCGACCCGGTGATCTTCGGCCTGTCGGTGACGGTGATCTTCGGCACGGCCGTTTTCTCCTATTGGCTTAAAGGGTTTTGGGCCAGTCTTTCTCTGCTCTGGGGGATCATCTTCGGCTGCCTCATCTTTGGATTGTTGGGCCGGCTGGATTTATCGAAGTTCCTGGCCACGGCCTGGTTTTCTTCTCCTGATCCTTTTTGGGGACCGCGGCCGGTTTTCTCTCTCCCGGTGATAGCCTCTTTTCTTCTGGCCTATCTGGCTCTGGTGGTGAATCAATTGGGCAGCCTGTATGCCATTGGGCAGGTGGTCGGAAATGGGGATATGGAACGCCGGATTGATCGGGGCATGGCGGGATGTGGGGTGGGGAGTATCCTGGCCGGGCTATTGGGCGTGACCGGGACGGTCAGTTATTCGTTGTCTCCGGGCATCGTCTTGATGACCAGAGTGGGCACCAGATATGCCCTGACGGTGTGCGGGGTGATGTTCATTATCCTGGCCTTTACCCAAAAACTGACGGCTGTCCTGGCCATTATTCCGGCCCCGGTGGTGGGTGCGGTGCTGGTCACCGGGTTGGCTGCCCAAATGGGGGCCGGGATCAGCATCTTTGCCCGGTCCGGCCGGGCTTTTACTCCCCGGGACTACATGGTCACCGGAATTCCGGTGATCCTGGGGACGCTGGTCTCTATTTTTTCAAAGGAGTTCCTGACCAAGATTCCAGCCTACCTGAGCCCCATCATGGGTAATGGTTTGATCCTGGGGATTATTTTTGTCTTGTTGCTGGAACATGTGTTTATGCGGCGGCGATGATCGGTTAGTCAATATTTGGGGGCGAGACGGGGCCGGAGATGCCGAACTGCCATTTCTTGGCCTTTTCTAATTGCTTGCGCATCATTTCCACTTCTTCTTTGTTTTCCGGGAAATCCTGATAAGAGTCGCGGGGATTGACCGGAGCCTCCGGGCAGGACAACGGGTTCTGGGCGGCCATAGGGTCAGGATCGGCCGTTTTTGGGTTCTTCATGTTATCCAGCATTGTTTTGGCCAACTGGCGTGAGACCTGGGAGGCGGCTTTGTCATACTGGATATCCACATCCTCGGGAACCACGAACCGGGTTGAGGGGATGTCGATATTCTCGTCGATTTTGGTGACCGCGTTGACCGTTTTAAGGCCCAGGATAGTTCCCTCGGTCCGAAGAGCTAAGTCGGTTCCTTTCCAGATCCAACTCTTAATGTTCCCCGAGTCGATGACCAGGCAGGGGCGGCCCATCAAGATACTTTCATAGGTCTTGGGATTTCCCCCGCCCAGCAGCGCCACCAGGTGATGGCCATGCTTTTTGACATACTCGGCCACCATGGCCTTTTCTTTCGGGGTGAGCTTCTCATATTCTTCTACCAGAATGCGGCTGGGGTTATCCCATCTGGTCCCCTTTTTTTCCTTTAAATCAATGTAATAAACATATTGAGGGGTGGTGATCTCCAGCTCCCGCACAGCCGTGTCTACGCCCATAATCTGTCCGGAGGTGTTGGTCTGTTTGCATTTTAGACCACCTCTAACATAGACCGTGGATGATCCCTTTTGATTGCCCATTGAGACATAAGAGAGGACCGCGGTATCAAAAGGGTATGCCTGTTTGAAGGGATTATCCGCGGGACAGGCCAACCCGCCGAAAAGCTGCAGCCACAGGGCGATAAGGAATAAACCTGGTATCGCCGACCCCACTCGGAGTGTGACTTTCATGGCAGGTCTGATTTTCATCTGGGTAACTCCTGGTTACATGTTGCTGGTTACATGTTGCTGGTTGCATGTTGCTGGTTACATGTTGCTCGTACGGGTTACTCGTTACATTGTCATCCGAAGAACCGGCATAATTGACGCGTTTCAAGGCGCCTGCCGCTACTATATTAAATCCCGCCCCAGGGTCAACGGATCGCCCCCTGGGTTGGTGACGAAAAGGGACACTTATGACCGGTCGAAGTATAGCCAACAACAAGTAGCATGTAACCAGCAACATGTAACAAGTAACATGCAACGAGTAACGTGCAACAAGTAACATGCAACGAGTAACGTGCAACAAGTAACATGCACTTTAGATGTTGCGCGTGATCGGCTGTGGGATAAATATCCGGCTGTACTGGTTGATGAAATACTTATCCGTCATCCCCGCGATGAGATCTCGGACGATGGCCGCCGGGGCGGTCTCATTGATATAATCACTCGACATATCTTTTAAATAATCGGTGAATATAATCGATTCCCGGTTGCCCTGTTCCAGGTCCCTCAGATAAGTTCGGAACAAGTGTTCGAAGATATGCCTGATTTTGTCCAATTGGGATTTGATCTTGGGATTCAGATAAATTCTTTCGTAATTAAATTGCTTTAATCGACCCAGGGCCTCAGCCATTTCCTCGCCCAGGGTGATATATGGTTGGTCCTGACTATACCGGATAACGGCAGTAGTCAAATTGTAAACGATCCGGCCATTGGTCTCGCCCAAGGAACGGCGGCATTCTTCAGGCAAATCTCGGCGGTCGATCAGTCCGATCCGGATGGCGTCTTCTAAGTCGCGGCCGATGTAACTGATGGTGTCGGCTATGCGGACTACGCAACCTTCCATAGTGCTTGGAATTAGTTTGATCTTCCGGTTGGCCTGTTTGTTTCGGCGTTCCTGGTCAAATGTCTGAAAATCTTTGCCTTTATCCGGGGTTAAGATCTTCTCGTGGGTCTCTCCGTCATGACAGAGAACCCCGTCCAGCACCTGGAGCGACAGGTTTAAGCCGCGGCCGCGTTTTTCGATCCGCTCCAGGAACTCGGTGCCTTGGACCGCGTGAACGAATTCACCTATCCCGTGCCCGCGGCAAATGTCCGACAGGATGTACTCGCCATCATGCCCAAAGGGACAATGCCCGATATCGTGGGCCAGGGCGATGGCCTCGACCAGGTCTTCGTTGAGTCGGAGGAATCGGGCGATGGTCCGGGCTATTTTGGAGACCAACTGGACGTGGAGCACCCGATGGGTCAGATGATCGTTGTCAATCAGATAAAACACCTGGGTTTTATCAATATACCGGGTATAGGCCATGGAATGCAGGACGCGGTCAGAGTCCAGGGCGAAATTTTGCCGGTGATCATCTTCGATGGAATCTTCTTGTCTTCGTCTGATAGCCTGGCAACTCAAGGCGGCCATGGGCGTTAGCCAGGCTTCCTCTTGTTGGTTCAGGCTGTTTCGAAGTTGTTTTAGGCTCGATCTTGGTGAATCCATGGTTATGTCCAGGTTGATCCTCATTCGGGATCGGCAAATAATGCGTAATAGGCCATAGATGTTGTCCGCTAAGTTTCGATGGTCAGGACGGGGAGGTGGTCTTGATCCCCGTTTGGGCAAAGAACATCTCCAGGATATCCTTAAATCCCGGGGTCCCCAGGTCGGCGATCTCGTAGGTCAACCGGGCCACGGGCTTATTGATGGTCATTAATTCAGTCAGATCAATGGGCGTGGCCGACAACACCACATCCGCCTCCACTGCGGCGATGGTTGCTTCCATTTCAGCAATCATGGTTTGGCTGTAACCCATGGCCGGGAGAAGATGGCCCATCTGGGGATAGGCCCGGAATACCTCGGCCATGCTGCCCACGGCATAGGCCCGGGGATCAACCAGTTCGGCGGCCCCCAATGACTTAGCGGCGATCACGCCCACGCCATAGGCCATCCCCCCGTGAGTCAGGGTCGGCCCATCTTCGATGACCAGGACTTTTTTGCCCCGGATCAAGTCTTGACGCGGCACCTGATACGGAGAAGCCGCCATAACCACCACCGCAGTGGGATTAGTTTCGGAGATAACCTGTTTAAGTTGCTCTAAATCCGGCGCGGCCGCGGAATCCACTTTGTTAATCACCACCACCTGAGCCCGACGGAGATTGGTCTCACCGGGATGATAGGACACTTCCGTGCCCAGCCGGAGGGGATCCACCACCACTACTTCCAGGTCCGATTTGTAAAAGGGAAAATCGTTGTTTCCGCCGTCCCAAATGATCATGTCCGGGTTTTCCTGCTCCACGGCGGCTAAGATGGCGGCGTAATCAACTCCGGCGTAAACAATTGTATTTTGAGAGATTAAGGGTTCGTACTCCTCACGTTCCTCGATGGTGCAGTGGTGCCGGTCCAGGTCTTCCCTGGTCTCAAAGCGTTGCACCGCCTGGCGGGCCAGATCGCCATAGGCCATGGGGTGGCGGATGACAATCGCCCGGACGCCGTATGTTATTAGTAGACGACAAAATTTGCGGGTTAATTCGCTCTTGCCGCAGCCTGTCCGGGTGGCGCAAATAGACAACACCGGGAGCCGGGACGGGATCATGGTCTTGTCCGGACCTAAGATGATGAAATCCGCTCCGGCGGCCAGGACCAGCGACATTTTATGCCCCACAGTCAGGTGGGACACGTCGCTATAGGCGAAGACGACCAGATCAACCTGGTGTGATTTGACCAAATCCGAGATGGCGTTTTCCGGGTAAATGGGAATGCCGTCCGGGTAGAGCCGTCCGGCCAGCTCCGGGGGATAGACTTTGCCCTCCAGGCCGGGGATTTGCGCCGCGGTGAAGCCGATCACCCGATACGCCTCGTTATCCCGAAAGCACCGGTTAAAATTATGGAAATCCCGGCCGCCGGCGCCCATAATGATGACTCGTTTATTCATCTGAAATCACCCATCTCCAAGATTCGCCCGCCGGGCCTGGTCGGCACCGGTCAGGAATAGGGGATTTAATACCATCCAGCCGGCCTGCCGGTCAACCATATAGGAAGTTAACATACTTAATTAATATGATAAAAGATACTAAAATCCATTTTAGGCAAGAAGTGATGAGATCATTCTATTGCAAATGGTGAGCTGAGTCAATAGCCTAGGCTGCACCGAGACAATAATTTCATCAGATTGATCTGGGTGCGGTTGAGACGTGGGCCTTGCTGCCGGGAAAGGGCGCTGCTGCCGGGAAGAGATCAGTGGGCGTGGGGGGGCGTGACGTCGGGCATCGGGTCGGCGAAGAGATGGTGAAAACTTGCTTTGTCCATTAATTTTGGTTTCATGTCGTTGCAGGACCTAAGAATTGCGTTCGTTATTCTGAGGTTTTTCACCGACCAGACGCGCTTCCTATGCGCTGCTGTTACCATAAAACCAATAGTCCCGCGTTGATTCCCAGGATGCAACAACCTCCCGTGAATGATGTTTTCCATGGATGTCCATAAAGTCTATATGGATTTTGAAATCAATTTGTTTCGGAAGTACCTGACTGATTGGGATAGCAAAGTCAAACGATATGTTTACTGTGGTCCCTGCAGGAATACGTATAGGGATATTTGAGTTAAAAGCATGTCGCCATACGTTTTCGAGACGCATCTCCACAAATATCTTACAGTCAATCACTTCAGTCTTACCCATGTTATCGAATATGAACGTAGGCCGGAATGCCTTGTAAACCTCTATCTGCTGCTGTATTCTAAGACGTTTTAGTTCTGCTTCCAATTCTGGAAGAGTGAATACCGGATTGGCGTTGGATATTGGCGCCCCAGTTGCCTGATCGCACGGCTGCAAGAAGTATACAAGGCGAAACTTATTCCAACCATCAGATGATCCGAAGATCAATGGGTCGTAGCCCCAATTTGTTGAGACAGACTCATCGCGTGTCAACTCCCGCCAAGTGTAGAATTTTGCCTCTTTGAGTTCGACGGATCCAGCATTCAATGCGTCCCATCGCCGGGTTTGTTCCCATTGGTTTGCCAAGGTCCAAAAGAGGCTCAATATCGAAGTGAGCAAAGCGAAAAGTGAAAGAAGCACTTTCGGGTCAGAGAAAAACCCTGGACTTTCAGTCGACATCACCTTTACTCCCCAAAAAAAGACTAACGGTTTTGGTGCTCCAAAAAGTAGAGAGGTGGAGACTTTTGCCGCAGCCGCTCCTTGACTTCATTTCCTTCCTCGATGCCGCCGGCCCTGAGCCAGTCCAACAGATCCGCTTGAAAGGCATCATCGATCAGTAGACGCCAGATAGGCTTTTCTTGATTTGGGATACCGCGGCGATCAAGGTCTCGTGCGAGTTCAACACAGGCGACACGGAGGTCATCACGAAGCGGGCGAGTAGAGGCGAAGGCTTTGCGCAGGACATCCTCCCGCCCTAATTGTTCCCTTAGTTTCTCTTCACGGCTTTTAATGATCGCATCAGTCCGCAAATTAGCGGCGAGACCGACGAAATAACTGATAATCCAACCTAAGATTAGTTCCATGGTTCGTTCCTCTAAATAGGTAGGGCCCGCTTTCGCTCAAGTACGCTGCATAGGAAGGCGAAGTGTGTGGCAGGTCGCCCGGTTGGCGCAACCGGACTTGCCCCCGGCCTGCTTGAATGCCTCCTCAAAATTGACTCATCCTCATTATCCCACTATTACCGCCGATGACAAAGTAACCCACCTCGTCGGAGGAGCCTTATCTCTGGGAGTATTTCCTGTACTTCTACGATTATAGGTATTAGTTCTCATTTTTATCGTGTGTTACCAAAAAATATATAACAAATACTATCATTAAATGCACAATAAACATATCATTATCTTTTATCTTAAGTCAAGCGATTTTCCTCTTACACACAGCCTCCCCGTTCAATGGCCCGGTATGGAGCGAGGGACACAATCACGGCCTTTATGCAATCAGTGCCATCAGAGCCAATCAGGGTAATCATAGTTCGGAGGCGTGTATGATTTGGTCCCAGCCTCCACGTTTTTGAACTCTGATTTCACTGATCAATATGATTTCGCAGATTTATTGATTGACCATGACGGAGTGAGGGGGACACACTCACGGCCCTTATGCAATCAGTGCCATCAGATCCAATCAGGGTAATCATAGTTCAAAGGCGTCAATTGTGGTCGTGGCGCGGGTGTGATAGAGCCAGGCCGGATATGTGCCGAAAAAGGACAGTATCATTTACATAAGGTCGTTCTGCCATGGACCCGGATATCTGGCTGAATAAAATTATTTATTCAAATTGGAAATCCACACGGAGATGGCCGAAGTTTTGCATCTTACTGGATATCAAAACTCAAAAGGGCGCTCACAAACTTTGTATCTGACCAAAAATAATAGATATATTATTGTAAAGACTTAATATTACGTCATCTGCCCGGCGGCCTGGATAATTTTTGAAAGGCCTGCCGAGGAGGAACTTTTTTCCCGTTGTGTTGGACCTCACGTATCCAGGCGCCGGCTTATATAGACGACTAAGGCCCGGCCAGGGGATTAATCGTCACCTTTTTGCAAACTATTCCATTTGTGGCTAAAGATTTTATTTAATGAGCCGATAACAGTTTCAGATGGAACTATTCGCGGGCAGACGGAGCCCGACCAAAGGAAGGTGGATCATGGCTATTACATTAAGTGGATTAGCCAGTGGCATGGATACACAGTCGGTTATCGATAAGATCATGACGGTAGCTAAGCAGCCGTTAGTTGATCTTCAGAACCAGCAAGCCGACCTGACGGCCAAGAAAACCTTATTCACAAGCCTAAACAAGCAATTGTTATCATTAAACGACGCCGCCTTGAACCTGAGACTGCAATCCACCTGGGAGTCGATGACGGCCAATTCCTCCAACCAGTCAGCAGTCACGGCTACGGCTCAAGTTGGCGCCTCACCTGGAATGCATACCGTGTCCATCTCGCAAGTGGCCCAGGCCGCCACCACGGGAAGCCAATACGTTAACGCCATCTTATCGGCCAACGCCCCGAACACCGCGAATTTTACCACCATCACCGGGCGCCCCTCGGTTAACCTGGAAGGGGACCACAACATTGCCATTTCCAACACGGGCGGTGTGTATTCGGCCGTGGACACGTTTACCGGGGCAGGGGGCGGAGGGTTTCAGACGCTCACCGGCTCCTCGGCTGGTTCAGCTTCCGTCTCCGGCACCATCGGCACCACCATCAGCTCTCAAAGCAACAACAACGTCTTGGACGTGACAGTAGACGGGACCGACGCCAAAATAACTTTGGATCCCGCCGTGGTCAACACCACATCCCTGGCCCAGGTGGCGGCTGGTATGGAAACGAAGCTGAATGCGGCCATGAACCAGGCCAAACAGACGACTGATGTGGCCTATGTGGCGGTCAGGAGCGTTCCCGGATCAGGAGCAGGCGATAACGGAAAATTTGTCATTTACGATACCACTCCAGGCAGCCAGAGCAATATCTCCGTCAACTATGCTTCTTCATCAGCGGCCGGGGCTCTGGGGTTTACCGCCACAGGCGACACGGCGTCCGCCTCGTCAAACATTACCACCCAGATCAATGCGAGCGGGTATAGTCAATTATTGAACCAGATGAATGACCCGGTAACCGGACTGATTCGAGGGGTTACGTTCGGCACCTCAACCTCCGGAATTATGGCCGGCACAGCCAGAGTGACGACCACCGCAGCCATTTCGGCCCATGAAGCCACTAGTACAACAGTCGTGGGAGCCACCGGGGCCTCGTCGGGGAGCCTGAATACTACCGTGATGGGTCTGCAAAATGCCGGCTTGGCTACAGCGCCCTCTTCGGCGACCAATGGTACCTTCACCATTAACGGACAGCAGATATCAATACAAGACTACCAGAGCATGAGCGTCAATGACGTCTTGGCCATGATCAACAGCTCCGGCGCCAATGTTACGGCTACCTTCGATTCCACCCGTAACCAGTTCGACCTGACCAATAATTTACCTGGAACCACGGCCGTTACGGTGGGCGCCACCGGGGACACCAGTAACTTCCTGACATTAGCCAAGCTAACCGATGCCGCGGGCGCCACCCAGACAGCCGGGCGGGCGGCCGGGTCTCTCTCTGCCGATAGCCCGCTGGTCAGCGCCGGATTAAAGATCACACCGACCACCGGCACTTTTACCATCAACGGCGTAACCTTGTATGTGTCGCCAAATAGCGACACCATCAATACCTTGATGACTAAAATCAACAACTCCGGGGCGAATGTCAAGGCCTCGTTTGACCCGACCTCAGAAAAATTTATGCTGACGTCCTATATGGATACGGTCAAAACCAACACTCAAAGGATCACCTTGGGCTCGGCCGATGATACCAGCAATATTTTACAAGCCTTGAACCTTCAGGAGCCTGACTCCGCCACCCTGACGGGGACCGCCACCAACGCCGCCCATGCTGCGGAAACCATCACCGTCACTCCGGAAAATGCCACCACAGGCAGCAAAATCAATATTTCTGCCGTGTCTCAGTCCGGGGCATACCAGGCTACCCCGGGGCAGGTCAACTTTACCGACGGTATTCAAGCAGGAACGACCATTTACGTTTCCGCCGGAACGGATGGCAACACATTGTCCACCTGGACCAACAATACCGGCAGCACGATTAAAGATATCAATTCGTTTGTGAAGGCGTGGAACGATCCATCAAAATGGAACAGCGGGACCGCCCCGGTGGGCGTGGTCAAGGAAGGCGACAGCTCGCTGCGATTCTTCAACATGAGTTCCGGGGTCAATGCCAGCTTCAGCATGTACTCCACGCCCCAAACCAACGCCCTCTCCCAACTTGGTTTGACCACCAAGCCGTTGGGTGAAGTTGATGAAACGGACGAGACGCTCAAGGCTCCTGCGGACAAAACCAGACTAGCCTTGTACCATTTCAATAGTGACAGCACCGCCACCCAGGCTGTAGACGCCACCGGGCAGGGGAACAACGGCGTCATTACCGGGGCGACCTCCACCACGACCGGGGCCTTTTCCACCGCCCTCCAATTTAACGCCGCGGGCGACAACGTGTTGGTCAACAATAACGCGGTCAATAACCTGAATGGGAAAACCGCCTTTAGCGCGGAGGCCTGGGTTAACCCCACTGCCGGCGGAAGCACGGATCGAGTGCTCATCGACAAGACCGGCGGCGGGGCCAACGGCTTCAAGGTGACCATGAATGCCAGCAATCAGATGGTCTTTACCGTACAGACGGCCAGCGGCACCCACACCCTGACCGCGGCCGCGGGCAGCACCCCTGCGGCGTCCCAATGGTCACAGGTGGCGGTCACTTATGACGGCAGCCAGGCCACCAACCAGATGAAAATCTACGTCAACGGCACGATGGTGTCCCAAGGCAATGCTGGCGCGGCCGGGGAGTCGGTGGTAGACTCCGGAGCCAACATGGTCATTGGCAACAGTTCCGCCCTGACCAACGGATTTAACGGCCAGGTTGATGAACTGGGCCTTTATAATCAGGCGCTGTCAGATAAGGAAATCGAAGCCCATGCCAACCGCGGTGATTACGTGAGCAATGGAGCCTCCAGCAGCAATACCAGTGAGTACAATGCGCGCAGATTCGCCTCCGACGTCAATTCTTCCGGTGCCGGCGTAACGGCCACGACCAACGGTTCCGGGGGCATCTCCATGGTTTCCTCGACTGCCGGGCACACCGGAGGGTTCAGTTTGGCCGATGATGCCGCCTCCGGGGTTAATCTCGTGGCCGGTTACTTTGGTTCCTCCTCAGTTAAGGCAGAGGCTCCGGCGAAGGAAGCGATGGGCACGGCCGGTTTGGATGCGGCATTTACGGTGGACGGGGTGTCATACACCAGGGCGAGCAACTCCGTTTCCGACATTATTTCCAAGGTGACTCTAAACCTGCGCAACAAGACGACCGCCACCGAGTCCATTACGCTCAGTACCAATACCGATCAAGCTTTTAGCAAACTATCTGATTTCATCGCACAATATAACAACATGATCCAAACCCTCAACCCGCCCTATTTAGATGACACCCAAAAAACTTATCTGGCTCCATTGACCACCGCTCAAGAAAACACCATGACCGCCGACCAAATTATGACTTATCAAAACAATCACGATCTATATAAAGGCTACACGTTCATTCAGTCCGATTCATCTCTAAAGCGGCTCTATAGTTCGTTGCGTTCCATCACCACTAACGCGGTCACCGGGCTGGATCCTAGTTGTAACTCCCTGGCGATGCTGGGTATCAGCCCCGGCTCGGTTAGCGGCTATAACGATGAAAAAGCGGGTTACTTGCTATTCGCCCCGGACGGGACCAGTTCCTATGCAGACAATCTCAAGCAAGCATTACAACAAAACAACACTCTCATATCCCAGCTTCAAGCAAATCCAGACAAAGTTTACCAGCTATTCGCCAATGATTCTACGAAACTTACCGGTTCCACCGATGGCCTGGCCCGGCAGCTCGATACTTCAATCGGGACCTACACCGACGTTGGGGGGTTCCTACAAAGCCAGATCACAACCAATGGAACCATCGATCAGAATATTACTCAGTTCGGAACTCGCATCACCGACCTCCAAACCAGACTGGATGCGCAGCAATCAACTCTTCAGAGCAAATTTAACGCCATGGAAACCGCCATCAGCCATCTCAACAGTCAGGCTGCCGCCATGAGCAGTCTGACCGGCGCCACAAGTAGCTCCACCGCTAAGACAGGTTAAGGATAACCGCTGACCATCGAAAAAGAGGAAGGAACTTCCTTAGATTTAATGACACAAAAACGGAAGGAGTCTCAAAATGGATCAAAAAGCCGTTCGTGAAGAATACCTGAGGCGGCAAATCGAAGGCAATGATCACGGGAACCTTATCCTTATGCTTTACGACGCCTGCCTGATGAGCCTTAACCTGGCCAAGCAAAAGGTTGTTGCGAAGGAACTGGAAGGGACCCATAATGCCCTGATCAGGGCGCAAAACATCATTTTTGAGCTGATCGGTTCCTTGAATTTTGATGCGGGTGGAGAAATCGCCACCAACCTGGCCAATCTTTACACCTTTATGAGTCAACGTTTGATTCAAGCTAATTTGAAAAAACGAGTGGACGAGATCGATCAGGTGACGGTCCTGATGACTGACCTTAGGGAAGCCTGGCAGGCTGTGGTCACCAAAAGCGGTCAGGCCAAAGCCGAGATTAAGTCTGAGGAAAGCAAGACGGCTCTCAGTCCGGAAAAAATTGGCGATAACCCCAAAAGACAACCACCCTACGGACCCGGCAAAGGACCTCTGCCCCCCGGCACCCCTCCCAAGCGAATTAGTATTAGGGGATAAAAATTGTGATGATAATAGCTCGAAATTATGTTAGTGTTCAGTCAAGATTATAAGGGGTCACAAAACAATCTAGCAGTAAGGAGATCAGCCGTGGTTATCGAAAATATCTCCAATATCATCGACATAAGAAAGGAATTGGGGAAGACCGACCCGGTCAGCCGAAAAAAGGCACCGGACAAAGGAGATTCTACAGACAAGCTTCAGGAATCTTCCGATTCGGTCAGTGTGACCCAAGCCTCCACCAAAGCGGTCATTGCTCAAAATATGACTGCAGCTTCCACTTCGTTGGAAGACTTTGAATCGGCCAAGTCGTTAA
>JADFYN010000075.1 GCA_015233055.1 Deltaproteobacteria bacterium
GCTCGAGAAAAGAGTGGGCGATCGGACCCACGAGCTGCAAGATACAAATGAACAATTGAAAGTCGCCAAAGACGCGGCAGAAGCCGCAGCCAGGGCAAAGGGTGAATTCTTAGCCAACATGAGCCATGAAATCCGGACCCCCATGAGCGCCATCATCGGGTTCTCCGGCCTGGCTCTGAAAACGGAGCTGACCGGTAAACTCCGGGATTACTTGAACAAGATAGAATCATCGGCCAAATCACTTCTGGGTATTATCAATGACATTCTCGATTTTTCCAAAATTGAAGCCGGCAAACTGGAGATGGAAACAATTCCTTTCCGGCTGGACGTAATCATACAAAATATAGCCAACATTATTTCCATGAAAGCCGCAGACAAAGGGATTGACCTGTTAACCGTTATTAGTGATGACGTGCCCAGCGCGCTTGTCGGCGATCCCCTACGGCTGGGGCAGGTATTAACCAACTTAGCTAACAACGCAGTCAAGTTTACGGCAGCAGGCCATATTTTGATAAAAGCAGAATTGGCGGAAGACAATCCGGGACATTGTATCCTCAGAATCTCGGTAGCCGATTCCGGTATCGGGATGACGCCCGAACAGATGGAAAAACTTTTCTCGGCATTTTCTCAAGCCGACACGTCCATTACCCGCCAGTTCGGCGGCACCGGATTGGGATTGGCTATTTCCAAACACCTGATCGAAATGATGGACGGAGAGATATCCGTGGAAAGTGAACCAGGCCGAGGGAGCACTTTCACTTTTACCGCAAAATTCTTAAAAGGATCGGAAGAACAAGAACGACCTTTTCTTGTGTCCGCCGATATTACCGGGCTTAAGGTGCTCGTGGTTGACGATAGTGAACAGGCGCGAGAGGCTTTAACTGATCAACTGACATCTTTCCGATTTGAAGTGGTCTCGGTTGATTCCGGGGCTGCCGCGCTCACGGAACTGGTCCGGGCGGCTTCCGATAAGCCCTATGATCTAGTCTTGATGGACTGGAAGATGCCGGTGATAGATGGAATAGAAGCTTCAAAACGGATAAAAAATGAAATAAAGTTGGAGCAGATGCCGCTGATCATTATGGTCACCGCATTCGGCCGTGAGGATATTATCCAGGAGGCTCAAAAAGCCGGGATAACCAATTTCATTATCAAACCCGCCAGCCCTTCGCTTCTTTTCGATACCATCATGCAGGCCTTTGGACGAGAAGCCGCGACTACTTTCAAGCCACACCCGGAGCCAAAAGATTGGACGGAAATCAGGATTGAAATTGAAGGCGCAAAAATTCTTCTGGTCGAAGACAATGAGCTGAACCAGCAAGTGGCCGTTGAGATACTAACGGGGGCCGGGTTGAAGGTAGAGTTGGCCGACAATGGCCGCGCCGCTGTCGAGGCCGTAGCCAAGACCGAGTATGACCTGGTTCTCATGGACGTTCAGATGCCCGTCATGGGTGGTTATGAAGCAACCCGGTTGATCAGACAAGACATCAGGTTTAGGGAGTTGCCCATTGTGGCCATGACCGCCCACGCCATGAGGGGGGCAAAGGAAGAATGCCTGGAAGCCGGCATGGACGATTATGTGGTTAAGCCGATCGACCCGGAGCAGTTGTTTGCCGTACTGACGAAATGGATTAAACCAGGTCTCCGGCAGAAAAAGGGAGAAGTGAAAACTGCGTCCGGGCAATCAGAAAAGCAAGACGCCCCGGTTGATCTCCCGGATACTTTGGCCGGAATTGAATTAGAAGCCGCCCTGGAGAGATTAAACAGGAATAAGCGGTTACTTAGGCAACTCATATTGGATTTTTCCGGAAAATACGTAGCGGTTACGGACGAAATTAGAAGCCTGATCGCAGCCGGCGATTTGCCCTCCGCAGAGCGTTTGGCGCATACGTTAAAAGGAATTGCCGGAAACATCTCGGCCACCGGGGTTCATCGGGCCGCCGGAGAACTGGAACTGGGGCTGAAGAAGAGATTGGAAGAAGATTATGACCGGTTGATATCGAACCTTGACCTATCGTTACAGCCCGTTTTGGCCTCAGCCGGATTTTTGGAGCAGACCCTAACTGAAAAACAACCGTCTCCGAACGTCGTTATCGATCAAGGACAGATTATTCCGGTGTTCTTAAAGCTGGCTCAACTGGTTCAAGACAGCAACCCTGATGCCGAGATCTGCCTGGCGTCTTTAAAAGAAATGATTGGAGGCGCGATGTGCGCCCAGGAAATTGGGCAACTTCAACAATCCATTAATAGTTATGATTTTGACGCGGCTCAATCGCCTCTGCAAAGGATGGCTGACGCCCTGGGCCTGTCTTTACGTCATAATACATAAACAATTTTAGGAATTACAGGCTGAACAAGAGGTAAGCACATGTTGACCTGCACCATCAAACAGGACCTGGGCCGGCAATGGGTGAAAGCGGCCGGACGGGTGGATGGTTTGACTGCCCCCGATATCCAACAAAAAATGGATGAGCTGATTCTCAATGGCGAAAGAGTCCTGGTAGCCGACTTAGAAGAGGTGACCTATATCAGCAGCGCCGGATTGCGCATATTTTTGGCCGCCCAGAAGCATTTGATGAAAGTCGGTGGGGAGATCATTCTATACATGCTGTCTGAGAACGTCTTTAAGGTCTTCGAATCCAGCGGCTTTACCAGGCTGTTTAAGATCGCCGCGACCAGGGTGGAATTGGAGTCGCTTATCGGCGGCGGCCAGGCGGCGCTAAACGTGCTATCTAGGGAAATCGACGGCATAACTGTTCAATATCTGGAAAAAGAAGCCGCTTCGTGTCCCTTGATCATTATCGGCTCGCATGAAAAGCTGGCCACGGCCTCATATTCTTTAGAGGATGCCCATCCGGTCAGCCCGAAGGAACTCCGGTTCGCCTCGGGACTGGCCACGATGGGGGACGACTACGAGGAATATAAACATCTCTTTGGCGAGGCCATGACCATAAACGGTCACTTCTTTTTTTATCCGGCGGTCAAACGCCCGGCCGTGGATTTTATGCTGAACTCCGGGGATGATTTGCCCGCTGATCTTAAATTTTTCCACGGGTTCGGGTTTAACGGCGACTTTAAGTACGTTCTATTGTTTGAAGGTCTGGCCGGGTTGGTGGCCTTGCCCCAATTGGTCAATATGTGCTTTGAGATTTCCTCGGCCGATATCTTGGGTGTGGTGTTTCTGGCCGAGAGCAAAGGCTTCTGGGGGATGAATTTGAAGAAGGTCCCGATTTTGGAAAACCGGCCGCCCCAGGGACGGGACATCTTTGATCCGGCGAATTTCACGGAATGGATGAATTTTCCAGTGGAACCGACGGATATCAATCACATCGTGACCGGTGTCGGGGTGGCGGCCAGGGATCAAGCCAGAGAACGCCTGGAGATGAATGGAGTCTTGCCTAAGGGTCAGAATTTCCATCTCCATGCCGGGGTGTTTTCCAAAGAGGCGATCAGCAAGCGGCTGGACCGGTTCGACGATGAAATCAGGCGGGTCTTAACGGAACTGGAGGCAGTCAAGGTCCAGCATGTTCTGGGACAATCCAAATTCAGCAGCGGCCTGGTCGGCCTGGTCGAATTGACGGAGTAACTCATGGAACTTTGGATTGGCGCACTTAACTTAGGTTTTTTATATGCCTTTATGACCATGGGGGTGTTCATCACCTTCCGGATCCATGATTTTCCGGATATCACCGTGGATGGCAGCTTTGTCCTGGGCGCGGCCGTGACCGGAGTGTTGCTGGTCCAGGGGGTGAACCCGGTTATATCATTGCTGGTGGCCTTCTTGGCCGGGGCGGCGTCCGGGATGATCACGGCGGTCATTCATAACCGGCTGAACGTTAATGGTCTTTTGGCCGGAATAATCGTCATGACCGGGCTTTACTCGATTAATTTGCATATTATGGGCCGGTCGAATATCCCCTTGATCAATCAAGTCACGGTGATGACTTATATAGACCGGGTGAATCCGGGTTTGACTCCGGAAGTCTGGATGTGCCTGACCTTAGGCGGGGTCATCATTCTTTTCGGGTTGATCATGGCCTGGTTTTTCAGAACCAATCTGGGCCTGGCCATGCGGATGACCGGGAACAATCCGATTATGGCCGCCGCGACCGGCGTTAACGTGGACCGGATGAAGGTGCTCGGCGTGGCCCTGGCCAACGGTCTGACCGGCTTGTCCGGAGGGCTGGTCGCCCAGTATCAGGGTTTTGCCGATATCGGCATGGGCATTGGAACGGTGGTTATCGGACTGGCCGCGGTCATCATCGGCGAGTCTGTTTTAAGAATGCGCTCCATCTATGCCAAAGTATTCAGCGCCATTCTGGGATCATTAATTTTTAGGCTGATGATCGCCGTGGCCCTGGCCGTGGGCATGGATCCCACTGATCTGAAGCTTCTCACCGCGGCTTTTGTCTTACTGACCCTGGCCGCTTCCAAGACCGCAGCCGGCAAGCAGGCTATCAAAACCGCTCTGGCTCGGTTCTGGCCGAAAATGGCCTGGAATCGGAGGAAGGTTGCTGCTGCAGTGTGCCTGGTCCTGGTTCTGACCGCTGCGGGTTGGGGCTATAGGCGGTATCACGGGGCACCCGCAGTCGGACCGAATAAGCTGTATAAAATAGGTGTGATCCAACTGGTCGATAACCCTCTCTTGAACATGACCAGAGACGGATTCTTGGCCGAAATGAAGAAGATGGGTTATGAGTCCGGCAAAAACTGTGTCATGCTGGAAGAAAACGCTCATGGTGATATGTCCACGGTCAACAATATCTTGGATAAATTCAAACAACAGCAAGTTGACCTCATCTTTCCCGTCTCTACCGCCTGCACCCAGGCGGCGATTAGTAAGTTTAAAGACCGACCGGTGGTCTTCGCCGGGGTGGCCAGTCCATTCATCATCGGCGCGGGACAATCAGACACCGACCATCTCCCGAACGTCACCGGCGTGTACGGCGGGGCACCGGCCCAAAAAATGATGGACATCGTCCACCGATTCAAACCCGGCAAAATTCAGGTCGGTTCCATCTGGGATCCATCCCAGGCCAATTCTGTGTTTAATGTGAGCCAACTGCAGGAAATAGTGAAAGACGATAAGGATGTTACCTTTATCGGGACGACCGTGACCAATTCGGCTGAGGTTTCCCAGGCCGCCACGTCGTTGGTCCACAAAGGTCTCGATGCATTCACCTTGGTCCCGGATAATATTGTCTATTCTGCGTTTGAATCCGTGCTTAAGGCGGCCAGGTCAAAGAATATCCCTATTTTTATCAATGACGTGGAACGGTTGGCCGATGGGGCCTTTTGTGCTATCGGATATGATTATTTCTCCGTCGGGGTCCAGGGGGCGCATTTAGTTGACCGGATCATAAAAGGCGAAAAGCCCAAGGATATTCCTTTTGAATTGAACAAGAAACTGACCTTTGGATTCAACCTGGACACGGCCAAAGAACTGGGCCTGACCATCCCCCCCGATCTTCTGGCCCAGGCCAATAGGTTAGTTGGACGAGGCGCCGAAGCAGCCGTTAAAGCCGGGCATCCGACAGCCCCGGCCTCAGCCCGAATCGCAACTCCGCCATCGGGTCAGGCCGCTTCCACTCTACCTTACGCCCCTGTAACCCCGGCCGCGGACAAACCCGCCGGAAAGAGGTTGGTCGTGTTTATGTTCAGCGAAACCCCGCCCATCATGGACACCCGGAAAGGGGTGCTTGAGGAACTGACCACCAGCGGCGTCTTGAAAAAGTATAACATTTCAGTGGAGCATAAAAGCGCTCAGGCTGAATTCTACCTGGCTCAATCCATCGCCGGGGAAATTACGCGCCTGAATTACGAATACATCATCACCCTGTCCACTCCGGCCCTCCAGAGTATTGCCCAGGCCAACAAAAGGATCCCCCAGATCTTCGGCGGCGTAACCGACCCGTACCGGATGGGGATAGCCAAGTCGGCCGATGATCATCTGCCCAACATCACCGGTGTGGCCACCATGCATCCGGTCTCGGCCACCTTTAAGGCTATCCGGGAAATTCTGCCGCAAGCCAGGACCATCGGGACCGTCTGGAATCCGGCTGAAGCCACTGCGGAAGCCTGTACCTATGCGGCCCGTGACGCGGTCAAGCAGTATGGTTTCCAGATTATCGAGACCAACATCAGCCACGTCAACGACATCCCCGACGCCTTGAACGCCCTGGTCGGAAAGAAAATCGACGCTCTTTTCACTTCCGGCGATAACTCGATTAACTTAGCCGTCGACTTTGTCGGCAAGATGATGAAACAACACAAAATTCCTTATTTCACCACCATCCCCTCGGATGCCGGGACGGGGGCGTCTCTGTTGTCCATCGGCGCAGATTACGTGGAAGTCGGCCGGGAGACGGCCCGGCAAGCCATCCTGGTCATTACCGGCCAGGACCCCAAGAATGTCCCGATCAAGAATTAGGTCCCCAAGAAAATGGTGGTGAATGAGGCCTTAGCCAAAGAGTACGGCATCGCTTTGCCGGAGTCCATACTGAAGCAGGCAGCCGAGGTCAGGCGGTAACGGGCGGTGGGGGCTGCCAATCAACCTGTTGATGTTACTTGTACTTATTCATCGTAAAGTCTATTTGACATCTCATAGGTTTTGTGCCATAGGTGGATCAGGGCGATATATGGTGAAGTTATGGCTATACGGCTGATTCGGCCTTTTTTCTCGAATGTGTCCGTTGTACCGATTTTAGGGTGAACTTCGATCTCAATTTATTGGTTTGTGATTAGAAATAACAGGTGCGGTTAGAGAACGAGGTTGGATTTGTAGATAGCGGTCTTCTTAAGTACCATCCGTCTGCCCTGTTGGAGCATGGCGGAGATGATGGCTGGTTAGACCACAAGGTCGGGTATACAAGATGAACTTGTTCAAGATAGCACAGGAAAACGCAGCCTCTCTTGAGTCGCAACTAAAGCTAATCATGGATCAAAGTGCGCCCGATACGAAACTATGTCTGGAGGCTTTTCAAAATTGGTTTCTAGACAAGGCCGGAATTTCCATTAACATGAAGGCTGCAGTCCTGTCGATTTTCATGGTGACAGGAAAACATCAGAACATCCATGAATGGGCCGTCGAGCAAGCCGAACTTTCTGGGAGAACTCGTCAGGATATCCTCAGAGAAAAGCTTGGTGGATATTATGATCGGAGACAAGCCTTCGACTATGCCTTTGATGATGGTGAAGGATTTCGTTACGGCGCCTTCAATGCCGGAGGAGTCGGGCTAAGCCTTTTTGGCGATTTTTGCATTGTGCTTAGCCGAACCTTCATGGAAGCGTTGGATGACGCCGCCTGCTTACCTGATGACAGCCTGGAGTGTTGTTTCAATAAGTTGCGTCAATTTGACGAGGATCTTGTCCGCCGGAAAGCCTGCCCGCATACCCATCGCCACTATTTGGCGGCCATAAAGCATGCGGCGGTAGTTCCGCAAACTACCAAGGAACAATGGGGTGGAGTCATATTGGCGGATGGGAATTATATTGAAGCTATATTCACGGCTAAAATTTTGCCGGACCATATTGCCCAAGTCCGTGTGAAGCAAGATAAATATGACGAACTGTTTAATCTGGCTTTCGACGACTTCGGCCGGAAGCTTCACGAGGCGGAAACCGCCCAGGTGCTTCATTTTGTTCAGATCCTAAAAGAGACCCGCAAAAGATCAATTTCGTTGGAGGTGCTGCCATGAGTATAGTACTGCTGGCTTACTTTGACTTGGACGGGAGTGCGATAGTCAAGATCGACTCTGAACTCCTCTTGGCGCGCCCCCCTTTCGAGAAGCGACATATTATTAAAGTTGATGAGACTACGCTGGGTATGGCGATCCTCCGTTTCGGGTTTTTTTCAACGGAAAAGCTGTTTCCCGATTGGGAAGCCTTGATTGAATTTCTTCAGGCACAGGTAGCGGAGGCCCATAAAGCCAGCGGCCTGGATCTTTCCAAGGTAGATGTGAGTCAAGATATCATTGATCTGGCTCCGCCGGAAATACTCGATAGGTACCTTGATCGAATAGAAAGAGAGCTTATCCCAACACGACGTTTTGATCACGCTGAGGCCGTTCTTATGGCCATGATTAAATCCGATAATCCCGACCTTATTCCAAAGCCGCGGCTTTCACGGGTAACACAACTGATACAAGCCCTAAGCGAGGCCAGGAAAAGTGATCCGGTCAAGGCGCTGCAATCCATGGCAGATGAAAGTAGATTTCCGAACCTGACAAAACATGGCGGTTTAGCTAAGGCCCGAAAAATTGAGATAGGAATCAAGAATCGAAAATCAATATTTGATCATGCCGCCTAAACCTATGAGGACCCCATGCAGACGATTACCTTTTTTTCTTATAAGGGCGGCACGGGCAGGTCTATCGCCGTGGCCAATGCTGCACGTTACTTGACCCTGCTCGGTTTTAGAGTGGCCGTTATGGATTTCGATTTGGAAGCGCCGGGATTGCACTACAAGTTTAGTCAGGCCGCGGATGGTGCGCCTGTAGCCGTAGAACGCGGGGTCGTCGATTATCTCTTTTCATTTGTCACCGAGGGGAAAAGACCTGCTTCGATAAATGATTATGTAACCGAAGTGTTTGCGTTAGACAAAGACAAACCACCTATTTACCTCATTCCGGCCGGTAAGGCCCCGTCAGTTGATTACTGGCAAAAGCTTAGTCGGTTAAACTGGCACGAACTATTTTATGCCCCGGAATCTCAAGGAGTTGAGCTTTTCCTTGATTTGAAGTACCGTATCGAAGACGAGATAACCCCGGATTTCTTGCTGATCGATTCCCGCACCGGGGTTACCGAAATGGGTGGTGTGGCCACCACCATTCTACCGGATACTATTATTTACCTGCTGCTTTATAACCGCGAGAATCTGGACGGGGCGCGGGCTGTTTTGCGCAGCTTGAAACGGTCTATGCGGCAAATTGGGGATCAAAAGGTAAAAATCTTCGGTGCGTTGGGCCGGTTACCGGAGTTGGGCGACTACGAGCTAGAGAGCAAGCTTCTGGGAGAAGTTAGGGCTTTTCTGGAGGAGACGGCCGATAACCTGGAGGATACCCTGGCGCTTGACGAGATATTCGTACTCCATTCCGAACCGGTCCTGCAACTTCGAGAGTCGTTGCTCGTAGGTACAGAGCACAGCCCCGACGATTCAATTCTCCTTCAAGACTACCTAAGACTGTTTTCCCACATTGTCCCCAAAGCCATGATCATGCCAAGAATTGAAAATCTGATCCGGGCGGCTAGAGAAAAAATTTGGTTTGATCCTGAAGGGGCGACCAAAGAAATGGAGTACCTGGCGGAAGTTTATGGGACCCCGGAATGTTTTCGGGAAGTCTTGATGTTTTATAATGTCCGCAGTATTAAAGGATTCCGAGCCCTCAAAATGGCCCAACGGTTTTGGACGGTTACCCAAGAACCCAAAGACCTTCTGCTGCGACGCACGGTGGCGGAAACGTTTGAGGTGCCCTCCATTTTGGGCTCATCTTATATACCCGATTTGAATTTCATTGAAAGTGTCTGGCGGGCCTGGGAGGAGGCGGATATCACCTTGGGAAGGAAGCTGGCGGAATCTTATGGCTACATAAAAAACAACCCCGGCAAAGCCGCTGATATCTACCTCCAACTAATCAAAAAATTTGGGGTAAGAGACGATGACCTGGCCAGGTGCATAAGAATGCTGATGACGGCCGAACGAATCGAGGAGGCGAGAAATCTGATTGATACGTTTAAAGATACTCAGATGTCCAACCTGGATTTCCTAACCGCCTGGGCGGAATTCGCCGTGCAACAAGGTGATTCAAACTACCTGAAATACCTCTCGCAAGAACCCATTATCTTGGGACTGTTGGAAGGCGATCCAGATGTCGCCCTTGAGGTTGCCGAAAGAACGGGCCAGAGACAAATTATTGTGAAGCACATCGGGGCTAAGCTTGCCATGATTATCGGGGGAGGACCATCTCCGGCCCTGACAAAAATTGGTATAGTATACAGCGCCTTGGGGAAGGAGCAGGAATTCATTGCCCAGGTTAGAAATAGGATGCCGCAGAGCCAGGCAGATTGGTTTCTAAAGATGTATTTCTAAGGACATTTTAGATTTTGCCCCGTGAAACAGGCAGCCGAGGTCAAAAAATAGCGAGGTCAAGCATGATCAAGATAACCGGCCTGCACAAGACGTTTAACGCCGGGACGGCTAATGAGGTCTACTCCTTAAGGGGAGTTGACTTAGGCATACAGGAAGGGGAATTCGTCACCATCATCGGGACCAACGGCTCCGGCAAATCCACTTTGCTCAATGCCGTGGCCGGAACTTTCTTGCCCGATTCGGGCCGGGTGGAGATCGCCGGGGTGGATGTCACCCGACAACGGGATTTTCAACGGGCCAAGCTCATCTCCCGCGTATTCCAAAACCCTTTTGCCGGCACGGCCCCGGATATGACCATCGCCGAAAACCTTCACCTGGCCTATTTAAGGGGAAAACCCAAGTATCCGAAGACGGAACTGAAGGCATCTCGTTTGGACAAATATCGGGAAGAGATCGGGCAACTGGAAATGCAACTGGAAGAACGGCTGGACAACGTTATCGGGACCCTGTCCGGTGGTCAGAGGCAGGCTTTGACTTTGCTCATGGCCGTTATTAATCCGCCCCAAGTCCTGTTGCTGGATGAGCACACGGCCGCCCTAGACCCCAAATCCGCGGCCCAGGTCATTCGGTTGACCAAGAAATTCATCGAACGGGGCCGCCTGACCAGCCTGATGGTCACCCACAGCATGAGCCAGGCCCTGGAACTGGGCACCCGGACCATTATGATGAATAAAGGCCGGATCATCGATGATATTTCTAAAGCCGAGAAACAAAGGCTGACCACCAACGACTTACTGGACAAATTCGCCGAACTGCGCAAGACCGAGAGGCTGACCGATGAGATGCTGGAAGAATTGCGGCGGGATTATATATAGATCACAAAGGGGATTTTACCGAACATATTCATAAGAAGGCGATTCCAAACAAGCCCCAACGGGGCGAACTAGGTTAGCCCAGCGGCAACGCCCTGGGCAGTCGGATTAGAACTAAAAAACCTATAGATTAGCCGGGTCCAGCGTGCTTTGGGCTGCATTCCACCTGCCGTGGCCGGGAACCACATGCTTCAAACCGGTCATCCGCATCTTAGAAGCTTGAACAGCAACACGGTGATATCGTCAAACGGTTCCAGTCCGGTTTGAAAATCGTCGAGTTCCGCAAAGATGCGCCGGCAGATGTCCTGAGTGGAGCCATGCCCATGAGCTTCGATCACCGCGGCCAGCCGCTCCTCGCCAAACATCTCCTCCTGGGTATTGACCGGTTCAGTCACTCCATCGGTAAAAACGACCAGAGATTCGCCTGCCTCCAATTGCAGAAGGCTGTCATGATACTCCACTTCTTCGATCACGCCGATGGCCGGATTGACGATACTCTTCGTCCGTTCGGTTAATACCGAAGTTTTTCCTTTGTTGATGATCAGCGGCGGCGGATGCCCGGCGTTACAAAAGGTGATCAAGCCGGTGTTCAGGTTGCAGATGAAATAGAACACGGTGACAAAGTGGGCGGAAATGTTATCCGTGGCTAATGAATCATTTGTCTTGGAAATAGCCGCCGCGGCGCTCAGGTTATGGCTGGCCGCACTTCGGAGCAACGTCCGGGTCCGCATCATAAATAATCCGGCCGGGACGCCCTTCCCCGAGACATCCGCCACCACCACCCCGATGTGGTCTTTATCTATCATGAAGAAGTCATAATAGTCCCCGCCTACTTCCTTGGCCGGCTCCATTCGGGCGAATATCTCCACATTTTCAGCTTCTGGAATGGGCGGAAAGACGGTGGGCAAGGCCTCTTGTTGGATGAGGCGGGCCAGGCGCAATTCACTTTGAATCCGTTCCTTCTCCTCCATGGTCCGAGCCAGTTCCCGCGTCCGTTCCTGGACTTTGATCTCCAGGATTTCGTTTTGCCGGGCCAGTTCCTCTTGAGCCAGCTTTAATTGCAGGTGGTTCTTGACCCGAGCCTGGACTATGGCCGGGTTGATGGGTTTGGTCAGGTAATCGATGGCGCCAAGTTCCAGTCCTTTGGTTTCATCCTCGGATTCGCCCATGGCGGTAATGAAGATAACCGGGATATCCCGGGAGCGGTCATCCGCTTTCAGCCGGCGGCAGACCTCGTAACCATCCATGCCCGGCATCATGATATCGAGAAGGATCAAGTCCGGGGGGGCGGAGGCAACGATCTCCAGGGCGTCAAATCCATTGATGGCCACGATGACCTCATATAGATCACCCAGCGTCTCCACCAGCAGATCGAGGTTGATCTCAGTGTCGTCAACCGCCAAAATGGTGCATTCTGATAAATCTTTAGTCATGAGTCCCGTTGGTTGTGGCGTGGTTGGTTTGGGGAAAGGGGCCGGACGCCGACTCCATCGAAGGGAGTTGGAACTGCCGGCAGCCCATTAAATTATCTTGAGTTCGACGGGTTTATTAATTAACCACCAGAAATGTATCCGCAGATTTCGCAGATGAACGCAGATGGAAAAGCCCCAGAGACCTATTTTGGCCCGAATCTGCGCAAATCGGCGCAATCTGCGGATTGAATTACGGCCCTTGACGATAATCGCTTAGCATACTCATTGAACTCAGTTTAATTCCAAATGGAAACGGCTTGTTGCTCAGGTTAATTTAAACCTGTTTCATTGTCAATGCTAAATAGAGTCGAAGGGAAACGGAGCGTCCGCCCATGCCTCAGTTTGAAGGCATGAGTCAAGTTTCTTTTGGGGGATCAACGCTGGGTTCATCGTTGATTAAATCCGCCAACGTTATCCGGCCATACTTGTCTTGCAGTTCTTCCCTAATTTTG
>JADFYN010000076.1:0-2119 GCA_015233055.1 Deltaproteobacteria bacterium
TCCACCCACGGCGCCCGAAAGGGTTTGGCCGATACGGCCCTGAAGACGGCCAACTCGGGATACCTGACCAGGAGATTGGTCGACGTGGCCCAAGACGCAGTCATCTCGGAAGTGGATTGTGGAACCCTGGATGGGATTTTTGTCGAATCCCTCCGGGAGGCCGGCGAAGTGATCGAAACCTTAGGCGAACGGATCCTGGGTCGAATCACCTTGTGGGATATCACCGACCCGACCAGACCGGCGTCCGATCCCAATTACGTTATCGTTAAGGCCAATCAAGTCATTGACGAGGAGGCGGTTAAAGAGATTGAAGATGCCGCCCTCGATCGGGTCCAAATCCGTTCAGTTTTGACCTGCCAGTCGACCCATGGTGTCTGTGTTAAGTGTTACGGGCGGGATCTGGCCCATGGCCGGCCTGTAGATATCGGAGCCGCCATCGGGATCATCGCCGCCCAGTCCATCGGTGAACCGGGCACACAGTTGACCATGCGGACCTTCCACATCGGCGGCACCGCCTCCCGGCGGGTAGAACAAACCACCATCAAATCCAAGCACGGTGGGAAGATCAAATTCTTCAATCTGCACGTGGTGGAAAAGCCGAGCGGCGAGCTGGTGGTCATGAACCGAAACGGCGTGGTCAACATTTTGGATCAGGAAGGCCATGAGCGGGAGAGGTACCCCATTATTTACGGGGCCCATCTCCGAATTAAAGAAGACGAAACGGTGACGAAAGATCAACTCATCGCCGAGTGGGATCCCTTCACTATCCCGATCTTGACAGAGGCCTCGGGCCGGGTCAAATTTGGGGATATCATGGAAGGGAAGACCATGCAAGAAAAGGTCGACCTGGTTACCGGCAAGTCCAGCAAGGTGGTCGTTGAGTTTAAAGACACTGAAGTGCGGCCCAGAGTCTCCATAAAAGACGAATCCGGTAAAACCATGCGACTCCCTGAGTCGGAAACAATGGCCAGGTATCTTCTTCCGGTGGGCGCCATCATTATGACCAACGAAGGCGACATGGTCATGGCCGGTGACGTGTTGGCCAAGATCCCGCGGGAAACGACCAAAACAAAAGATATCACCGGTGGTCTACCCCGGGTGGCCGAGCTTTTTGAGGTTAGAAAGCCAAAGGAATTCGCCATAATCAGCGAGATCGACGGGCGTGTCTCCTTCAGCAAGCACACCAAGGGAAAACGTAAGGTCGTGGTCACGCCTGAGGTGGGTGAACCCAGAGAATACTTGATCCCCAAGGGCAAGCACGTCAGCGTCCATGAGGGCGATGTGGTCAAGTCCGGCGAGCCCCTGATGGATGGGTCCCCCAACCCGCATGACATTCTGGCCGTCAAAGGCGTCAAGGAACTGGCTAAGTTCCTGGTGGATGAAGTCCAGGAGGTCTATCGCTTACAGGGCGTCAAAATCAACGACAAGCACATCGAAGTTATTGTTCGCCAAATGCTTCGCCGCATCAGAATCATTAAGTCCGGCGATACGACCTTTATGGTTGGGGAACAGGTCGAGAAGCTCCATTTTGACAGAGAGAATCGAAGCATCGTGGAAAAGGGCGGTCAACCGGCTGAAGGTGAACCAATGCTGTTAGGCATAACCAAGGCGTCCTTGAGCACGGAGAGCTTCATTTCGGCCGCGTCTTTCCAAGAGACGACCAAGGTATTGACCGAGGCGGCTATCGCCGGCAAGGTGGACTGGCTGCGTGGTCTGAAAGAGAACGTAATTATGGGCCGGTTAGTCCCTGCGGGGACCGGGATGGCCAAGTATCGAGGGCCTAAGATTCTGGAATCAGAGCAGATCATCGCCAAGGCCAAGTATTGATGGCGGTCCCTTTGGAGGGGCTAGCTGTAGGCGAAGTGCAATTGGAGCAAAGAAGTTACATTTAGATGAAAAAACTTCTTGACAGACCGACCACCGTGGTGTAAGCATATATTTTTTTACTTCAGAACGCAACAGTCACGTTCCGCTTGAAGAGGTCTAAATAGAATGCCAACAATAAATCAACTGATTCAAAAGTGCCGTATAGAGGTAAAGAAGAAAACCAACACCCCGGCCATGAAAGCCTGCCCTCAAAAGCGTGGGGTATGTATCAGAGTATACACCACGACGCCCA
>JADFYN010000076.1:2136-5552 GCA_015233055.1 Deltaproteobacteria bacterium
TCCGCATTGAGGAAGGTAGCCAGGGTCCGGCTGACCAACGGCATGGAAGTGACAACTTACATACCCGGCATCGGTCACAATCTTCAGGAACACTCGGTTGTCCTTATCAGAGGCGGCCGGGTCAAGGACCTCCCGGGGGTCAGGTATCACGTTATTAGAGGCACTCTCGACTCCGTCGGGGTTCAGGATCGCCGCCAGGGCCGCTCCAAGTACGGGGCAAAGCGCCCAAAATAGCATAATCTTTCTCCTATCGAAACGTAACAGCCGAGGGAAACATGCCACGCCGAAGAGTTGTTGCCAAAAGAGATATACTACCGGACCCCAAATACCACAATAAGTTGGTGGCCAAGTTTATCAACGGCATCATGCGAAATGGTAAAAAGAGCATCGCCGAGTCCATCTTGTATAATTCTTTCGAGATCATCGAAAAGAGAGCCAAAGAAGATCCGGTCAAGGTCTTTGAGAAAGCTCTGGAAAATGTAAAACCGATGATTGAAGTCAAGTCACGTCGAGTGGGAGGCTCTACCTATCAAGTCCCGGTAGAGGTCAGACCCGAACGGCGCCGTGCCTTATCCATCCGGTGGATTATCGGGCACGCCGAGAAACGGTCGGAAAAGACCACGGAGGCTAAACTGGCCGCCGAGTTTCTGGATGCCTTTAATAATCGTGGGGCATCAGTCAAGAAAAAGGAAGATACCCACAAGATGGCTGAAGCAAACAAGGCTTTTGCCCACTATCGCTGGTAACTTCAGCAACGGGTTGAGATGGCGGTCACCATTCGTGTCCGGATCAATCCCGCAGCTAGTGGCTAAAAATAGTAAAATTGAATAGTCCCGGCACTCCAATGCGGTCGCCAAGGGCCGCCTAATACGGCGAATTGATTTTGAGGAGGACAGGTTATGGCTAAGAAGAAATTCGAGAGAAACAAACCGCATGTCAACGTCGGGACGATTGGCCATATAGATCATGGCAAGACAACGTTGACCTCGGCCATTACGCTATGCTTATCCAAAAGCGGCGGGGCGGAATACATCGCCTTCGATCAGATAGACAAGGCCCCCGAGGAAAAAGAGCGAGGGATCACCATCGCCACGGCCCATGTGGAGTATCAGACAAAGAATCGACACTATGCCCACGTGGACTGCCCCGGTCACGCTGACTACATTAAGAACATGATCACCGGTGCGGCCCAGATGGATGGGGCGATCCTGGTGGTCGGCGCCGATGACGGCCCCATGCCGCAGACGAGAGAACACATTTTGCTGGCCCGGCAGGTTGGCGTGCCCAGCATAGTGGTTTTTTTGAACAAGGTGGACATGGTGGACGATGCCGAATTGATCGAGCTGGTGGAATTAGAGTTGCGGGAGCTTTTGGACAAATATGAGTTTCCCGGCGACGACACCCCGATTATTCGTGGATCAGCCCTAAAGGCCCTGCAGTGTGGATGCGGAAAAGGGGCCTGTGAGAATTGCAAGCCCATTCTTGATTTGATGGCTGCCGTGGACAGTTTTGTTCCGGAGCCGATTCGCGATACCGACAAACCGTTCTTAATGCCGATCGAAGATGTGTTCTCCATTTCCGGTCGAGGTACGGTGGTCACCGGTCGCGTTGAGCGGGGCATCATCAAGGTGGGTGACGATGTGGAGATCGTCGGGGTTAAGCCGACCCACAAGACGGTCTGTACCGGCGTGGAGATGTTTCGGAAGACACTGGATCAAGGTATTGCGGGCGACAACGTGGGGCTTCTGTGCCGTGGTCTGAAACGGGAAGAAGTGGAACGCGGCCAGGTCGTAGCCAAGCCGGGATCAATTACTCCCCATACCAAGTTCAAAGCCGAAGCTTACGTTCTGACCAAAGAAGAAGGTGGCCGGCACACTCCGTTTTTTAATGGTTATCGGCCCCAGTTTTATTTCCGGACAACCGATGTGACCGGCGTAGTGACTCTTCCAGAAGGTGTGGAAATGGTTATGCCCGGCGACAACGTGTCAGTGGAAGTCAACCTGATCATGCCCATCGCCATGGAGAAAGAACTTCGGTTTGCTATTCGTGAAGGCGGCAGAACGGTCGGCGCCGGCGTCATCAGCGATATCGTTGCCTAACTTCAGGTTGGGCTGATAAATAATGCCGGGGAGCAACCAGGCGTTTGCGACTCCCCAGGCAGGATAGAAGGTAGACATGCGCGATATAATTAACTTGTCATGCACCAAGTGTAAAAACAAGAACTACACCACGACTAAGAATAAGAGAAAAACTCCAGATAAACTGGAACTTAAGAAGTACTGCCGATTCTGCTTGACTCACACGGCACATAAGGAAACGAAATAAATTCGGTACCCTTTTATTTGGGACCATCACTGCAGGCCAGTAGCTCTAACGGCTAGAGCACCGGACTCCAAATCCGGGTGTTGGGGGTTCGAATCCCTCCTGGCCTGCCATTTTTGTGTGAGGCCTACTCGCTCGCAGCAATAACATCCCTTCACGGCAGTCCGGGTTGAGTCGGTCTTGGATTACGACGACAATTATCCCGAATGGCGGGCATCAATAACCAGCTTAAATCCGGGGTCTCAAATTTACGACCTCCAGGCATCACAAACAAAAACATGGCGAACCTAAAGACTATGAAAAATAATGGGAGCGACGAAACCTCCACGCCCGGCGAAAAAGGCGTGGGCAACCGGCCGAATACCGATACCTCGGGTCGCAAAGCCGCGTCTACCAAAGCCGCTACTGATAAGGCCGCTCAGAAAAAGAAAAAAGCACGCCTCCCGGAGGACGGCTTTCTTGAGAATTCTTTCACCACGTCGATTCAATTTTTGCGGGAAGTCAAGATTGAGCTGAAAAAGGTGACCTGGCCTTCTCGGAAAGAAACCATCGCATCGACCTCGGTTGTTCTGGTTGTGGTGGCACTGGTGTCTATGTATTTGGGTTTTGTTGATTTTGGGCTGACGCAGTTAGTGGGTTCGGTTATCAAATAAATCATTATCCAGGCGGCAAGGCCGGGCTAACCATATTAAAACAATAATTATGCCTGTTAAAATATCGGCTACGCCTGACGCCAACCTTTGAATGGAGACAACCAACAACCTGACCCGGTCCATCCCTACCGGGCGTTGCAATAGATCGCAAATAGACAGGGATGGAGTGAAACAAAGTGGTCATCCAAAGATCAATTTGGTTTCATTCTTAGCTATCGGTTGATGTTGTCACAAGGTATTTGGTCATCGCTCAGGGACTGACCCCAGGGGTGTAATACCGGCCAGCTTTAACAATGGTAAGAGATACGGTCAGTGTTTGGGAGTGACGGGGGTTAGGCCGATGGATTCAAACTTAAAATGGTACATTATTCACACCTATTCCGGGTATGAGAACAAGGTTAAGTCGGCCCTGGAGGAACGGATCAGGCAATACCACGCGGA
>JADFYN010000076.1:5591-12140 GCA_015233055.1 Deltaproteobacteria bacterium
ATGGAGATGGTCAAGGGTGAAAAGAAGACCACGTCTCGGAAGTTCTACCCTGGGTACATCTTGATCAAGATGGCGATGAGTGATGAAACATGGCACATCGTCAAAAATACTCCAAAGGTGACCGGGTTTGTCGGGGGGAAAAATCAACCGGCCTCGGTACCCGAAGAGGATGCTCAAAGAATTCTGGGTCAGATGGCCGAAGGGACTCTCCGCCCCAAGCCGAAAATGCAGCTTGAAGTTGGTGATAATGTCCGGGTGGTGGAAGGTCCGTTTACCAACTTTAATGGTGTTGTTGATGAGGTGAAGCCGGATAAGGGCAAGGTCAGGGTGCTGATCAGCATTTTCGGTCGGTCGACACCGGTGGAATTGGAATTCTTCCAGGTGGCCAAGATCTAACCTTATTCTTTTTGGCCGAATTTAGCCCGGAATGAAATTAAAAGCTTAAGCGCCGTGATGACTGGTTAAGGCAAGGTGTAAACCGGATTCGGGTTGTATGTGGTTTATAAAGACAACGTGAGGAGTTTTCAGGATGGCAAAAAAGATAATCGCAAATGTCAAGCTGCAGGTCCCGGCCGGGAGTGCTAATCCATCACCCCCGATCGGCCCGGCGTTGGGGCACCATAGCGTTAATATAATGGAGTTTTGCAAGGCATTCAATGCCAAGACTCAAGGTCAAGACGGGATGATTATCCCGGTGGTGGTGACGATCTATTCAGATAGATCCTTCACCTTCATCACCAAGACGCCGCCGGCATCTATTTTGCTAAAAAAAGAAGCTCAATTACCTAAAGGCTCAGCCGAACCCAATCGTAATAAGGTGGCCAAGTTAACCAAGAAACAAGTCGAAAGCATCGCCAAAATGAAGCTGCCCGATTTGAACACCACCAGTCTTGAGTCTGCCTATCGGACTATCGCCGGCACGGCCAGAAGTATCGGTATTGAGATTATCGACTGATTGTTTTGCCATTTGTTTATATTTTCTCCTCCGTATGATTTGGCGGGATTCAGTTATCAGGAGTCGTTAATGGCTTTTCGAGGAAAAAAATACAAGAACGCGGTTAAGATGATCGACCGGAACAATAAGTATGGCTTTGATGAGGCCCTTTCCTTGG
Organism: Deltaproteobacteria bacterium; assembly: GCA_015233055.1. Classification (GTDB taxonomy): domain Bacteria; phylum Desulfobacterota; class JADFXK01; order JADFXK01; family JADFXK01; genus JADFXK01. Next base: position 6,704 of record JADFYN010000076.1, read on the forward strand.
CTCTTCAAAACGCTTATGCGAAGTTCGACGAAACGGTCGATGTAGCGGTTCGCCTGGGCGTTGATCCCCGGCACGCCGACCAGATGGTCAGGGGCTCGGTGGTTCTCCCGCACGGAACGGGGCGAACTGTTCGGGTACTGGTCTTTGCCAAGGGAGAAAAAGAAAAAGAGGCCCTTGATGCCGGAGCCGATTATGTCGGAGCAGATGATCTGGTGGAAAAGATCAAGGGTGGATGGCTTGATTTCGATAAGTCGGTGGCCACTCCGGACATGATGGGTACGGTCGGGAAATTAGGTAAAATTTTAGGTCCCCGCGGGTTAATGCCCAACGCCAAGCTGGGCACTGTCACCTTCGACGTGAACAGGGCCGTGACTGATCTCAAGGCCGGTAAGATAGACTTCAGGGTGGAAAAGGCAGGGGTCGTTCATGCCCCGGTCGGTCGAGTCTCTTTTGGTAAGGAAAAGATCCTCCAGAACATGACCGCATTTTTTGAGATGGTCCTTAAGCTCAAGCCCCCGGCCAGCAAGGGCACCTACCTCAAAGGAGTGGCCATTTCCACAACCATGGGGCCGGGAGTCAAGGTTGATCCTTTGGTTGTGCGGGAATTACTCAAACAGGCCTAATTGATCCCATCCATGTTTGATCTAGGTCTGGATGGCTAAGAAACAAGGGTCTGTTGGATCCCGGAAAATCTGCCGGCCGCAAAAAAGGCCGGGTTATGGGTCCAATCGATGAAGATATTACAACGAAAAAATATCAGCGTCATCTAACACATGACGATGGTTTGACACTCCGGTCGGAGAAAGCAGGCGCGTGCCATCACGCTTAAAGCAAATTGCCTGCCCAGACCAGATTGACGACTACCCGAGTAGTTTTGTCTCTCTCTGGCAGGGGTACGTGATAATCACAAGAAAATAGATCAGAGTAGCTGTCAGAGAAGGGGGGGAAACCAGGATTGAATCGAGAACAAAAAGATAAGATAGTCTTAGACATGCATAAACGCTTCGCCCGGGCCAAGGCGGTGGTGTTGACAAACTTCAGTGGGCTGACGGTTGAAAAAATAAGTCGCCTCCGCGATTCCCTTCGAGAGAGTGGGGTTGAATATAAGGTTGTCAAGAATTCACTGATGAATTTGGCAGCCAAAGATACGGGTGTCAGCCGTTTGAAGGATCACTTTGCCGGTCCGGCCGGTGTGGCCATCAGTTATGATGAACCCATCACCATGGCCAAGGTGTTGGCCGATTTCGCCAAGGCTGAGGACAAGTTCTCTATTAAGGTCGGATTCGTTGACGGCAGTGTTTTTCAAGGTGATGAGATTGTTCAGATTTCAAAGCTGCCACCGCGGGAAGTTTTGCTGGCCAAACTGCTGGGGACGATGAATGCCGTTCCAACCGGCTTTGTGTCTACGTTGAATCAGGTTATTGCTACGTTTTTGAGGGCGCTTCAGGCCGTTGCCGACAAAAAAGAAGGGTCGGCTGTACCTGAATAATCAGTTTATATTTCGGCGCCCTAAGTGTAATCAATACCGACTTCACGGCGCCGTTTCGTATTAAAGGAGAATTGGGATGGCGGACATAACAAAACAAGATGTAATTGATTTCATATCCAATATGAGCGTCCTGGCCCTGGCTGAATTAATTAAGGAGCTTGAGGAAAAATTTGGTGTTTCAGCCGCGGCCGCGACGGTTGCAGTGGCTGCTGCTCCTGGTGCGGAAGCTGCGCCGGTTGTTGAAGAAAAAACTGAGTTTGACGTCAAGCTCACGAGCTGCGGCGAAAAAAAGATTCAGGTCATTAAGATCATCAGGGCCTTAACCGGACTTGGTCTAAAAGAAGCCAAAGCTGTGGCCGATGAGACCCCCAGTGTAGTCAAGGAAGGAGTCTCCAAAGAAGAGGCCGAAAGCATTAAGAAAGAATTGGAAGAAGCCGGGGGCACGATTGAAATTGTCTAGCCTTATCCTACTTGCCCACGAAGCTCTCTTGTTTAGTCGTAGACCCACCTTTGGTTCACATCTTTTCCAGGGCTGGTAGCAAACGCTCGTCTTTAAGACGTTGTTTAGGTTGATATCTATCCGACCTTTCAGCGTCTTAAAGCGAAATTCAGGTCTATTCGGCTCTGAATTGATCGGCAGAGATAGGGGTGAACAGGCAGGGTCGTATAACGACGCTTGGACCATCGGACCGATTGAGCCACCCCTCCCCCATTAATCCGATGTATCTTGGGATTCATAAGAGAATATTATCGGAGCGCCTGGATTCTCAATGACATACACACATATCTGAGTTCATTTTGGGGGACCCTGCCGCGGAGCGTCGGGGTCGGCTGTTTTACTGTCGGAATAGGGCATTTAGAGACGTGAAACATTGGAGAGACCCGGCCGGCCAGGCCACATCCGGCCTCAAGGGTCGTCTTATCTAACGTCTGGATGGAAGATATTTCTTGGAGACATTATGGCCTTTAAAGTTTCATCTTTTTACCGGCATAGAAAGAATTTCGGTAAAATCGACAAAATCGTCGGTATTCCGAACCTTATCGAGATGCAGAAGCAGTCTTATTCCCGATTTCTTCAAGATGATGTCTCACCGGAAAAGAGAGAGAATGTAGGCCTTCAGGCGGTGTTCAAGAGCGTGTTCCCGATTTGGGATTTCAGCGGAACCGCGTCGTTGGAATTTAAACACTACTCGCTGGGTGAGGTCAAGTATGATGTGGAGGAATGCCTCCAACGCGGCATGACCTATGAGGCACCCATAAAAATTACGGTCCAGCTTGTTGTCTATGAAATGGATAGAGACACCGGAGTCAGGACCATTCGCAATGTGAAAGAACAAGAAATCTATTTTGGCACGATTCCTTTGATGACCGAGAATGGAACGTTCATCATCAATGGGACGGAACGGGTCATCGTCAGTCAGTTGCACAGATCGCCGGGTGTCTTTTTCGATCACGACAAAGGCGCCACCCATCGTGACAAGCTGCTCTATTCCTGCCGAATTATTCCCCTCAGAGGTTCTTGGATCGACCTTGAATTCGACGCCAAAGATATCTTGTATGTCCGGATTGATCGGCGACGGAAATTTCCAGTTACGCTGCTCCTCAAAGCCCTCGGTTACTCATCGGAAGAACTGTTGAATATTTTTTATGAGACGGACACCTTCTATATTGACGCCGACGGCGGGATCACCCGGAAGTTTAATGCCGTTTTCTTTCAAGGCGACAAGGCCAAGGAAGACATTCTGGACCCCCGGACCGGGGACGTCATCATTAAACGAGACAAGAAGATCTCCAGACGGGCCATCAGACAGATTGAGGCCGCCGGAATAACCGTCATTACAGAGTACGAGGACAGCCTGATCAATCGGGCTTTGGCCCATGACATCGTGGATCCTGAAACGGGTGAAGTGTTATACTCCTGCAATGACACCGTGACCCTGGAAATGCTGGCCAACCTGAAAACAGCCGGCATTAAAGAGTTGAATCTCTTATTTATAGATGGCGTTACGGTTAGCTCCTCTTTGCGTGACACCCTCTTCCTGGATAAAGTTGAGACCACCGATGAGGCCGTAACGGAGATATACCGGAAGCTTCGCCCCACAAATCCGGCTACCCTGGAGGTGGCCGAGAAATACTTCAGCAACCTCTTCTTCAAGTCGGAATTCTACGATCTCTCGGATGTCGGCCGATTAAAGTTGAATCTGCGTCTGGGCCGCGACGCTTCCTTAGAAGATAGGACTTTGAGCAAAGAGGACATCCTGCTTACGGTCAAGAAACTTATTGAAATGAAAGACCGTGAGGAACCGGTTGACGATATAGATCATTTGGGTAACCGGCGGGTCAGAGCCGTGGGTGAACTGCTGGAGAATCAATTCCGGATCGGGCTCGTTCGGATGGAACGGGCGATCAAAGAGCGGATGAGCCTCCAGGAAATAGAAGCTTTAATGCCCCACGATCTGGTTAATTCCAAGCCGGTCTCGGCCGTGGTGAAAGAATTCTTCGGCACCAGCCAGCTATCTCAGTTTATGGACCAGACTAATCCGTTGTCGGAAATCACTCATAAACGTCGATTGTCGGCCCTGGGACCGGGAGGCTTGACCCGTGAACGAGCCGGGTTTGAGGTGCGGGATGTGCATCCCACCCACTACGGTCGAATCTGCCCCATTGAAACCCCTGAAGGTCCCAACATCGGGTTGATCGTCTCTCTTTCCACTTATGCCCGGGTCAACAAATTCGGATTTATCGAGACTCCTTACCGGGAGGTGGTTGAAGGTCGGGTCTCAACCGAGGTGAAGTTCTTAAGCGCCTTAGATGAAATCGACCAGGTCATTGCTCAGGCCAATGCCCCCTTCGATGAGACCGGACGATATACCGTAGACGCCATCTCCGCCCGTAAAGAGGGCGAATATGTCATGGCCCGTCCCGATGAAGTGACCTTGATGGACGTATCCCCCAACCAGCTCGTCAGCGTCGCGGCTTCGCTCATCCCCTTTTTGGAGAACGATGACGCCAACCGGGCCTTGATGGGTTCAAACATGCAGCGGCAGGCCGTACCTTTGCTGACCTGTCGGGCTCCGCTTATCGGCACGGGGTTGGAAGCCGTGGTGGCGCATGATTCCGGTGTTGCGGTGGTGGCCAGACGGGACGGGGTGGTGGAAGACATTGATGCCTCCCGGATCGTGCTCCGGTACGATAAAGATGGCCAAAACGCGGTCGCGGAAGGGCCGGACGTAGAAATCTATAAGCTGATCAAGTACCAGCGATCTAACCAAAACACCTGCTTTAATCAAAAACCGATTGTAAGCAAGTACGCCAGAGTGAAGAAAGGTGACATCATCGCCGATGGGCCGGCCACGGAAATGGGCGAGCTGGCCTTGGGCCGGAACGTGATGGTCGCCTTCATGTCCTGGGGTGGGTTCAACTTTGAGGACTCCATCCTGGTTAGTGAGCGGATTATCAAAGACGATATTTACACCTCCATCCATATTGAAGAATATGAAGTGGTCGCCCGGGACACCAAAATGGGACCGGAGGAGATCACCCGGGATATCCCCAATATCGGCGAGGACGCCCTAAAGAATCTAGATGAAAGCGGGATTATTCGGATTGGGGCTGAAGTCAAGCCCGATGATATCTTGGTCGGCAAGATTACTCCCAAAGGCGAGACCCAGTTATCGCCGGAAGAGAAATTGCTGCGGGCTATATTCGGCGAGAAAGCCGGTGACGTAAAAGACTCCTCGCTACGGGTTCCGCCTGGTGTTGAAGGGACTATTATCGATGCTCGAGTCTTTGCCCGGAAAGGGGTGGAGGAGGAGAATCGGGCCAAGTCCATTGAGCCTGAGGAGAGCGCCAAGCTATCCAAAGATCGTGATGACGAAATCGGGATTATCAAGCGAAGCGTCACTCGGCGACTGGTTGACCTCCTGTCCGGCCAGATGGTCACCGCAA
>JADFYN010000076.1:12156-12683 GCA_015233055.1 Deltaproteobacteria bacterium
TTTCCGGGAAGAAGTTCTTTAATAAGGGCGACATGATTTCAGCCGCCCTGATTGATTCGGTGCCGGTTAGGATGTGGCAGGAAATCAAGATAAATTGCGGACCGGACAAGTTGGAGGCGCTCAGCGGCATTATCGACAGCTACGTAGATAAAGTAGAATTGATCAAAGACACCGTTGAAAAAAAGATCGGCAAACTTCAAAAAGGCGACGAATTACCTCCTGGGGTAATCAAGATGGTCAAAGTCTATGTGGCCATGAAAAGAAAGCTCTCGGTAGGCGACAAAATGGCCGGACGCCATGGAAACAAAGGTGTCGTATCTCGGGTCTTGCCTGAAGAAGATTTGCCCTACTTTGAAGATGGAACCCCGGTTGACATTGTCTTGAATCCACTTGGTGTCCCCTCCCGGATGAACGTGGGCCAGGTGTTGGAGACGCACTTAGGTTGGGCCTCCAAGGAATTAGGACGACAGGTGCGTGAACTTATAGAGGCCGTCCAAAAGAACCCCGAGGCTCTCGATGCGTTAAAA
>JADFYN010000077.1 GCA_015233055.1 Deltaproteobacteria bacterium
AGGGATTGGCCTGGCGTGGGATTCCGTGGGGCGCGAACTGGGGCTGCGTTTCACCGGTTTATTTTTCACACTGGGGGCCGGCGTCGGTGGGGCAGGGGTGGGGGTGACGTTGACTTGCCTGAACCGGTCAGACGGAGAGGCCTTGGGTGTGACCAGATATGTCATTTTTGGGGTGGCCTTCGGAGTCGCTTCCGGAGTGGCCGATGGCGAGACCGAGGTCATCTGGGGTGGGGCCTCTGATTTGGCCGATGTTGCGATGGGCGTTGCCGTGGTCCCGGTCGTTGCCGTCTCTTTCGCCCAAGTTGACCGGCGTTCCGCTGGTTTCTCATTATCCAGTTTTCCGCTGGTGCGGATCATAAAAAAAATGCCCAAAAAAATGACTACCACCGCCAACACGGCGTAACGAATGGACCTCTTTGTCCGGCGATTCTTCATATTTCCCCTGGTAGACTTTTCGATCAGAAAGGCGCCAAAGGCATAGCCGAGAAGGCAAAGCGTGATGATAATTGCGTAGCGAGACATCCACATTCCTCCTGCCCTGAGTCATCTTCCCAGATATCTTAGAAGCCAGGTTAGATTCTTAATTATGGCAATACGTTAAGTGGTTACTGGTTATTCGTCGCTTGTTGCAGGTTGTCTTCAACGAGTAACCCGCTCAAGCGACCGGCAACAGGTCCGTTAGGACAGCGCAGGTTATCGTATTATAGGGCGATTCGCTCCCATTATTGGATTCTTATATCTATGTGCTAAATTTGTCAACCCAAAATGGCTTTGGCCAGGCGGCTCAATGAATTTGGAAAAAGGAAGATGACCCAGGGATGAACTAATAATACAAAATAAAGGGAATATCAGCCCTACCGGGTCGCATCATTAAATAAGCCTGGGTCGCCGGTGGCCGGGCCCGGCAATAATTTTTGGTTGACGATTTTGGAACGGCGTGCTATGTAGTAGCCCGCGAAGGAGCCTATCCCTGAAGTCCCAGGGCTAAAGCTTCGGCCAGATTTGGGTTGGTCTAAAGGGTTTCCAGCGGTTACCGGAGACGGGGGAAGAAGGGCCGCCCGGTGGCAGCTTAAAACAACGACCTGAATCATGATGCCGCCTCCGGCCATCCCCCGGCTATCCGCATGGCTGTCCTCAGGGTAGCCGGACAAGGCGCAAAGTGACACCAAGGGAGTTATCAAACTATGGACAGACTCACCTATCCCGGGGCTATTTCCCTGAATCAAGCTCATATCCCACATCAGGGGTGTTCCGATTGCATCTGGTTTGAATGGGATGAACGGCAAAGTCTTTGCCTGAAGCGATCCCATATCATCTGCCCGATTCATGCTTCGGAGGTCTTCGGGCACCTCAGTCTAAGGCAGGAAATCCGGAAATAGGATCAGCCGGTTGCGCCCGATAGATTTGAGAACGCAACGGTAGAAAGAGCGAGCGCAATACTCGCGGGTGTTTGAGTAGAGAAGACTTCGGAGTCCGACCCCACAGGTGCTGCCGTCCCCCTACCTGAGAGTCTTCAGGCGCTCCCGCCGAGTGATTCAGGCGGCTTCCAATCACAAGGAATGACTATATTAAAGGTGGTACCTCGACCGACCTTAGAATCAACTTCAATGGTCCCGTGGTGCATTTCAATGATCCCTTTCACGATGGATAATCCCAATCCCGTTCCATCGGTCTTGGTGGTGAAGAAGGCGTCAAATATTTTATTCCGAGCTTCCTCAGATATCCCAGGCCCGGAATCCCTGATGGACACCAATAAGTTCCCGCCCTGCTTCTTTCCGGTTATCCACAACTCCCCACGCCCGTTCATGGCCTGGACTGCGTTTAAAATCAGGTTAAGGAATACCTGACCAAGGCCGTCCATGTCGCACCAGACCATCAGAGGGCTGTCCAACTCCTTGTGCACCTTGATTCCATACTTAATGGAGTTTTGAACCAACAGCAAGGTAGTGTCAAGAGCTTCGTTTAAGTCGCCGAGTCGTGGCTCAAAGTTATGAACAGGTTTGGTTAAGCTTTTGATGCTCTTCATCAGATGCACGACCCGCTTGATTCCGTTCTTGATAATGGCATCAAAATTAGTCATCTTCGTCCGGATATCCGTCGCTCCCGCTTGGGTAGTAACCCTCTCAATCCGTTCTCTTAGCCATGAAGGGACTTCCGCGTCCGCCATGGTCTTCTCATAATCATCAATAAGTCGCCACACCCTTTCTCGTTCCAGACTGCCCATCTCAGTGGCGCAAACAATAGCTGTCAAGGGGTTGTTGATTTCATGAATTATTCCTGCAGCAACCTGGCCTATCGTGGCGATCTTTTCATTTTTCAAGTACTGTTCTTGCTTTCTCACGCTTTCCAAGACTTCTGAACACGTTTCAAGCAGCAATCTCAGGAGACTGATTCGATCATCATTAATGGGAGGGTGGAACTCCGTGACTAATATGAAAAAGTTTCCGGATGCATCTTTCAATGGCAGAAGCATGATCTCATTGACCTGGGAAACACCTTCGGCCCCCGGCAGATAGTGCTGAATCTTGTCTACCAGGGAATCAACCTCCGAGGATGTCAGGTCTCCAGCCACGATTTCCACCTGGACCTGGTCACCATCCAGCTTGATCAGGAATCCCTTGCCCGCATTTACAAAGTTCAGGACCTCATTGAGTATGGCTGAAAGTACTTCACTGATGGAGGAGATGCTCAGAGTTTTCAACCGCCTGACTGAATCCAGTAAATGTCTCAAGTGTTCCCGGTGTCTTTCTGATTTTCGTTCCAGGTCCCATTTCTTGACTAAAGACAAGGCGAGTTGTTTTATCTCATCGGGGTCAAAAGGCTTTTTTAGATACAATAACCTCTCGGGCGACCCCACTTCATTGATAATCTCCCTTCTTTCTCGGTCCGAGTACGCGGTCACAATAATGATTTCGATATTCTTATCAATGCGGCGAATCATTTTGGCGGTTTCGACACCGTCCCAACCCGGGGGCATTCGGATATCCACAAAGGCCAGGGCAAAGGGATAACCTTTTTCGACAGCTTCAGTTACTTTTTTGACCCCCTCTTCACCCTGGAGGGCCGTGGTTACTTTATACATCTCTTGTTCAGTTTCCTCGGGTTCATGAGGCCCGTCAAACAGTTCGGCCTCCAACGCCGCAGCCTGTTTTTGAAGATCAAAGATACTGTGTTTGGGTGGCATCAATATTGACAAGTAGTCTTTTAGGATAGCCTCCTCATCATCAATTACGATTATCCGCCTATTCATGACCAGCTCCCGTTGAGACCGGCAATTTGATAATCATACGAGCCCCCTTGCCAAAACCGTCGCTTTGTATTTCCATGGACCCTCCCTGGGCCTTGATGTAGTTCGCCGACGCGTGAAGGCCGAAGCCGGTTCCTTTACCTTTGGTAGAATAATTGAATCTGAAGAGTTGTTCCTTATTATCCGGCAAGAAACCCACCCCCGTATCGGAAATCACCACTTGAATGAAATCTTCTCCGTCGCTTTCCTTGACCAGGTCGCTTATGGAGATCCTTTTTTCGTTTTCGGGTGGGGCCATGTCTATGGCTTCATAAGCGTTTTTAATGACATTTATCAAAAGCTGCACCATCTTGTTCTTATCAAGAAGAACCGTCGGCAGTTGCTTGAGGTGAAGTTCCACCTGGATGCCCCGTTTCGCGATGAAATCCGCCAGTATCTCTAGAGAATCCTCAAGTAAGTCGTTGAGGTCTACCTTGGTCTCAAATCCTTTCAGACCGGCGTATTTTTGCTGAATAGCGATAATTTCCATGACATGATCCAGCCCCTTCCGGGCCGATTCCAGATTGGCTTCGAATTCGTCATTCTTCTGACGACATATTTGAATCGAAGTGGACAGGAGACGCATCAACTTATCTTTCCTGGCCCGCATGGATTCATTTTCTTCCGGAACTATTTCCGGTGATTGCATGAGACTATAAACTTTTTCCAGCGACTGGACTTCCCGCACTTTTACAATTTGCTCGAGCTGGTATATTTTCACATTGATGGAGTTAATCACATTACCGATATTATGTAAAACAGAAACGGCAATTTCAGCCATCCCGGCTTGATGAGCATTTATGGCCAGTTGACCTCGAGTCTCATTTAGGCCCCTGATGGTCGAGGAAAGTTCGTCTTTGAATTTCGAGAATTGTTGTTCGAGAATAACCAACTGGTCTCCCTTGGGAATATCTTGAGGCTGGATGTTCAGGAAGTCCTTTGAGAAACTGATAATCTGCCGTGTCAACTGCTGGATGTGCCGGGTGATCCAAAACATGATCCCCGCGAAGGACAAAACGAACAAGAAGAATAGGATCGTCCGTTGCAACCGCTCCGTCTTCACAATAGTGTCGGTCATCTTAACAAATTCCGACTTTGACATGAGGGAAGTGAACTGCATGGTCAGTTCGGAACCGCTTCCGTCAAAGAAGGATTTGCCGATTATCAAATAACCTTTCTTCACCTCATCGAGCGGCATTCCCACAGGCAGGTTGTCCGGCTTATTGCTGGCCACGATCTTGGGAAACTCTCCCGCCACCAGCGCCACGATTCTCTGACTTGTCCTTGATCCCTGGGAGGCGTCTACAAAATTATCATTCAACCGGGTGGCAATTATGAGTCTGGCCGCCATTCTTCCTGTCTGATCTTTGACGGATTCCGAGGCCACCAGAAAAGGGACGCCGTCAAGGGAGGTCAGGATACTCTGTTCATCGCTGATCCGAATAAGACGAACGGATGGGTGGAGAAGCGACTGGGGCGGTTGGTCCGGCCATCCTTGATAAATCTCTCTAATCCTCCCCTTGCCGTCGATTAGAAGTGCGTAATGGATGTGAACAAGTTTACGCATGATCGCGGCATCGGGCAGCCATAATGGTATCTCGTGCCGGTGCATTACCGGTGCATCGCCGTCTAAAGAGAAATCGTCATGGAGGACATGATCCAGGAAGCTCTTTTGTGACACGATCAGCTTCAGTGTCTGCCGATATCCAGCGACATAGCCGTCGAAGCGGATCCGGTCCTCATGGGCCTGGGTGTGGAGCATTTCCGTCAATTGGGCATGGGAAATATCCTTGAGTGTTTTGGTGAGGACAACATCCTGCACCCCCCACAGTATGATGCCCACAGACAATGTAATGAACAGCATTTTCGGCGTCAGGGGTATTTTGCTGACCCAGCTTCGCGTCATTATGGTTCCGCTCCCGTTACATCTGCCCGTTATGGCCTGGCGTCGGTTCCCCGATTAGTTCATTTCCTTTGAACTTCCATCCTGCTTTTTTTAAACGGCTGACGGAGACGAATCCGAATCCGTCCGGGTTGAGTTTCTCAAATTCTTTTATCATATAACTCACCAGGTTCCGGGCATTCTTGTTTTCGACTCCCTTCCCCGTCCAGATAGTGAGATTGTAAGTCCGGTAGAAAGGATATTTTAAGGCAGCCAGCGCCTTGGAATCCGTCGGAGCGTATCCGTCGATTTTGATCGGCTTGACTTTCCCCATGTTTTTGTTTTTTTCCACCATGGTCATGACCTCCCAGCCGATGGCGCCTTTTGCCGCGGCGACTTGAGCGATCATGTCCGGGATGGACCCGACCTCGGAAACGTAGGGACTAAACTTTTTGCCGCTGTTATGCAATAGCCGCCAATGTCCAGGGTTTTTGGGACAATGGAGCCTGGCGACCGCCTTGATGGCCAGACCGGGCCCGGGCTTTCCGGTTTGGGCCTTTAACTCGGACCAGCGGAATAGTTTTCCGGCGTAGATGTCTCTCAACTGCGCACTGGTCAGGTTGTCTATGGGGTTGTCCGGGTTGACAAAAAAAGCCTTGGACACAATCCCCATGGTATAAAACTGCAGGCCGGGCAGACGATCATCCTTACTCGGCGGGCAGCAGTATCCTCCCATGTCAATTGTTTTGCTTGCAAGCATTCCGGCCACCATCCCGCATGAGCCTTCTTGTACGATAATTTTTAGATGGTTGTCCTGGGCGAATGTCTGAATAATTGGCAGAAGGGTGTAATAGATGTCTTGATCCATCATCATGGACAGATCCGCACCTTTCACTTCGTTATCATATTCAATGGGCTTCTTAATCCATTCATCAGGCATGGGCATTTCCTGGGACGGGTCCGAAAAGGCATCTCCGCGCACTTTCCCATGATTGTCGGCAGTCCCTTGGTCCTCGGGCGTTCCATGGTGGTCGTGAGCTCCATGGTGGTCGGCAGCCATGAGCGCCGGCGCCGGCAATAATATGGCCATAATAGCGAAAACCATTAGGCCCCAAAGGAAAAACCGTCTATCCGTGGGCGTCTTCATCATACTCTCCTTTTCCAGATTCCTCACCGACCGATGAAACCTGCCCCACAAAACTTACCTTGCCACAAATTTCGCGTCACCAGGTCGTCTTTGATGTCTGCCAGATTTTTTTGTTTTTCCAAGGCCCAGGCCGGGGCCCGGAGAAATTCTCGGGGTGGATCGCCGGTCAACCGCATCACGACCATCTCGGGCCGAAGATAGCTCAGGAAGTCTCCGACCAGACGGACATAAGCCGCCCTGGTCAAGGGTTGGTATTCTCCCCGAAGATACATCTGATCCAGGGCCGTTCCTTTGACTATGTATAAAAGGTGGATCTTGACCCCAGCCACCGGCAGGGCGGAGAGATGTTGGGCGGTGGCCATCATGTCTTCTGCCGATTCTCCCGGCAGACCCAGAATGACGTGGGCGCAGACCTGAACCCCGATGCCCTGGAGGCGGGTAACCGTGGTCACAAAATCGGCAAAAGTGTGCCCCCGGTTGATCAGGATCAGGGTCCGGTCATGGGCGGATTGCAGGCCCAATTCCAGCCAGACCAGATGGGTTTCGGCGTATTCGGCCAGCAGAGCCACGACTTCCGGTGAAACACAATCCGGCCGAGTGCCGATGAACAATCCGACTATGTCCGGATCGGCCAGAGCCTCGTCGTAGAGTTGCCGAAGCCGGGGCAAGGGAGCGTACGTATTGGTATAAGACTGGAAATAGGCAACGAATTTACTGACCTTAAAGCGTCGGTTCAAGCCTTGTTTGAGCGTTCGGATTTGCTCGGTGAGGGATAGACCCCGGCCGGCTAAGCCGGTTCCTGAGCCTTGATCATCGCAAAAGATACAGCCCAAGGTGCTGATGGTCCCATCCCGATTAGGGCAGGACAGGTGGGCGTCTAAGGAGATCCTGTGGACTTTAGTCCCAAATATCCGGGTCAGGTAGGTCTTGAAGTCATAATAACGCGCCGTAGGCGGGTCAACCACGGCGCGTTTAATGGGGTTAGAGGTCATGGCACAGGTGTGGGCAAAGGGGAAATTACGCCTTGATATTGATAATGGTCCCGGTCATTTCGTTTTGGGTTTGAATGACCTTGGCGTTAAATTTGGCTTTGGCGGTATCGGCTGTCAGGCCGACCATCTCAGCGGTCAGGTCGGTGTTGGATCCCTCAACGGGTTTGCCGCCTCGGATATCTGTGATCGGGCCGGGGCTGGTGTCCTTCTTGACCGTCAGTTTCGGTTGACCATTGGGACCGGAATCAGTGGTTGGGATCAGGCTTTTAAATGACTCGGTATTGATATTGGCTAAATTATTGGCCCTGACACCAATGCTGTCAAAGGCCCAATTCATGCCGGCTAAGGAGGAACTAATGCCGCTGACCATATCCTGCCTCCAGTCCGTAGAGTTGCTGCCGGTTGGGAATAAAACTCATGATGAAGAAAAAACTTTATATTTTATTTTAAGTAGTATATCATAATGACGATGGCGTGGTCAAAATAATTTACAATAATTTACAGCTAATCTTTTTTTCACCTTTGCCGATAATGGGTTTAAGACGTCCTGAAAAAATCGGCCCCAGCCGGGGCATCACCGATGGGCCCTAACCCTGGCATCGAGGAGAAATCATGAAGATATCGATCGACAATCAAATCACCCCGTCACTGGAACAGACACAGAAGCCCAAGCAAACCCAGCCGGGGACATCTTTTGCCGACATCTTGAAGCAGGTGTCTGCCGCGGCCGGGCCCGAGGCGGCCTCCCAACTAGCTCCCGGGCTGGACCAACTCAACATGCTCCGCCAAACCGCTTTGAATCCGCTGGACGTGGCCAACTCCCAACAAACTGCCTCGAATCTGTTAGACGCGACCGGCTTCCAACCAACTGCTTTGAATCCGCTGGACGTGGCCAACCTCCAATCACGGGAAGCACCGTTGCAGGCGACCGAGAGTGTCCTAAGCCTGCTGGATAACTATGCCGCCGCCCTGGGAGATCCCAACATGTCTTTAAAGGATATTGCCCCGATAGTCTCTGCGATGGATGCAAAAGTCCAGTCTATGATGCAGACTATGGAGCAGTTGCCCGACGGCGATAATCTCAAGGACCTGATGGCTCAGACCGCGATCACCACCAACACGGAAGTAATTAAGTTCAACCGGGGTGACTATTTACCGGGATGAATATCTTTAGCTTGAAAAGATGAGGTTACGGCAGAGGCGCTGTCCCGGCGCGTTCTATCTGCCGTTCGACCGCCTCCAAAATCCTCCCCAGATCCCGCCTTTGGTCTTGAACCGGGTCACATACCGGTTGAGATCGTATAGCCTATCATATAGCCTATGTTAACGGTAACTCAATTCTGACCACCAGGACGTCGTTGGTTTCCTTAAACACGTCTACCTTGCCCCCGTGCCGGTGGATGATTATCTTAACCAAAGGCATGTCCAAGGCCGTCCAGTTGGTTCCGGCGTCAATATGGGGATAAAAATATTGTTCCACATCCTCGTCCGAAATATATGATATCTGATACTTGAAAATTATCACCAGATGGTCGTGGTCTTGACCGGTGGAGATATCCAGGTGTCCGCCCTCCGGCATTGAACCGACGGCATGTTTAAATATGTTTTCGAATACCTGGCTGATTCGGTCTTCATCGGCTCGGATGTGGGGAAGGTCCGGGGGCAGGTCTATTTTCCAGATCATCCCCTTCGACTGCAAGTGTTCCTCTAAATTATTTAGCCACAGATATAAAAGCTCATTTATGTCCACCTCGGCCAGGCATAGTTCAAAAGGTCTGATGGAAGCAAAGAGGATGGTTAAAAAGCTTTCTATTCTGGCTACTTCGTTAACGATAATATTAGCCGTCTGGTGCCGGTGGTCATCCTCTGGAAAAGAATCTCGGAGCCGGCGGGAAAATCCACCCACCGTC
The DNA here is from genome assembly GCA_015233055.1 of Deltaproteobacteria bacterium. Lineage (GTDB taxonomy): Bacteria > Desulfobacterota > JADFXK01 > JADFXK01 > JADFXK01 > JADFXK01. The sequence continues at coordinate 9,218 of JADFYN010000077.1, forward strand.
AGCAGGGGATTCCTGATTTCGTGGGCCACCCGGGCCGATATCTCACCCAGAATCCTGATTTCTTCCGAACGAAGGGCTCGTTCCTGAAGTTTCTTCAGCTCGGTAATATCCATCATGATGCCGTCAACCCACTTAATTGAATCTCCATTCCGGTAAGATGCGATGGCGTTGTCAATGAAGGTAAGCGGGCGGCCATCCTTGTGCTTTACTTCCCTTTCCATGCGGTATCTTTTCTCAGTGGTAAAACAGATGCCCATGGCTTTTTCATAGGCCTCGACGTCGCCGCCCCACATTTTTTCCCGCCAAAAATTCCGGTCGCTGACGGCCTCATCAGTGCTATATCCCAGGGTTTCGGTCAAATACGGGTTAATAAATTCGGTGGTGCCATCGCTCAGCACCCGGTAGACGATTAGCGGCACATTCTCCACCAGGGTGCGGTACTTCGTCTCGGAGTCCACCAGGTCGGCCGTTCTTTGTTCCACCCGTTTTTCCAGTGTCCGGGCATGATCTTCGATCTCCATCCGGCGCAGCTTCAATGACTCGAGCATGGTATTGATAGATTCGGCCAGGGTACCCATTTCGTCCTTGGACCCAGGGTCGAGTCTGATTTCCCTTTTCTCCTGGGCAATGTCCTCCGCTGCCCGGACTATCCGCCTGATGGGCTTAATGAACAGGATAGTCACAAAATAAGTCAGGGCGAACGACAAAATCACCCCAACCGCCCCGACCGCGATCATCAGGTTTCTAGAATAAACCAGCCGGGCCATGATCTTGGACCGATCCCGGCTGATCGCCACCAAGGCCACCACTTCTCCTCGATAATCCTTAAGATGACCTAACAAGACAGCCCGGTTGGGACACGACGGCGGTGATATCAGAATGACCGGGGTTTGTTCATTAAGATCGGCCAACTCGCTATTGGGTAAAAAAACCCCGGGATGATTGGATGAGGCGCCCAGCATGGAATAGTCGTCTTTGGCCATTTTTTCATAAACGGCAAAGTCGGCCGTCCAATGTCGTTTCAGGTAGTTAACGAACTTATTGTCCAGAGGGAAGCCGATTTCCACCGATCCGGCCAACCGGCCATCATCATAAATAGGTACTACCCCGCGAATGTCCAGCCCAGCCACTCCCCATTCCAGCCCGGCCACGCTTTTTCCGCTTTTCATGGCATCCATGATGGTCTTGCGGTAAGTAATCATTTCCGTGGGTTCGTCGATGCGATGTAACCGAAGCAGAGATTGCCCCGGAGGAACGTGAAAATGAAGTATCTCCACGCCGTATTCTTTGTGTAGACGCTTGAATAAAGGCAGAAAAAGCTTGATCAAAGAATTTCGGTCATGCGCCACGAGCAATTTGGGGACATCGGGATTTCCGGCGATGGTGGCGGCTAAGGCCAGGGAGTCCTCTCGTTTGTGGTCGATCAGGGCCAGGACCAGACTAAAGAAGTTCTCCAGTTCTTGCCTCTCCTCCTTGTCGATCATGTCGTTTTGGAGGTTTAGCCCGATATACACTAACGAGGTCGTGCCCAAGAAAGCCAAGACCAGGAAAGGGCAAAGGAGCTTCCACTTTAGGCTGACGCTGATTAGACCTCGAACGGTCATACTTGTCTCTTTTCGAGGAGAGTTGGTTGCTGGTTGTCTTCAACGAGTGACCGGTTGCAAGCAGCCGGCAACACGCAGCCAGCCACAGGTGCGTTCAAAAGCGCCGGTTTTATCCGTGTCAAGGATATTCTATTTCTTAATCTTAATAGCATATGACCCGTGTTAGGGACAATTGCGGATACGAACCGAAGTCAACGGGCCAGAGTCGAAGTGAATTGTAAATATAAATTATAGAAACAAGGAATTGCTTGTGTCAAGCAAAACCTCCGCGGCAGGCTGATAGCTTACAAATGATTAACGGCTTGTGACGTGTTTTGGCTGGGAGGAATGCCTGTCTTAAAAAAACACCAATCGTTCCTCTTGACATTCAACCTTTTAGAGATTATAATAGTTAACATGAAAACTAATCTAACAAAATTAAACAATGGTGATTGTGGCCAACAATGTCAAGCCGAGGGGTTTACGGCTTAGACGCTGGTCAATTTAACAAAATTAAACAACGGTAATTGTGGCCGATAATGTCAAGCCGAGGGGGCGAAACGGCTTCGACGGGGGTCAGGAAGTGTATGTTGCATGCCGAGGTCCCGTGTGCTCGTAAAACATGTGGGTTTAAACACAAACGCAGACAATTACAACTACGCCTTAGCCGCTTAAGCCGGCTAACGTCTGACCGGATCCTCCTGCAAATCCGGATCGGGCGTCGACTCGCAGGATAATCAGTCCCTCAGGCCTGGCGGACGGGCTGGTGAAAATCAACCAGGATAGCTTTGGCGCCACCCTGCCCGAGGGGTCCCGCCATCGCGAATATTTAATCTCGGGATAAGCATGTAGACGCCTGCATGGATTATTCTCGGACGCGGGTTCAACTCCCGCCGCCTCCACCAATTGCTGTCAAAATTATCGCAGAAAAACAGGGAATTAGCTTTGCGGCTGATTCCCTGTTTCTGTTACAGTGTAAATTTAGTGTAAATGTTTATCCGGATTCTACGGCTGGGTAACCGCCACGTTTTGTTTCACTGACCGCTGAAATACGTTTTCCATGAAAGAGTTACCATCATCTCTTTGGTAATTCTTGATGTACGAGTAGTACTTTTCGAGAATCATCTGAAGAGATACGTGGCCCATCATTTGTTGGACCCAACCTGGCAGCTCACCTGAATCCAGCATTAGGGTGGCGAAGGTATGTCGTGTTTGATACAGCGACCTTCGAACCAGTCCCGCTTTGATCAGTGTTGGTTGCCAGACATGCAGATTCACCGAGTGCGGGTGAAGCGGGCGACCATAATGGTTAAGGAATACATAATCAGATTTACCTGCAATTAACTTTTTCTGATCTTTTAAGGCATCAATCACAGGAGGCATCATCTTAATGTCCCTGAACGATTTTTTGGTCTTAGGAGACCCTTCTTCACCGTTAACTCGGGTCTTGGTGATTCTGATAAGGCCTCGCTCAAAATCGACATGCCTCCAATCTAGAGCAGCCATCTCACCAAAACGCATCCCGGTAAAGAACGCCACCACAAAAAAATTCTTGTATAGAGGAGGAACAAAATTCAAGAAGGCACTGACTTCATCCATGGACAAAGGATGAATTTCAGGTTTGACGACTTTCTGGTTGCGAACACGGCTGAAAGGATTTTTCTCAATAATTCCTGCATCCATAGCGTATTGAAATAAGGAACGCATTGGAACCAGAATGTTATTGATTCTTTTAGCCGAACACGTAAGACTTGTGATGAACAGTGTTATATCTCTGAAGCCGATGTCTTTAATCGCCATATTGCCAAATCTTCGCAATATGTAAAAATTCA
>JADFYN010000078.1:0-8439 GCA_015233055.1 Deltaproteobacteria bacterium
CCTTCCGGTCTATCCTGGACCCCAAAACTAAATCGCCCAAGCGGCAGGGTCTGGGCCTGATCCAGACCATCGAGACGCCTGATCCGCATCGGATTATTTTCCGGCTCAAGGAAGTATTTTCGCCTTTCTTAATCAATCTGGTCCTGGGCATCGTGCCCCAGTCCGCGGCGACCAGGGAAGGGACGAACTTCGGGTTTCATCCCATCGGCACGGGCCCGTTTAAATTTCAGTCCTGGGAAGAAGGCCGTCAGATCACGTTGGTTAAGAACACCGCCTATTTCGGGAGTCCGGCTAAGTTATCCCGGCTGGTTTTCCGGATCGTTCCAGATGACACCACCAGGTTGCTGGAATTCAAAAAGGGGAGCATCGATTTCATGCAAAACGCGGCCCAGCCGGACATGGTGCCCCTGCTGAAAGCCGACCCCCGATTTCGGGTGATTCAAAGTCCGGGGACGAATTACTCCTATATCGGTTTCAACCTGATCGATCCCATCCTCAAGAACCGGCAAGTCCGGGAGGCCCTGGCCCACGCCATAGACGTCCGGGCCATGATCAAGTTCCTGCTCCGGGACGCAGCCCAACCGGCCTCCGGGGTGTTGCCGCCCAGCAACTGGGCCTATGAACCCGAGGTGCCCGTTTATCCATTTGATCCAAAGAAAGCCGCCCGGTTGCTCGATGAAGCCGGGTACCCGGACCGGGGCGACGGTCAAGGCCGATTCAAGCTCACCTATAAGACCTCGGATAACGACATGGCCCGGCTCAAGGCCGAGATTATCCAGCAGCAACTGGCCGACGTGGGCATCAAGATGGACATCCGGACCTATGACTGGGGCACCTTTTTCGGAGACATCCGGAATGGTAATTTCCAGATGTTTTCCCTGGAGTGGGTTGGAGTGACCGACCCGGATGTGTTTTACTATATCTTTCATTCGGCCTCCTTTCCGCCCAATGGGGCCAACCGGGGCCATTACGCCAACCCGGAAGTGGATGCTCTGATCGACCAGGGCCGCCGGACCCTGGATGAAGCCAAGGCCAAGGCGATTTACAGCCGCCTGCAGAAGATCCTGGCTTATGATCTGCCCTACATCAGCCTGTGGTATGTCGATAACGTCGCCCTGGCCAAGAAAGGCGTGCAGGGGTTCGTCCAGTATCCGGCCGGGGATCTGTATTCATTGCGCGACGTTTACCGGACCGACGGGGCGCCAGTCTCAGATAAAAATATTAAGTAATTTATTTAGATAGTGAGTGGTAATGATGTTGTGGGCTAAATCACTTCGGATTCTTAGTGTCTGACTTTTTTCGGAGAGGGATATTAACCATGAAACAAAGGCACTCAGCAATCTTTCTGTTATATTGCTTGGTCATTCAATTGGCGTTCCCCATGGTGACTTGTGCGTTTGATCTTGTAGCAATTCTTAATAAGATAAATTGGGAGACCGTTATAGCGGTTGGTGTGGTGACTATTGCTTTGCTTTCATTAGGCTATACAGTCTTACAAAGGGAATTGACAAGTCAGGAGAAAGCGTTAATTGCGAAAGCAAGTGCAGAGTTGGCGGTGAAGATTAGTGAGAGCAAGGAAGCAATAATTGAGAAAACAAGTAAAGACTTGGTGGCAAAGATTAGTGAGAGTAAAGAAGCTATAATTGAGAAAATGAGCAAAGAAGGTAATGGTACCATTGAGAGACTTAAGGCGGATTTGGGTGCTAAAATAGATAGCCAGATTGAAGAGCATCGAAGAACATACAACGATAAGTTGAGGGAGGAATTTGACCAAATCAGGGACGAAACCAAGAAAGCATACACTTTGGTGAATGGCCGCAATATTGAACTGAAGGATATAATTGACCGTGATGCAAAAGTCATCCAGGATAGAATGAGCGAATTAGAATTAACGCATGGCGATCTTAGCAAAATGCTGGCAGAACAGGTGGAATGGTTATCTAAGATAATCAAGAAATTAGAAAGCAAAGTAAATGTTCTTGAAGCAGGCAGACAGACTCAAGAGAAGAACCATGAAAGCGAACTGGAAGTACATGCGACAATGTACGCTGAACTATTCGGATACGTTGCGAATTACGGACGAGCACTTCATGACCATCAGGATATTTTTGTATTACTATTGGAGATCAAATATTATATGCAATTTAATTTAGATGACAAGTATAATTCGTCATTGGGACTTTTAATGAAGGCTCTTGACCAGAAGGATAAAATGATTCCAATAGAAGTGTTAGATGAAATCGAGGCGCTCGTCAATGTCCTACAGGTAAGTACAAAACATAATGTACGTAATATAACATTTAAGCTATCTACAAGTATCCTTGAAGTGGTTGACCGAAGGAAAAGGGCACTTGACCTCTAACGTCGTTCAGGATGGGCCGCCTACAACCTCTTGGGGTTTAATAGCTTATCGGATTGACTAAATTATATATATTTCCGGATATTTGCGCAGGCCGCACGGCTAACTTTCCATTGTTTGGTCTGTTCACGTGTTCTCACCTTGACACATGTGGTTGCTTGGCCGTTGCTTGAAAATGACTCTTGTGCCTTGACTGCTGCTATTTTGTATTTCAATATTTCTCAACGTCAGAATATCTAAGGAAATACAGGCATCACTATGAATAAAACTCCCTCCGTCGGTCTTTACCGGCGTCTGTTGGCCATGGTTAAACCCTACTGGACCAAGCTGGCCCTGGCCATGATGTGTCTGGGTATGGTCGGGGCATGTACCGGGGCCATGGCATATCTGGTCAAGGACGTCATAGACGGCGTGTTTGTGGCCAAGAACATCTGGCTGCTTAAGATCCTGCCGCCGGCCATCGTGGTTTTGTTCCTGTTTAAGGGATTGTTTTCCTACGGCCAGTCTTACTTGATGACCTATGTCGGGGAGCGGGTGGTGGCCAACATCCGGAACGGGCTATACCGGCACATCATCAACTTATCGACATCCTACTTCGACAAAAACGCCACCGGGATGCTCATTTCCAGGGTCACCAATGATGTCGCCCAGATTCAAGGCGCGGTGTCCGGGGCCGTAACCGGCTCATTAAAAGAAGTCAGCACGGTCGTCTGTCTCCTGGTGGTCATCTTTATCCGCAATTGGGAGCTGGCCATTTGGGCCGTGCTGGTTTTTCCCATCGCGGTGATTCCGCTGGTCAAGTTTGGACGGCGGCTGAGGAAAATCAGCACCCGGAGCCAGGAGACCATGGCCCGGATTGTGACCATCTTGCATGAGACAATCTCCGGCAACCGGATCGTCAAGACATTTTGCATGGAAGAATACGAAGCGGGCCGATTCGAGAAGGAGAACGAACAGTTTTTCCTACTGGAAATGAAAAACGCCAGAGTCCGGGCCATTTCCTCGCCGCTGATGGAATTGCTGGGCGGGTTCGGGATCGCCTTTATTGTCGGCTACGGGGGGTACCAGGTGGTCAAAGGGACTTCCACCCCAGGGACCTTTTTTTCATTTCTCACCGCCCTGATCATGCTCTATGACCCGGTCCGACGCCTGGCTGGCGTGAACAATACCGTCCAGCAGGGAGTCGCAGCCGCCATCCGGGTCTTCGACGTCATGGACACGCCGCCCGAAATCCAGGAACGGCCGGATCCCCTGACTTTGACCACGGTCAAGTCCGCGGTCACCTTTGACCGGGTGGTGTTTGGGTACAATGATAAGCCTGTTCTCAAGAACCTGTGCCTGAGCGTGTCCATCGGGGAAGTCCTGGCCGTCGTGGGCACCAGCGGCGGGGGCAAGACCTCCCTGGTCAACCTCATCCCCCGGCTGTATGACGTCTGGGAGGGGTCGGTCTTGATCGATGGGCGGGATGTCAGGGATTTTTCTTTGCGCTCGCTCCGGTCTCAAGTGGCCATGGTGTCACAACAAACGATCTTGTTCAATGATACGGTCAGGAACAATATCGCTTATGGCTGCGTCGGCATGGCCCCGGAGGAAGTGGAACGAGCCGCGGAACAGGCTTATGCCGTAGACTTTATTCAGGCCCTGGGGCAGGGATTTGACACGATCATCGGCGAGCAGGGGGCCATGCTTTCCGGCGGGGAACGGCAGCGGCTGTCCATTGCCCGGGCCATTCTCAAGGACGCGCCCATTTTGATTCTGGACGAGGCTACTTCCTCGCTGGATACGGAGTCGGAGTTTGCCGTCCAGAAGGCTCTGGAGAATTTGATGAAGGGCCGGACCACCTTCGTCATTGCCCATCGGCTGTCCACGATCCGGAATGCCGACCGGATCATCGTCATCGATGACGGGACCATCGCCGAAGAAGGTAAACACGAAGACCTGCTGGCCAGGTCGGGACTGTACCGGAAGCTTTACGATATGCAATTCAAACAGGAAGAGTAACCTCGTTGTCCATTATTGATTCCGCCCTGGGTAAGGGTGTACGGCGAAGAGTCAATCGTAATCGCTCAAGGTATCAGGGCAACCGCATGAAATTATTTTCGAATGGCCCATTCCAAATGAGCCCCAACGGGGCGCACTAGGTTAGCCCAGCGGCAACGCCCTGGGAAATACGGGTGGTTACATGTCAGCAAGATGGTCAGGTGGTCGGCCAACTTTAAAGCCATTTCCTTTGGTAGGGACATATAACCACGGCGGAAATACTGAATTGCCAGCCGTCTTATGTTATCATTACATGGTGTTTTATATAGGCTCCACCCCATACCCAGGGCGTTGCCGCTGGGCTAACCTAGTGCGCCCCTTTGGGGCTTATTCGGACTTGAACGTTTTAAGAAGATTTCATGCGTTTGCCCTTCTCAAGGTATAAATCATGCTGGAAGAACCTGCTTACGTATCATTATGGCAGTGTGGAGAACTGGCCGCCAGAGCGGCGCAACTGGCTGAGCTGCTGAAGTCGTGCTGCCTCTGCGCCAGAGCCTGCGGGGTTAACCGGGCCGGCGGAGAAGTGGGCGCGTGCCGGGCCCCGAATGTGGCCGTGGTATCCCATGCCGGTCCCCATTTGGGAGAAGAGCCGGGAATATCAGGAAATAACGGCGCGGGTAACATCTTCTTCGCCTATTGCTCTATGGCCTGTGTCTTTTGTCAGAATTACCAGATCAGCCAAGATTTTATTCCTGAAGAACGGCACTTTCTCAGCGTCCGGCAACTGGCTGCGGTGATGTTGGACCTGCAACAGGCCGGGTGCCACAATATCAATCTCGTTTCTCCGACTCATTTCTTGCCCCAGATTGTGGCCGCATTGGATTTAGCCGCGGCCTCCGGTCTCCGTTTGCCCATCGTCTATAACACCCACGGATACGAGTCAGTCGACGTGTTGAGGCTTCTGGAAGGAATTGTGGATATTTACTTACCGGATCTGAAATATGGGGATGACCGCCGGGCCGGAGAACTCTCAGGGGCCCCGAACTATGTCCGGGCTTCCCAGGCGGCGGTTAAAGAGATGTACCGGCAGGTGGGAGCGATGGTCCACCTTAATGAGGCCGGTTTGATCAGCCGGGGGTTGATTATTCGGCATTTGGTCCTGCCCGAAGGATTGGCCGGCACCGGCCAGGTCTTGGAATTTATTGCCGGCCGGCTCTCGCCGAAGGTGACGTTATCCCTCATGGCCCAGTATTATCCAACAAATAAGGCCGCGTGCCGGGCCCCGCTGGATCGACCTGTGACGGCCCAGGAATACCATCAGGCCCTGGAAATGGTCGCCCAGGCCGGCCTGGAAATCGGTTGGCGCCAGGAGTTGAGCAGCGCCGCCTCATTCTGTCCCGATTTTAATCTTACCCGCCCCTTTGCCTGATCCCCAGGAATTTCCATGGACATTATACACCTGTCCCAAATCAACAGCAGATCTTGTTTTCGATTCTTATTGCCTTAATGCCTGAAGGTGTATATTATTTTGCCACATTCAACGCGCGCGGCCATGTGCCTAGCTGCCGCAATTGCTTCAATTCTCCAAAGGGATTAAATAATCCAACCTGGGGCCGGAGAGGAGCCGTCCTGGGGAACAGATAGGCGGGGATATTTGACAGATGGCTGAACTTATTAAAAACCAAATGGATTACATTTTTTTCTTCTACGGGTTGGCCTTCATTTTCCTGTACGCGGCTACTCAAGCTTTAACCCGGCAGACCAAACGTCGTCTGCCCTGGCAGTGGCTGGGGCTATTCGGCCTGACCCACGGGGTCAATGAATGGTTGGACATGCTGGTCGCCGCGTTTGGGGACAATCTCCAGTTTGCCGCGGTCCGATTAATCGTCATGGCCTGCTCTTTTTTATTCTTGCTGGAATTTGGGAGAGCCGGGATGGTCGCGGTAACAGGCCGCGGGGTGGGGCGGTGGATTTTCGTCCCGCTCCTGGGCTTGGCCGCTTTGGGCGGGTTGGGCGGATTGACCGGCCTTAATGCCTCTGTTCGGTATGCTCTTGGATTGACTGGAGGCTTATGGGCCGCGGCCGCGGTGTGGCAGTGCCGGCGGAGGTCCGACGTTTCAGAAGGCCGATGGCTCCTCCCGGCGTCCGTCAGCCTGGCCGGATATGCCGTAGCCGCCGGGGCCGTTGTGCCCAACGTATCATTCCTCCCTGGTTATCTATTTACTTATACAGCATTTTTCAACGCATTGGGCTTTCCGGTCCAATTGTTGCGAGCCTTTTTGGCTATTGCCGTTTCTGCGGCCACCTGGCAGCATTACGAGGCATTATGCCGGGCGTCTTTCTCAGATGTGGTGGCCCGCCGGATTGGTCATTACGGGTATCGGCTGGCCGGGACGCTGGCTGCCGTCATTATCGGCGGATGGATCATGACTGGATATTTAGGCGAATTCGCCAGGCATGATGATGAGAAAACGTATCACTCTCAGCTTAATCTGGCCCATGGAGCGTTTAAGAATGCCACCGGAACGGTTGACCGTCTGGTCCAAATGATGGCCGGCTCGCCCAACTTCGGTAAGGACCTGGCTGCCGTCAACTCCACTCTGGACCGATATAGTCAGATCATTCCAGGATCGGATTGCTATTTCATGGACACCGGCGGCGTGACCATGGCTTCTTCGAATCGACACAAGCCGGATAGCTTTGTGGGCAAATCATACGCCATCCGTCCATATTTCAAGAACGCCGTCAAAGGCTCGTCGAGTTCTTACGTGGCCGTCGGGTTAACCTCAAAAAAACCAGGATACTATGCCGGCTTTCCCGTTCGCAGCGCCGGCGGAGAGATCATCGGGGTCGCGGTGATAAAGGTCTTGTTGGACCGGTTACCGATTAGACTGGAATTGGGTTCCTATGGTTTCTTGGTCAGTCCTGAGGGCATTATCCTCGGTTCCACCCATGGCGAGTACTTTATGACCGCCCTGTGGCCGATAGACAAGACCATTCATAATCTGCTCGTCGAGTCAAAACAATATCCGGCGCTTCGGGGCTGGCCACTCCTGCCGCGTCAACCTATAGACGGTACCAGATGCGATTTCAACGGGATGCGGTTGCAGGTCTTCCAGAAAAAGGCAGACGTTGAAGGGTTGTCATTCGTTATTTTGGGTTCAATGAACTCGTTGGGCTTTGCCCGTCTGTTCGGTATCCTGGTGACACTGCTCTTCTCCATTTTGGTGGTTATCTTTTTTGTGACCCGGCAGAGGACGGCGGAAACGAATATGATTAAGCTGGCCAGGTCCGAGTTGGTATTGAACTTCCAGAAGATTCTGCTGGAGTTGAACAGGAATGATAATTCGGAGTTCCAACCGACGGTGGAACGTATAACCAGGGTCTCTGCCCAGGCGATTATGGCGGCGAGGGTCAGTGTTTGGTTCTTCAAGCATAACGGTTCAGCCCTTGTCTGCCAAGATGCCTATACCCGGAGCGATGATGCGCATGACCGGGGGGCCAGGCTCGAAGCCGCAGACTATCCTGATTATTTTGAAGAGGTTACGAAGGGGCTGACCATCGTGGCGTCTGATGCCGGACATGATTCACGCACAGCCGGGCTGACTGCAAATTATTTGGAGCCGTTTGGCATTACGTCTTTGCTGGTAACGATCATCCGACGGAGAGGAGAGGCGGTTGGTTTGCTTTGCCATGAACATGCCGGGCGCATCCGGACCTGGACTATGGAGGAGGAGAAGTTTGCCTCCGATATTGCCGAGATGATTTCATTGGCGTTGGAATCGGCCGACCGTCGGAAAGCGGAGGAAACACTCCAAGAAAGAGAATTGTGGTTGAAGACTATTCTAGATTCGGTCCAGACCGGGGTGATCATGGTGGATGCCGAGACGAATGTTATTCTTGAAGCGAATCCGACCGCGGCCAAGATGATCGGGGCGGAACGCGGTCAGATCGTCGGCCGGGATTGCCAATTATTCATTTGTCCGGCCCAAATCCAACAGAGCCCTATCTCCGACCTGGGGGAAAAAGCCGACAATTCCGAGAGGAAACTCTTGCGAACCGACGGCACCAGCCTGACGGTGGTCAGGACGGTGGTCTCT
>JADFYN010000078.1:8449-12587 GCA_015233055.1 Deltaproteobacteria bacterium
AATGGAAGAGATTGCTTTTTAGAAAGTTTTATGGATATTTCCGAACTAAAAGAGGCCGAGGAAGAACTGCGGGCGGCCAAGGAAGAAACCGAGCGAGCCAACCTGCAACTTAAGCAAGCCGTGGATAATGCCAATCGCCTGGCTATGGATGCCGACGCGGCCAACCAGGCCAAGAGTGAATTCTTGGCCAATATGAGCCATGAGATCCGCACCCCCATGAACGGGGTGATCGGGATGACCGGTCTCCTGCTGGATACGGCCCTCGACCCGGAGCAGAGGGAGTACGCCGATATCATCAAAAGCAGCGCCGATTCGCTACTGACCATCATCAACGATATTTTGGATTTCTCAAAGATAGAGGCCGGCAAATTAGAACTGGAGATGCTGGATTTTGATCTCCGCACCACTTTGGAGGATTTGTGCGAACTATTGTCCTTGCGGGCAGATGAAAAGGGTTTGGAGTTTACCTGTCTGATGGAGCCGGATGTCCCCTCTTGCCTGGAAGGCGACCCGGGCCGGATCCGCCAGGTTCTGACAAATCTGATCGGGAATGCCGTCAAATTCACCAGCCAGGGAGAAGTGGTCCTTCATGTCACACTGGATAATGAGGACGAGCAGCAGGCCATGGTGCGTTTTTTGGTTCGTGATACCGGGATTGGAATTCCAGTTGAGAAGGTGATCAGTCTTTTCCAACCGTTTACTCAGGTTGATTCGTCTATGACCAGAAGATTCGGCGGCACCGGCCTGGGCCTGTCAATTTCTAAACGTTTGGTGGAGTTGATGGGGGGGCGGATTGACGTCGCCAGTGAAGAAGGCCGGGGTTCAACCTTTTGGTTCACCGTTCCGTTTAAGAAGCAGTCTGTCGAGAAGGTCTGCGCCACGGTCCCTCAGGCCGATGGTGACCTGGCTCAAGCAAAAATATTGGTGGTGGATGATAATCCCATTAATCGCCGAGTCTTCGCCGGGATGCTGGCCGTCTGGAATTGCCGGTTCGATGAAGCGCCGGGCGCCCTCTTGGCCCTGGACAAGCTTCATGCCGCGGCCGCGGCCGGAGATCCTTTTCGGCTGGCTATTTTAGACCTGGTCATGCCGGACATGGACGGTGAGACTTTGGGTAGAATGATCAAAGAAGACCCGCTAGTGAAGGACATAATCCTGGTCATGATGACTTCCGCAGGAAGACGGGGCGACGCGGTTCGGCTGGAAAAGATCGGCTTTGATGCCTACTTGAATAAACCGGTCAAACAATCTCAACTCCTCAACTGCCTTAAGACAGTGCTTGGCTGGAAGAAGCCAGCTAAATCAACCCAACATCGCCTTGTGACCCGACACACCGTCGCCGAAGGCTTAAAACGTAAAATTCGGATTCTGGTGGCCGAAGACAATATCACTAATCAGAAGGTGGCGGTGGGGATGTTGGAAAGCATGGGTTATCGGGCGGATGCCGTGGCCGATGGTCGAGAAGCGGTGAAGGCCTTGAAAACCATCCCCTATGACCTGGTCCTGATGGATGTCCAGATGCCGGAAATGGATGGATTTGAAGCCACCAAAATGATTCGAAATAGTACCTTACCGGTGTTGAAGCATGACATCCCCATAATTGCCATGACGGCCCACGCCATCAAAGGGGACCGGGAAAAGTGTCTCGAAGCGGGCATGGATGATTATGTATCCAAACCGGTAAAACCAAAGGAACTGGCCCAAGTCATTAATCGCTGGATTTTCGGGAGGTCGATTTTGGAAGGGAAACAACCCGACGAAAATAAAGATACCTCGACGGTCAGATTGGACCGGGCTGCGTTGCTGAAGAGGCTTGACGGTGATGAAGAACTCTGTCGTGAGATCCTCGACCTCTACCTTCGGGATGGGGCCGAGCAAATCGTGGCTTTGGAAGAGGCTGTGACCCAATCTGATGACCGGCAGATTCCAAAACTGGCCCATAGGCTAAAAGGCTCTTCCGGGAACGTGGAAGCGGTCGCCATGGTGGAACTTACCATCGAGCTGGAGCAGGCCGGCAATAATGGCAACATAGACAATATGTTGGAAATATTGGAAAAGATCAAGACAGAATATAGCCTTTTGAAACGGATGATTAATCGCGGGAAACCGTCTTAACCTCCTGATCCGGGATGTCGCGACCGCCGGCATTAATCTGTTGAATATTTGGTGCAGTTGGCCTATAAAGAAAACGTAAGTAAGATTCCCAAAACTTTTCCCGATAAGCCTTCCCGTCTAAGAATGATGGCGTTACGGCTGAGATAATCGTGGTCGATGGTGAATCAGCGACGAGACTGAAATGGCCATAGAAATTAATCAGTTAAGACAAGAGGTCGGTCATGGCTAAAGTGATGGTCGTGGATGACGATGCTATTATCACTCTTATTCTAAAAAGCCGTCTCAGCGCCATTGGATATGAGGTGGTCGGGACGGCCATGTCAGGAGAAGAGGCCATTGAAATGGCTGGAAAACTGCGACCCGACTTAATCCTGATGGATATTGTTATGCCCGGGCCGGTGAATGGAATTTCGGCGGCTGAAACTATCAGAGAACAACTTGATATTCCAGTAATATTCCTGACAGCTTATTCGGAAAAAGACGTTGTTGATAAGGCCAAGCAGGTTGAGCCGTTGGGCTATCTCATAAAACCTTTCCAAGAAGCTGAGCTCCGGGCGACTATGGAGATTGCCCTGTATAAGAATGTCATGGACCGGCGCCTCCGGGAGAGCGAAGAGCGCTATCGGGCCATAGTCGAAGATCAGACTGAAATGATCTGCCGGTTCGGTCAAGACCTGACCTTAACCTTTGTCAACCTTGCTTTTTGCCGCTATCTTAAACAGCCCGCCGACAAACTGATCGGCCATAGTATCGTTCCGCTTTTGCCTGATGTCGACTTCTCGGTGCTTCAGGAACTGCTGGCCTCTTTAACACCGGATAACCCGGTGAGAACGGTTGAACATCGTATACTTAGGCCCGATGACTCCGATGACCCCGTCCGGTGGCTGCAATGGATAAACCGGGCCATCTATGATGAGCGGCGCCGTCTGATCGAATTCCAGGCCGTGGGACGGGACATCACCAAACGAAAACGGGCTGAGGAAGGGCTGCAAAAGGCCCACGATGAACTTGAAGCCCGGGTGGAGGAACGGACTGCGGAACTCAAACGTGTCAACGCCAAGCTCCAGTTGGAGGTGGTGGAACGCAAATTGGCGGAGGAGGCGTTAAGAGAATCGGAACGGGAATTAACCGTCCGGAACCAAGTGGCGGAAGTGTTCCTGACCGTCCCTGATGACGAAATATACGCGGAGGTCCTGAAAATCGTATTGGAGTTTCTAAATAGCCGGGACGGTTTGTTTGGATACTTAGACGAAAACGAGACTCTGATTTGCCCCTTTGCCCAAAAACATGCCGGTGGTCCCGGGGAGACGTCCGAGAGTATCAGCTTTCCCAGAGAAAAATGGACGGGCATTTGGGGTCAGGCCTTGCTTCAGCGGCAGAACCTCTATGCCAACGTTCCCCTTGAGGTCCCCGAATGGCACGGTCCGATTAACCGGGCCCTGGCCGTGCCCATTATCCACCAGCATGGAGTGATCGGATTGCTGCTGGCGGCCAACAAAGACACGGACTATGACGACTGGGATATGGACCTGATGGACATCATCGTCAGCTTCATTGCCCCGATCCTCAGCGCCAGATTGCAGCGAGACCGTCAGGAACAAAAGCGCCGCCAGGCCGAGCTGGCCTTGTCCCGGAGCGAAGAACGTTATCGAAGCCTGATTGAGACCATGAATGAAGGCTTCGGGACGGTTGATGAACATGGCCGAATCAGCTATGCCAACAACAATTTCTTAGAGATGTTGGGATATTCTAAGGAAGAATTTATCGGCCGCCCCATTCTTAGCTTTCACGATGAAGAAAACCGGGAAATCGCGGTGGCCCAGTTTGATTCACGCCGGCAAGGTCTGAGCGGGACATATGAAGTGGCCTTGATCGCTAAGGACGGGCGGAAAGTTTATGCGATTGTTTCGTCGGCTCCGGCCTTTGATCAGGACGGCGGGTTTAAGGGTTCCGTGACGACCTTTACTAATATCACGGAACGCAAGAGATTGGAGGAGAGGCTGGAGACGGAACGCCAAAAGTT
>JADFYN010000079.1 GCA_015233055.1 Deltaproteobacteria bacterium
CAATTTCTTTCCAGGGGGCTTGCCGGTGCAGAACAAAGACCGGATCAGACAATACCTGGGCTATGCCGACCGGACGGAATATCAGCAACAAGAAGGCCGGCACTACATCCGTCACCAGTGCTACGAAATGTGGCAAAGGCCTCAGGTCAATTGGAATGGTAGGTTGCTCGGCTGCAGCCGAAACATCTGGGGGAGCTATGCCGACAACGTGTTTGAAGCCGACCTGGTGAGTTGTGTGAACAACGAAAGAATGCAGTATGCCCGGGACATGATCATGGGCCGGAAGCCTCCACGGGACGACATCCCCTGCCTGAAGTGCGGCATTTACAAAAGCCTGGTCGAATACGACGACTACTTCACCGAAGACGAGGTCCGACAGAAGTATCTTCCTGATACCACGGAGTCCTATCATCCCCACATCCAGACTGCCGTCGCCGGCTGCCGCACTTGGCCGTTTCCAGGAAAAGAATAAATTAGAAAATGCAAGAAGCTTGAGGAAGCCGCCGGGATATGGGACGGTCATGCCGCCTTATCATGACGTTATGATAGTAAAACAACCTTCACCTCCTGTCCGTTAACCAATCTGGACGGCCCTCAAAATTCGTGATTTCAGAGTGTCCGTCCTGGGCCGGCGAATGATTTTTGTTTGACGGGGCCGGTATTTTTTTTGTATTATGACCCTTCTGCGGGGGCGAATAAATGCTAAGGGTTATAGAAAGACTGGGCCGGGAGACCATCTTCAAGGTGGAAGAAGCAGGCCGCATGGGCGTTTTCCTGCTCATGGCCGTGGCGGGCATCTTCTTACCGCCGGTGAATATCTCCGCCATGGTCAAACAAATTCATATTATCGGGAGCATGTCCTTATCCGTCATCGTCTTTACCAGCGTCTTTACCGGTGCTGTGCTGGGTCTACAGGGGTATCACACCTTAAGTCAATTCGGTTCCGTGGGGATGTTAGGCTCGGCAGTGGCCCTGAGCTTACTTCGGGAGTTGGGACCGGTGTTGTCCGCCTTGATGGTTACCGGCCGGGCCGGTTCGGCTATCTGTGCCGAGATCGGGATTATGCGGATATCTGAACAAATCGACGCCCTGGAGTGCATGGCCGTTGATCCTTACCGATTCCTGGTGGCTCCCAAGGTTGTCGCCTGCCTGATATCCGTGCCTATTTTGAATTTTGTATTTATTGTGGTCGGTATTTTCGGCGGCTGGTTGGCCGGGGTGAAGCTGTTGGGAGTCAATGAGGGCGCCTATTTTGCCGGGATGAGCAAGAGCATTGAATGGGCCGACATCAACATGGCCATCATCAAGTCTCTGTGCTTTGGCCTGCTTATCGTCTGGATTTGCGCGGCCAAGGGATTTTTCGTACACCTGGACCGGAAAGGCGGATTTGGGGCCGAAGGGGTCAGCCGGGCTACGACTATGGCCGTGGTTATGACCTCGGTAAGCATCCTGGTCTGGGATTACCTGATCACCTCCGTGATGCTTTAAACCAATAGTCATCTGCTCGATGGGAGATGGTCTCTGCCCCACCTCGGCATGTTCTTCCCAGGTCCGGCCTGAACTCGAAACCACCGGCCCGTTGCCCCAATCGGTTAACATGGAACCACAAAAACAAATGTCCCTGAACGACAATACTATTATCAGACTGGTTGAGGTGAGGAAGTCTTTCGCCGGGAATGAAGTGCTCAAGGGTGTCAGCCTAGACGTCGAAGCCGGTAAGACCACCATCATCGTTGGTCAAAGCGGCCAGGGCAAAAGTGTTCTCCTGAAGCATATTCTCGGTCTGGTCCGGCCGGACTCCGGGCAAGTCATCGTTGACGGAGTGGATGTCTCCCGGGCCAGGGGAAAGAAGCTGAAGGAGGTTCGGACCAAATTCGGCGTCCTGTTTCAAGGGGCGGCTTTGCTGGACTCACTTGACGTTCTCGAGAATGTGGCCTTGCCCTTGCGGCAAAGAACCAAACTTAAAGATGCCGAGATTAGGCGGCGGGTCATCGAAAAGCTCCAGCTAGTGGGTATGGCGGATCAACTAGACAAGTATCCGGCCCAGTTAAGCGGCGGGATGAAGAAAAGGGTGGGATTGGCCAGGGCCCTGCAATTAGAGCCTCAGATTGTGTTGTTCGATGAACCGACCACCGGCCTGGACCCGGTCAAGGTCAAGGACATGTATAAACTGTTCTTCGAGACTCAGAAGCTTCTTAAATATACGGCAGTTATAGTCAGCCATGACATCCCCAAGATATTTAACCTGTCCGATATGGTGGCGGTGATGCACGACGGGATCATCCTGGCCCACTGCTCTTATGAAGACATCCAGCGATCCGAGAACGATGTGGTCAAGACGTTGATCAACGATACCATGGGATCAATTTACTCCAGCGATCAGGTAGAACAATGAAACAAAAATGGAATTTGGAACTTTCAGTCGGCGTGTTCATCATCATCGGCTTCTTATGTTTTTCCTATGTAGCCGTTAAATTAGGAAAAGTAAATATATTTGGAGGCAAAGAATACCCTGTGTTTGCGCTCTTTTCCTCCGTGTCCGGGCTTAAGGAGGGGGCTGTAGTGGAAATTGCCGGGGTCACTGTCGGCCGAGTGGCCGGTATCAGCCTGGGTAAAGATGACATGGCCAAGGTGGAGATGAGAATCAAACCTGAGGTCAAGCTGCCGAATGATGTCATCGTTTCAATCCGGACTCAGGGAATCATCGGAGATAAGTTCATCAAAATAAAGCCTGGTGCTTCCGACAAGTACGTCTTGCCGGGGGGCACCATCACCGACACCGAATCGGCTATTGATTTGGAGGAGCTGATCAGCAAGTACATTTTCGGCAAGATCTAACACATTGGAGGAATATATGAACAGGATACTTTTAGGGCTGTTATTCGTGGCCTTAACCTATACGCCCGCGGTTTTTGCGGGGGACGCAACCCCATTGCCGGCACGTGGGCCAAAAACCTATACTCTGGCGGACTGTATTCACCAGGCCCTTCAGGTCAGTCCGGAGGTGAAGGAACTGGGGTTGGACCGGGAGATCGCCAAGTCCCGTCTGGATCAGGCCAAGGCCAACCGGTATCCCACGATTGAAACCGTGACCCTGACCGGACCCACCTCACAGGCCAGGGGAGACCAGATCAATTCTACCTATAAAAGCAATGAAATACATGGGTTGACGCCGTTCATCATGTTCGACATGAAAGTAATCCAGCCGTTGTATACCTTCGGCAAGCTGAGCAAAACCATGGAAGCCGCCGAACACGGAATCAAATATGAAGAAGCAAGAATAATCCAAAAAAAGACGGACGTCGCCTTGGAGATCAAGAAATATTACTGGGCTCTGCTGGCCGCCCGGGAATCGACCCGGCTGATCGATGAGATCCAGTCATATTTGGATTCGGCGCAAAAACGGGCCAGGCGCTTACTGTCCGAGAATTCGCCTTCGGTGACGGAAATGGACTTGTATAAATTGCAGTCATACAATAGCATGGTCACCAAGTACCGGGAGGAAGCCCTCAAGTATGAAACGGTGACCAAGGTGGCCTTGACCAGATTTATGGATATCAAGAATCCTGAATCTTTTGATATCGCTGATAAGAGTTTGGAACCGGTAAAGTTTGACCCGGCCGAGATCAAAAAATACCTCGACGAGTCCAAAAAACAACGCCCGGAGTACGACCAGCTCAAGAATGGATTGATCGCCAAAGAGGCCCTCTACGAGGCTGAAAAGGCTGATTATTACCCGACTATTTTTGCCGCCGGCATGGCCTCCTATGCCGGGGCCCCGGACCGGGATACCGTTCGCAACCCCTGGATCTATGACCGGTTTAATCACGAGGAGGCCGGTGTGGCCCTGGGCATGAAATGGAACTTTGACTTCGGCATTACCAAAGCCAAGGTTGATCAGGCCAGAGCCGAATACCTGAAAGTGACTAAAAAGAAAGAGTATGCCGACATGGGCATCCCGGTTCAAGTGGAGCAGGCCTACTACGATATCCTGGAAGCGAGGCGGGTTATCGACTCCACTTCTAAGGGCTACAAGTCGGCCCGAAAATGGCTGGTCGGCTCTGTGGCCAACTATGATATGGGGGTGGGCGAGATGAAAGACGCGGCTGACTCGATCGTCGTATATGTCCAACTGAAGCAAGAGTATTTAAAGGCTATTTTAAACTATAATATGGGGGTGGCCAATCTCGATCATGCCTGCGGCCGGGATACCCTGGAAGTTAGGGGAGCCGACTAGAGACCCGGCTTATTGTCGAGCAGTTGATGGTATATATTTTCGTGTTTCAAATATCCCGGAGCGGGGCTTTTTCTCCACCCGGGAATATCAAGATAACGGGAGACAGTTTATGTTTCGGATCAAGTTGTCAGGTCTAATAATGGCGTTTGCCGCCGGGTTACTGCTGATGATGACGACTCCGGGTCTGGCCGAGGACAAAAGCCCGGCCCTGGATCAACTTAAAACCGGGGTCAACCAGATTCTGGATGTGTTGAGGGACGGCGGCCTGAAAGGTGAAGGACGAAAGCAGGAACGGCGAGACAAAATCCATTCTATCATCTCTAAGAACTTTGATTTTGATGAGATGGCCAAAAGATGCCTGGCCCGGAATTGGGCCAAACTGGCTGACCGGGAAAGAAAAGAATTCGCCGGTGTCTTTTCTGAGTTACTTGAAGCGTCCTACATCGGAAAAATCGAACAGTACACCAATGAGGAAATCATCTTCAAGTCAGAACGGGAAGCTTCACCCGACAGCACCGTGGTGAACACCCTGATTAAAACGCAAAACAATGAAATCCCTATAAATTACAGCATGTACCCCAAAGGGTCCAAATGGTGGGTCTATGATGTCAACATTGAGGGAGTCAGCCTCATCGGCAACTATCGGTCCCAATTTAATCAGATTTTGGCTAAAGGCTCCTATCAGGACTTGATCAAAAGGATGAAAACGAGACTGACCGAGCTGAGAAAGGAAGAGAAATAGCCAGTGGGAACGGAGCCGTCACGTCCTGAACCGGACGTAACATATAGCGTGTTGAGATTCTTGGATCCGGAACAACAGCGCGCTGTTTTGACTCAGCTTGGGCGAAGGACCATCAGGCGGGGTGAAGCGCTTTTTCAGGCCGGCCGGCCGGCTGATTTCATGGCCTTAGTCGCCCAAGGGGCCTTGGAATTGACCGTGAGCACCCTGTCATACGACAAAAAGATCATTGTGGCCGAAATCGGCCGGGGGTCGATGGTCGGTGAAGAGTTTCTGGTCTCTCCCGAAAATGGCTGTTATCAATACACCGCGGTGGCCAAAATGGACACGGAGGTACTGGTGCTGACTTCAGACATCATGAAACAAGTCGTGCTCCGTTACCGTGAATTGGAGACCGGTCTCTTAAAGGGCGTATGCCGGATTATTTTGCTTCGATATCATCGGGCTACGGACCGCATTACGGAGATTTTCAGCTAACTCAAACAAGCTGGTTACTCGTTTCTCGTTGCTGGTTGCTGGTTACTCGTTGTAAGGCGTCCAGCGATAAGCAACGAATTTATATTCAAAGGGCCGGGATGTGGACCACGAAATTTCCAAGCTGATCACCAGACAGGCGATGGGCGCCCTGGCCCGGGAGCTTAAGGCCCGAGGCAAAACAATTGTCTTCACCAACGGCTGCTTCGATGTCCTGCACTTGGGTCATGCCCGGTATCTTCAGGCGGCCAAAGCGGCCGGAGATATCTTAGTGGTGGCCGTCAATTCCGATAGATCCGTCCGTCAAATCAAGGGCGACCTCCGGCCGTTGACTCCTCAGGAATGGCGGGCCGAAGTCCTGTGCGCCCTGGCCTGTGTAGACTATGTGGTCATCTTTGACGAGGCCGATCCCGGGGCGATCATTCGAGAAATCCTGCCCCACGTCCTGGTCAAGGGGGCTGACTGGCCTGAAGATGCCATTATCGGGGCGGATACGGTCAAGGCCGGCGGCGGCCGGGTCGTTCGAGTCCCTTTAACCCCAGACGCCTCCACCACCGCCCTGATCGAGGAAATCACCCGCCGCTACTGCCGCCAACCCAATTCTACCTGACCGCAACAATTTCGTCCGCTTGCCCTGGTTGACATCAAGAAAGATCTTGACAAAACTATAGGCTTGAGATACTCGTTCGTATACGAAGGAGTTCAACCGACATGAATAAATTTCAAAACCCCGTCCCGGACTGCGTCATTTTTTTCCTGGCCAAAGCCTATCAGAAGGCCCATGCCCATTTCAAAAAACAACTGCAACCGTATGGCCTGACCAACCTCCAGCACCTGGTCCTGGAGGGCCTCTGGTATGAACCCGGACAGACGGCCGCTGAGCTGGGCGAGTTCCTGATTCTGGATAAGGCTACCCTGTCCGGGGTGCTGGACCGGATGGACAAGGCGGACTGGATCAGGAAGGTGGCGGACCCGGAAGACGGCCGTATCTTCAAACTGTATCCATCTGAACGGGCCAATGGCCTCAAAGAGGAGCTGATTGCCTTAAGGCAGCGGACCAATGAAGAGATTCTGTCGCCCTTTAGTCTTGAAGAACAGGTGCTGTTAAAGAGGCTGTTAAAGGATATGTCCTAACCCGCCGGCGGGAAGTTAATCTTCACCGGGCGGCCCGAATTTCTTTTGTCATTAAAGTTCGCACACAAACAGTACCGCCGAAACCTGTAGGGACATCCTGATCCGGCCCGGCCCAAACCCAATCTACATAAGGAGGCCCACATGCGGCTATTCAATCCCAAACAGGAGACCTTCCAGAGCTTAGACGAGCATTCACGGCAAATCATGCTCAAAACCATCGCCTTCTTTGAGGACAAAGGCAAAAAAGCGCTCAAAGGGCTGAACATGGTCACCTCAAACTATAATTAAGCATAGCTTGGGTCCAGTGTCGAGAGCGACTAAGCGGGCGAAGAGATTTCACAGCTTATTACGAAGGGATTCGGAGAGGTTTTCCTTCTGGAGACGGCCGTTGGCAATGGCATCACCAAGCAGCTTTTTGATATCATTTTTTGTATATTTGACGTCCCTCTTCTGTCTGATTTCTTGTGCTATCTCATTGGCCACCGTGCCAAGCGACCGGTAAGTCAGGCCGGAAATATCTACGTGCCGATTCTTGAGTTCCTCAACCGGGGTGATACCTTGACTTTGCTCTAATCTTATTCCCTGACTTTCAAGAGAATCACGATCCAGGCAAACAACGTCTATCTTGTCACAATTATCACTGTTTGAAACTATGGCCAATACGGCCTCCGGCAACTCATCCTCCGAGGAGATTTGCCATGTGGACAGCGCGTTCTGCGTGGTCTTCAAGCAATTGGTTACAGCGTCAGCGGATATGTCGGCATCATTAAAAATATCACCTTGCATCCATTTAGCTTTCGTAATCTTCCGAACCAGGAAAGGCATGTTAACTTAGCTCCTCCTCCAAGTCCGAGATGACTTGGTCAATATATTCTTGGAGCCATTCCTCCTGATCTTTTAATGTTCTTAGAATGTTAAGGGACTCTATTGTTCCCCAATTTTCTAGAGCCCTTATTCCACACTCACGAACTTCGACATCTGCGTGGGCTAGTGCCATTTGGGCCATGATCAACCCTTGTGGAGATATGTCCATATGTAATATCACTTGCAGCAGACCGATCATGATTTTGAGGTCTGAAGAGTAATCAACAAACACCGAGTGTAACCACTCTTTTGTTAGCGTGGCGTTTTGTTCCATAAGTTTTCGGACGAATAGATCCGCCGGGGAATAGAATCCATATTCAAAGTCCTGCTCTTGAATTAGACGCAACAATTCTTTGGTATATTTTTCATGGAATTGTTGGAGAATCGATTCATCTGGGACATTCTCTAAGTGGCCGGGAGCACAGACACAATAATCAATCATGCCTTCGAAAACAGGGCCTTTGATAGACTCAGTTTGATTTAAGTTAGTTGCTGCATTAATCATTTTTCTTCCCTTACTGAATAGGTCGGTCACTCCCGGACCAGTGAGTCAATCACTCCCAAATTTACTTTGCTCTAATTTTACCACACCTGAAGATTAACGACAAATAAAAAAGGAAGCTTTTACCAGGAAGGAGTAACGGACATGGATGAGACGCAAAAGGTATACGAATCGCTGGCCGCCCATCTGGACCGGTTGCCGGCGGGTTTCCCGAAAACATCCTCCGGCGTGGAACTGCGCATTTTGCGCCGATTATTTACGGCCGAAGAAGCCGGGCTGGCCCAGTTGCTCGCGCTGAAGCCGGAGACCCCCGAAGAGATTGCCCTACGTACCGGGCAGAAGCCGGAGGAGCTGGGGTCTAAGCTGGAGACTATGGCCAAGAAGGGTCTCATCTTTCGCATTCGCCAGGACCAGAGAACGAGGTACATGGCCGCCCAGTTTATCGTCGGTATTTGGGAATACCACGTCAATGACCTTGACCCGGAACTGATCAGCGACGTTAACGAATACATGCCCTATTTCTTCGAAAAGCAATCCCAAGTCAAGACGTCCCAACTCCGGACCATCCCGATTGCCAGGGCCTTGTCCGCCGAGCAAGCGGTTATGCCCTATGAGGAAGCCCGCCGGATCGTGGGGGAACATGACCAGATTTTGGTCGCACCCTGCATCTGCCGCAAGGAACATCAGATGACGGGCCACGGCTGCAACAAACCCATGGAAAGCTGTCTTATCTTCGGTTTGGGGGCACAATATTACGAAGAAAACAAACTGGGCCGGCGGATCGATCAGGAAGAAGCCTTGCAGATCCTGGAGAAAGCCGAGAAGGCCGGTCTGGTCCTGCAACCTTCGAACTCCCAAAAAATCATGAATATCTGCACCTGTTGCGGCTGTTGTTGTCAGATCCTTAAGGGTCTCAAACGCCTGCCCCACCCGGCGGAGTACGTTTCGTCCAACTATTTCGCCGTCATCGATCGCGACAAATGCCTTGGCTGCGAGACTTGCCTGGACCGCTGCCAGATGGAGGCCGTCCGGATCGAGGACGACACGGCCATGGTGCTGCTCGACCGGTGTATCGGTTGCGGCCTGTGTGTCCCCACCTGCCCCGAAGAAGCTATCCGCCTGGAAGCGAAACCGGAAGATAAACGATGCACTCCGCCGCCACATTACTCAGAGACCTTGAAGCGGATGGCCAAGGAGCGCATGGCCCTGCGGCAGGCCGGCGCAGAATAATTACCGCGGCGCGGCGGAAACACGAGGGGCGGACCAGGTTAGTCCTGTGCAAGCGAAGCGGCACCCTGGGATCGGGGTGCCCGGCCTCATTGGAGATAGAGGTGATTATGGGTAATACTAGTGTTAAGGGCTATCATGCAGGGCTTCCCGAGTCTGCTCCTCGTATATTGAAGACACCCCCTTCGGGCCTATTTGGACTTAGCCGTTTTAAGAATATTTTATGCGGTTGCCCTGAAGAATTAGGCGAAAGGACTTGACATCTATCACTCGACAAGATAGGTATCAGGGTAATTAAAGGGGGCGTCTGAGCCCTTTTGACCGGCCCGACCGGCTCTGATGTGGGGGCAGTCAAAGCCATGATAATTTTCCGTCACATATCTCGAACCGCCTGGATAAGAGAAAACATGTCA
The DNA here is from genome assembly GCA_015233055.1 of Deltaproteobacteria bacterium. GTDB lineage: Bacteria > Desulfobacterota > JADFXK01 > JADFXK01 > JADFXK01 > JADFXK01. Next base: position 9,591 of record JADFYN010000079.1, read on the forward strand.
TGAAATTTCGAGTGTTGATTGAACAAGATGAAGACGGCGTCTTTGTGGCCCAATGCCCCGCCTTACCCGGATGCGTGTCTCAAGGTAAGACCAGGGCTGAAGCCGAAGCGAACATCAAAGATGCCATTGGCGGCTATTTGCAAAGCTTACAGCAACATGAAGAATTGCTAATCTTACTGGCCGGATGATTCTATTGTCATCTGGTTTTTTTTATTGAGGCAGGGCCATGCTTTCTCGCGTGCTTTCAAGTGCCGTTTTGGGGATAGACGCCTACCTGGTGGATGTAGAGGTGGACGTCGCCAACGGAATGACCAGGTACATTACCGTGGGGTTACCGGAGGCGGCAGTCAAGGAAAGCAAGGATCGGGTCACCAGAGCGATCGTTAACTCCGGCTATTTTTTCCCTTTTGAGACCATCACCGTCAACCTGGCCCCGGCTGATATTCGGAAAGACGGCGCGGCCTTTGATTTGCCCATCGCCATCGGGATACTGGCGGCATCCGGGCTCATCCCTCACGAAGCGTTGCGCCGGCACATTATTTTGGGGGAACTGGCCTTAGATGGGTTAGTCAAGCCCATCAAGGGGGCCTTGCCGGTGACCATTGCGGCCAAGGATGCAAATATGGACGGGGTGATCTTGCCCCGGGAGAATGCCGCGGAAGCCACCGTTGTGGCCGGCATCCGTGTGTATGCCATCGACTGCTTATCCCAATTGGTCGATTTTCTTTGCGGAAAAATTGATATCCAGCCCTATTCGGCCGAAGTTCCGGACCAGGAGCATGTTTTTGACGATCATCTCCCCGATTTCTCGGATGTCCGAGGCCAGGAGCATGTCAAGCGGGCCTTGGAGATTGCCGCCGCGGGGGGACACAATCTGGTCATGATCGGACCGCCCGGATCCGGCAAAACCATGCTGGCCCGGCGGATTCCGTCTATCCTGCCAACCATGACCTTTGACGAATCTCTGGAAACGACCAAAGTCTACAGCGTCATCGGGCTGATGCCCCGGGGCAAATCCCTGATCACCATCCGGCCCTTCCGCTCCCCGCACCACACCATTTCCGATGCCGGCCTGATCGGCGGCGGGCAAATTCCCAGGCCCGGAGAAGTCAGCCTGTCCCACAACGGGGTGCTGTTCTTAGATGAACTGCCCGAGTTCAAAAAGAATGTATTGGAGGTTATGCGACAGCCACTGGAAGACGGGCAGGTGACTATTTCCCGAGCCAGCGCCAGCCTGACCTATCCGGCCGGGATTATGCTGGTGGCGGCCATGAATCCGTGCCCATGCGGATACTTAGGCGACACCACCCACCAGTGTCATTGCGCTCAGGTCCAAGTCCAACGTTACCGGTCTAGAGTGTCTGGGCCGTTGATGGATCGCATCGACCTCCACGTAGACGTGCCGGCCGTACCCTTTAAAGACCTCACGGCCCCCGCGTCCGGGGCGGAAACGTCGCAAACCATCAGGGCCAGGGTGGAACGAGCCAGGACTGTGCAACAGGATCGTCTGAGCAAGCACCGCCGGGTCACCTGCAATGCCCGGATGACCTCTAAGATGGTTCAGACTTTTTGCGCCATAGACGAAAAATCTTTAAAACTCCTGGAGCGGGCCGTGGATAAACTGGGCCTGTCCGCCCGTGCCTACACCCGTGTTCTTAAAATATCCCGGACAATCGCCGACTTATCCGAAACAGACGGCATCACCTCCGAGCATATCCTCGAAGCCTTACAATACCGCACCCTGGATCGCCGGATGGACTAAAGATCACACCCATTTATTTTGCCTTGCATACAAGTTAAGAGACCAACATTAGGAAGAAAATAATGGCACAACGTGAGCTGTCCTATACCGTGGTTTTCGAACAGAACGAGAACGGAGGATACACCGTCACCGTGCCGGCTCTCCCAGGACTGGTGACTGAAGGGGCCTCTATTGAGGAAGCCAAGGACATGGCCCGTGAAGCCATTACCTGCTACGTGGAAGGCTTGCTCATGGATGGGGAGACTATCCCCATTGAACGCCTGGTCATCCACGAGACCCTTCTTGTCGCTGTAGGTTGACCGCCGTGCCCCGCCTGCCGGTCATGACGGCTAAGGAGGTGCTTCGGGTCTTGGAACGGGCCGGGTTCACCATCCATCATCAGAAGGGTAGTCACGTCCACCTGAGACATTTTGAAAAAACTCACTTAAGGATCGTCGTTCCCTCCCATAACCGGGATTTGGCTCCCAAGACCTTGCAGACGATTATTGCCCAGGCGGAAATATCGGTGGACGAGTTCCTGAACTGGATGTGAACACAAAAGAAAACATGTTAGTATGCCGGTTAGGAGAAATTGGTTCGCTTTCAGCCGAAATATGGATTCACCCCACGAGTTGCAATTCCACATCCTTCATCTGCCATCTGCCCGCACGATTATCTCTTCGATATTTTACTTAATAACGATGCAAAAGAAGATCCTCTCCAAACAAAGCCTTGACTGTTTAAAACAAATGTTTTAATCATGCGTTTGATTATGTAGGACTACTAAAGGAAGGCTGGAATGGAAGCTGCCGACAAAAAGGGGACCGATACTCGAGAGCGTTTAATCCAGGCCGCGGGAGAGGTCTTTGCCCAGCGCGGCTTTAAAGGCGCCACTGTGCGTGAAATCTCACGGCAGGCCAACGCCAATATAGCCGCCGTTAATTATCACTTTGGCGATAAGGAAGAGCTGTATTATGAGGTGT
>JADFYN010000007.1:0-489 GCA_015233055.1 Deltaproteobacteria bacterium
ACCCCAAATAAAGACGGATTGTGGCGTTCTCCATCTAATAACTACATCTTTCTGCAAAGCCAAACCAACCAGGAAGTCTTCTGCTTAGCCACGACGGGTAATGGTGGGATTCATGCCTTTTGGGGCGGATATTCTGATAGCCAATGCTTAGATGCAGGAGATATTTCAACCTCTGGGTCCGGTTATTGCCTTCATATCCAGTTCTTCTCCTCTTCCGAGGCCAGATTATATCTAGCCGACCGGACTGGCGGCCGGACAGACTCATGCAACCTATGTCAGGAATCAGCCGCCGCAGTCGGCGTAGCCAACGACGGGATGTGGCACTCCGCCTCGAAATACCTGCCGTATGTTTGTCTGCAGCATTACTTCGGGAACGGGGCCCTACTGGTCCTGACCACAGGCGGTCAAGATTTTGAGATCTTCTATGGCCACGATGTTGCCGACGGCAGCTTCCAGGGACGAAGCATTTATCCCAACCCGGATGCAGAA
>JADFYN010000007.1:573-40461 GCA_015233055.1 Deltaproteobacteria bacterium
AACTCGGAGTTTGGCGGCCCAAATAACACATTGAACAAACAGGATAAAAACATTTATGACGGCCGGATGACCCGTGTCGACCTGACTTGATCGGGACCTCTGGCAAAGTTCTCAGTTCGTCCCGCCGTCAGCATTCTGCCCAGTATTTGTCCGCGCAGGAAGTAACCCGAGCATGACATACCCTGGCCCTGGTTGGCGCCAACCGCCTGTTCGGGGGTGCCTACCAAGTCACCATACCGAAAATAACTGATTGTTTTAACAAATAAAAAAAATGGCATGTTTTTTGTACTAGTCATTCTACCTCCTCGGGTTGTGCTCTGCTCTGATATCTAACCCGTCATAATTGTTTTTAAAGGAGTTCGAGATGAGAAGTCGCCTTTATCTTGTGAGCACTGTGATGGCTGCCGTCATCATAATCTCAGGATCAGTAACGCCCAACGTTTCCCATGCCTATCGATGGACTTCTAACGGACCATATGGCGGCGACATCAATTCTCTGGTGGTGGAGTCGGCCGGGGTGGTTTATGCCGGAATAACCGGTGGCGTGTTCAAGACGACCAACGGCGGAACCTATTGGACCAACGTCAATTCCGGCCTGACTAACCTGAATGTTATGTCTTTGGCCTTAGAATCAACCGGGGTGCTCTACGCCGGAACGGAAGACGGGGTATTCAAGACAACCAACGGAGGGACAAAATGGACTCAAACCGGATTGACCAATATGCCCGTCTATTCATTGGTGGTGGCATCGGCCTGGGTGATCTATGCCGGAACAAACGCCGGGGTGTTTAAAACGATCAACGGCGGAGTTGATTGGACTCAAGTTAATTCAGGCCTGACAAACACTTTCGTTGGCTGCCTGACAGCCGCGACGGGGGTGGTCTACGCCGGAACGACCGACGGGATATTCAAGACGAGCAATGGCGGAACTACTTGGAATCAAATAAATTACGGCCTAACAAACGCCGATGTCAAGAATCTTGCAGCGGTGTCGACCGATGTGGTTTATGCCGGGACAACCGGCGGCGGGGTATTTAAAACAACCACCGGCGGATCTAGCTGGACTCCCATAAACGACGGGTTGACCCAATTGAGCGTTAATTCCTTGACCCGAGAGTCGGCCGATACGATGTATGTCGGGACAAGCGGTGGAGTGTTTAAGACGACCAACGGCGGAACAAAATGGACCCAAACCGCCTTAACGAACGTGGATGTCAGCGCCGTGGCAGTGGAGGCCATGGGGGTCGTTCATGCCGGGACAACTGGGCGCGGGGTATTTAAAACGGTTAACAGCGGGACTAGCTGGACTCAAGCCGCCTTGACGAATTCATATATTGAATCCCTGGCCATGGAGTCGGCCAACGTCATCTATGCCGGAACCTTAGACATCGGGGTGTTCAAGACGGCCGACGGCGGAAACAGTTGGACCCCGGTTAGTTCCGGCCTGTCTAATAAGCCGGTCCAGGCCCTGGCCGTGGAGGCCGCCGGAGTCGTCTATGCCGGAACCTACGGTGACGGGATATTCAAGACCACCACCGGCGGAACAAAATGGACTAAAATCAATTCCGGCTTAACTTCTACCTGGATCAATACCCTGGCGGTGGAGGCCACGGGCGTGGTTTATGCCGGAACCTCCAGTGGTGGAATATTCAAGACAACCAATGGCGGAACAAATTGGACTCAAATTAATTCCGGCTTGCATGACTCGTCTATTAATTCTTTGGCCGTCGAATCACCTGGGGTAGTCTATGCCGGTACGACCGGACGAGTGTCTAAGACTACCAACGGCGGAGCTAAATGGAATTTGACCGGGTTGACCAACGCCGATGTCACTTCCCTGGCGCTGGCATCAACCGGCGTACTCTATGCCGGGACAAAAGGCGGCGGGGTGTTCAAGACGACCAACGGCGGCGACAACTGGGCTCAAATGAATTCCGGACTGACTAACCCGAATGTCACCTCTCTGGCGGTGGCCGGAACCGATGTCGTTTATGCCGGAACAACCGGCGACGGAGTGTTCAAAACGACCGATGGCGGAACCAATTGGACTCAGATCAATTCTGGATTGATCAATATGGATGTCAGGGCTTTGTCTCTGGCAGCGGCGTCCCCCGATCGAGCCTATGCCGGAACCTATGGCGGCGGAGTATTCGTTGGAGTTGCGGCTACGACGGTGACGAGCGGCATATGGCAGGGGACGGATAATAAACAAATTTACCTTCAGACTTACAGCACCGGCGGGGCCATGGCCTTGGTCTCACCCGGCGACCGCAGCATTACGAGTTGCTATGCCAACAACCTGGACAATAATATTTTTGAGGGCGATGATATCCCCACCAACGGGAAAAGCTATCATCTCCAGATCGTCTTCATTTCTCCCACCAAAGCCGATTATACTATGACCGCAATAAGCACCGGCCAGGAAAAAACCGATATTTTGACCCTAGCAACCGCAACCGCAGTCAATACAGACATGGATGGCATCTGGCAGGGTGATCCAGACACGACCAGAAATTTTCATTTTCAGCACTACTCCGGCTCCGGAGCTATTCTACTATCAAGTAATGACGGATTAACCTGCGAAATATTTTATGACCCGGCACCCACGTCCAGCCTGTTTCAGGGTCAGTCCATCGATCCAAAAGTTAAGGTTTCGGCTGAGTTTGATTTTGAAAGCGCGGCCAAAGGACTGGTGATTCGCACACCTGCCACCGGGTTAAGCCAGACCTGGAACGTGACCAGGTTCAGCACGGCTAAGTAACAAATTCAGAATAGACCGACGCATAACCTGAGCGAAAACAACGTCATGATGGCGGTCTCGGCTCACGGAGAGATAAGGAGGTGATTGTGTACCAATGTCATGTTGTCGCAGAAATATGATGGCCATCGCCTGGCCTTTCAATGTTGGTCAAGAAGGTCCAGCCTAACCAAATCCAAGGAGATAATAAGATGAATCGTCTAAAAACAGTAATTATTCTAACCAGTTTTCTGGCTGCCTTATGGGTTGTTCCGGCTATAAGCGAGACTGGCTGGACCGCCATGTCCAGCCCTACATCCAAGATTCTTAGAGGCGTTTGGGGAAATTCAGGAACGGATGTCTTCGCTGTCGGAGACGACGGGGTGATTCTGCACTATGATGGGTCCGGCTGGGGCATATCATCCCGTGTTCTATATCAATTCGCAGGAGTCTGGGGTACGTCCGGCACAAATGTCCTGACAGTGGGCACCTTGTTGTCATCTTCCGGCGTGGTCCAGCGTTATGACGGCTCCACCTGGTCTTCAATGACCAGTTGGGGATACCCTTTAAGCTGCATTTGGGGCAGTTCGGCAACGGATATCTTTGCCGGAGGCTTCAACACCATCCTGCATTATAATGGATCCAATTGGACAAATATGTACGACAGCAGCGCATCCAACGATTACTTCCTCAGCGTTTGGGGCAGTTCCGGCAGCGATGTTTTTGCCGCAGGGGCTCGCTCTATCCAACACTACAATGGTGCCGCCTGGACGGCAATGTCCATCCCCACCTCAACTACTCTCCGTGGCCTTTGGGGTAGTTCCGGGACTAATGTCTTTGCCGTAGGGGATATCGGCACAATTATCCGCTATGACGGGACTAACTGGTCGGCACTTCCCGGAAACGACGGCGTCTGGCGCAGCGGCAACGGACCGGTCGTCTATTATCAGACATATACCAACAACAGCGCCATGTGTATCGTTTCATCCGACGGAAAGAATATTATCGCCGCGTATGCTGCTAAAATTGAAAACGGTATTTTTGACGGGGTAGATATCGGTAACGGCGGTAAGAAATACCGCGTCAAGATCGGGTTCACCTCCCCTTCCCAGGCCGGTTACACCTTGACCGACCTGACGACCGGAATAGCTCAATCCTACGCTCTAACCAGGGATCCGGCCGAGATAGCTCAACCCCTGGCGGATGAAGACGGTATCTGGAGAAGTTCTCCCGATGACGGCCAAAGATTCTACCTGCAGGTTTACAAAAACGGCGGCGGTCTACTACTTCGCAGCAACGACGCCCTAACTGGTGAGGTCTTCTGGGATCCCGCTCCGACCGCCACCAAGTTCCAGGGACAGGACATCTACTCCCCGCATCAAGCCTCGGTTGTGTTCACTATGGCTTACGGCATCACCGGCCAGGTTGTCAGAACCCCGGTGTCAGGATCACCTCAAATCTGGGCGGCGACCAGTTTCAGCCGGGCCATACCCGGTCTTACGGCGAGTAGCCTCACGGGAATTTGGGGTAGCTCCGGCACCGACATCTTTGCCGTGGGTACCAGCGGCACAATTTTGCATTATGACGGCAAACTTTGGACCGCCATGACGAGCAACGCGACCAAAACACTCAACGCCGTTTGGGGTAGTTCAAACTCGGATGTCTTTGCCGTGGGGGAAGACGGGACTATCATGCATTACACATCGAAGTAACGAGACAAAAGACGCATCGAACCAGAATGACTTACTAACCATAACCTGAGTTCGACGAGTATGCTGAGTGATTATGATCAAGGCCATGATTCAATCCGCAGATTGAACCGATTTGCGCAGATCAGGACCAAAATAGGTCTTTGGGTCTTTTCCATCTGCGTTACTCTGCGAAATCTGCGGATATATTTCTGGTACTTAATTAAAGAAACTCGTCGAACTCAGGTTAACCATATGATCCACAAACACCAAAGGGGCCGATTTTGACCCCTCTGGTGCGTTATATTCAATTTATTCAATTCCGAGCCGGCTTATGCCAATATCTTACCAGCCGCGCATCAGGTAATCGTGAATCGAGTTAGCGGCCAGGCGGCCGGCCCCCATGGCCAGGATGACGGTGGCGGAACCGGTCACAATGTCGCCGCCGGCCCAAACCCCTTTCAGGGCCGTTTTCCCGGTCTTGGGATCAGCATCGATATAGCCCCATTTATTCAGGGCGATGCCCGGCGTGGATGAGGTCAGCAGCGGATTTGGTCCGGCGCCTACCGCGATCACGGCCAGGTCACAATCAAGAATGAATTCGGATCCCTTAATTATGACAGGGCGCCGCCGGCCGGAAGCATCGGGCTCACCGAGTTCCATCCGTTGACATTCCATGGCGGTCACCCGGCCCTTGTCGTCGGCAATGAACTTGGTCGGAGCCGTCAGGAACTGGAATTTCACTCCTTCTTCTTCGGCGTGATGAACTTCGGCGGCCCGGGCCGGCATCTCATCTCGCGAGCGGCGGTAAACGATGTGAACCTGATCCGCGCCCAAACGTAGGGCCGTCCGGGCCGAATCCATGGCCACATTGCCGCCGCCCAGGACAACCACCTGCTTGCCGATGACCACGGGGGTGTCATATTTGGGGAAGAGATAAGCCTTCATCAGGTTTGATCGGGTCAGGTACTCATTGGCTGAATAGACGCCAATGTAATTTTCGCCGGGAATACCTAAGAACTTAGGCAACCCTGCACCCACGGCCACAAAGATGGCGTCAAACCCCTCCTCGAACAATTCATCGACGGTGATGCTCCGGCCCACCACGGTATTGCATTCCAGTTTGACTCCCAGCCTTTCCAGGAAATTGACCTCAGAAAAAACGATCTCTTTGGGCAGCCGGAATTCGGGAATACCGTAAACCAGGACGCCTCCCGGTCTGTGGAAGGCTTCGAACATGGTCACCTCATGACCGCGTAAAATCAAGTCTCCGGCCACCGTTAAGCTGGCCGGGCCGGCGCCGACTACTGCTACCTTCTTGCCGGTCGGGGGCGCTTTTGGCGGCAACTCCGCAGTCCCACCCTTACGCGCCCAGTCAGCCGCAAACCGCTCCAGATTGCCGATAGCGACCGGTGCGTCCTTCTTACCCAAGACGCAGGACCCCTCACATTGAGCTTCTTGGGGACAGACCCGACCGCAGACGGCCGGCAGGCTGTTTCTTTGCCAAATCTGGCGAATGCCTCCGAGGAAATCACCCTCCGCCATACATTTAATAAATTCCGGAATCTGAACATTGACCGGACATCCTTCGACACAAGAAGGCTTTTTGCATTGCAGACAACGAGACGCCTCCAATACAGCCGATTCCGCCGACAGCCCCAAAGGGACCTCTTCAAAATTTCTAGCCCTGACCTGCGGCTCTTGTTCCGGCATCGCTTGTCTGGGGACTTTATCTTTTTTAGGTTTATCTACTGGTTTGTCTGACATCTTATTCTTTCCTCCATCACGGTTGCGTCCTTAAGCGCGTATATTCATCAACGTCCGGCACCCGGAGGCAACTTGACCATGGGCCAATCCGCCCCCCTTAGGTGTTCTCCGATTGGTTCTAAGCCGTTCTCCGGCTTTATCCAGAGAGAATAGACGGAAACTTCATCGGGTTCGGCAGGCGCATTCTTCCTTATACCGGGCCCAGGATTTGGCCTCGTCTTCCCGATAGGCAGCCAACCGTTGGGTCAATTCGTCAAAATCGACCGTATGGCCGTCAAATTCCGGGCCGTCTACACAGGCAAACTGAGTCTTGCCGCCTACGGTGACCCGGCAACACCCACACATCCCGGTTCCGTCGACCATGATGGGATTGAGACTGACCATAGTCTTCACGCCGTACTCTTTGGTCAGCTTGGTTAGGAATTTCATCATCGGAACCGGTCCGATCCCAACGACCAGGTCGACTTTTTCAGGACCGGTCAAGTATCCTTTGAGAACGTCGGTCACGAAGCCGTGATGTCCGTATGAGCCGTCATCGGTACAGACCTTGAGGACATGGGATGCGGCCCTCATCTTGTCTTCCAAAATCAGGAGGTCTTTATTCCGGGCCCCGATAATGGCGATGACCTCATTGCCCGCTTCTTTCATGCCTCGGGTGATGGGATGCAGCACAGCCACGCCGGTCCCGCCGCCGACACAGGCAACCCGGCCGACTTTTTCAAGGTGGGTGGCTTTGCCCAAGGGTCCGATGACGTCCTGGTAAGACGCACCAACAGGCATATCGGCGAACATATGAGTCGATTTGCCGACAACTTGATAAATGATAGTGATGGTGCCTCGTTTAGGATCGGAGTCGGCCATGGTCAAGGGAACGCGTTCTCCGGTTTCGTTGGCTTTAAGGATAACGAACTGGCCCGGTTTGGCCTTCCCGGCAATCCGGGGGGCGCTGATTTCGTTAAGAACGACCGTCCCTTGAGCCAGGACCTCCTTATTCAAGATTTCATACATAACAACCTCCATTGGACGTGGGTTAGTCGGAACCGAAAAACGAGGAGAATTTAGCATAATTCCTTTTTCCCTGTCAAAAGAAAATATTTATCTTGACTGGGAATTCAAAGTTTGCTATGGGGGAGTCTTAATTATGTAGTCATTCTATAATATTCTCACCTATCCCGATATGATTAATATTTGCGGGACCGATAAAAGAAAATCCCAAACCTTGTTCTCATTAACCCCTTAGGGGTTATCCACTAAAAGGTGTTCAGTGATCGACCGTTAACTCCCGCCAATTCGGATGCTTGTGCCATATTCCCTTCCGGGCGTTGAATGGCACAAGCAGATTCGTGCCGGGTGCCATTTCTTTTCGGGCGGCCGACCCTGGATGCTGATTGCCCAAAAAAATATTTTTAAGGAGGATTATTTAATGGCTCTTGATCCAACCAAACATGCTGATTGGGAAATCGCAGAAGACGCAGAAAAGTCAATGAAGAAGGTCTATCAACTGGCTGAAGAGCTGGGCCTGACCCAAGACGAACTTATTCCTCACGGCCACTATGTAGCCAAAGTGGATTTTGCTAAGGTTCTGGATCGGTTGAAGGACAAACCAGATGCCAAATACATCGACGTGACGGCTATCACCCCCACCCCCCTGGGCGAAGGCAAAAGCACCTCCTCCATGGGCTTGATCGAAGGCATGGGCAAAAGAGGCCTGAAGGTCATCGGCGCCATCCGGCAACCATCGGGCGGCCCCACCATGAACATTAAAGGATCTGCGGCAGGCGGCGGTTTGGCCCAATGCGTTCCTCTGACCCCCTTCTCTTTAGGCCTGACCGGCGACATCAACGCCATCATGAATGCGCACAACCTGGGCATGGTCGCCATGACCTCCCGGATGCAACACGAATTCAATTACAATGACGCCCAGATGGCCAAACGCGGTTTGCGTCGCCTGGATATGGATCCCCGCAACGTGGAAATGGGCTGGATCATCGACTTCTGCGCCCAATCCTTAAGAAACATCATCATCGGTCTCGGCGGCAAGATGGACGGCCTCATGATGCAGTCTAAGTTCGGCATCGCCGTTTCCTCCGAGATTATGGCTATCCTGGCCGTGTCCACCAGCTTGAAAGACATGCGGGAAAGAATGGGCAAGATCGTCGTCGCCTACTCCAAGGCGGGCGACCCGGTCACCACTTCCGATCTCGACGTAGCCGGCGCCATGACTGCCTGGATGGTCGAGGCTCTGAACCCCAACCTGCTGCAAACCATCGAAGGACAGCCGGTATTCGTCCACGCCGGTCCTTTCGCCAATATCGCCATTGGTCAGTCCTCCATCGTCGCCGACAGAGTCGCCTTGAAACTGGCTGACTATCATGTCACCGAAAGCGGCTTCGGCGCCGACATCGGCTTTGAGAAGTTCTGGAACTTGAAGTGCCGTTATTCCGGCTTGAAGCCCCACTGCGCCGTGATCGTGGCCACCATCCGCGCCCTGAAGTGCCATGGCGGCGGGCCCAGAGTCGTCCCCGGCCAACCCATGGATCCGGCCTACAAAGAAGAAAACGTCGGCTTGGTCGATAAAGGCTGCGCCAACCTGGTTCACCACATCAACACCGTCCGTAAAGCCGGCATCAACCCGGTGGTCTGCATCAACGCCTTCTACACGGATACCAAAGACGAAATCGCTGTGGTTAAGAAACACGCTGAAGCCGCCGGCGCCCGCGTGGCCGTGTCCAAACACTGGGAAAAAGGTGGCGACGGCGCCCTGGAATTTGCCGACGCGGTTGTTGACGCCTGTAACGACAAGACCGATTTCAAGTTCCTGTACGACCTGTCCATGCCCTTAAGAGACCGCATCGCCTTGATCTGTAAAGAAGTTTACGGTGGCGAAGGCGTGGAATACTCCCCCGAGGCTTTGGCTAAGGCCCAAAAAATTGAGAAGGACCCCGTCTTGTCTCAACTGGGCACCTGCATGGTCAAGACCCACCTGAGCCTGTCTGCTGACCCGACGATCAAAGGCGTGCCGAAGGGCTTTAAGCTGTTCGTCCGTGACATCCTGACCTACGGTGGAGCCGGCTTTGTCGTGCCCGTCGCCGGAGCCATCAGCCTGATGCCCGGAACCGCTTCCGACCCGGCCTATCGCCGCATCGATGTCGACGTGGAAACAGGAAAAGTCAAGGGCGTGTTCTAACATCCGCTCCAGACAATAAATAGCTAAAACATTTCAGGGGGCCTTCGGGTCCCCTGATTTTTTTTGGGAGGTATCACAACGGAAGTTCAGACCACGGGCTTGGGTTGAGTATAAACGACGAAGGGGAATTTGGGGAGTGTCCGGAGATGTGATGTTTCGACAACCGGTGAGATCAAGTGGGGAAATAAATGAAGCCGGGTCTGGGGGGGGACCCGGCTTGCAGAAAGGAGGAAAGATGATCTTAACTTAATGGAGGTTTATTAATTTTATTATAACCCGCTTAGGGATTTTTTGTTGCCTTGCCTTTTTTAATATGCAATTTACTTGCCAGCTAGCCCATCAAATCCTGCCGTCAACCATTTTATCCGCACAAAGGCTTCGATCGGTGCCTGGAGTCCAGGGATTTGAGGCCCGTTTATTCAATAAAAAAGCCGGACTACCAAAGGCAGCAACCGGCTTCTTTATAAGGAGAAAAGAGTTATGAAACGGGGGGGGTAAAGCTTGCCTTCTTATGATGCAATTAGCTTGCCAAATTTCCAATATTTCGTTAAATCAGGTCAATAAAGCTGTCTAATCAGGAATTAATTGTTATATTTAAGTATGATATGGAATATGACATGAGCCGTCATATTTTTGTCCGTCCGAGTCGCCTGGATGTCGGTCTCTTGACGTTGGGCTAACTGATGTAAAAAAAATTATACACACCTGTCCTAAACCGTCCTCACCACCAGGTTAACATATTAAAAACACGCAACATATAGTTCAGTACAAAAAACTTTACATCAATCCGCTAATGTAAAAAAAACTTTACTCAGTTGATACAATTGGACATTTTACCTCTGCTGCCTTCCTTTGGGGAGTCTGCCGGGGGAAGTCTACCGGCCAAAACGTAAGTCACCCCGAATGTACCGTTACCAGCCTTTAACTTAGTGAAATATTGTATTTTTTTATCTTATACCCCATTAGGCCGCGGGAAATTCCCAAGGCCTCGGCCGCCTGTGACTGGACGAACTTAGCTTTTTTTAAGGCATTACGGATCATCATCTCTTCCATCTGCTCCAGGGCATCCTGAAGTTTGGTATGCGGAGCCAGTAATTGATCAATAGCAGATTCTCCCCGGGTTTTATCCTGGAATTCCTCAGGGAGGTCAACCACAGTCAACTCCGACCCGCCACAGAGGATCACCGCCCGCTCGATCACATGCTCCAGCTCACGCACATTGCCCGGCCAATCGTATTCATAAATTCTTCTTAACGCTTCGGGTGAGATGCTATAGACGCTTTTGTTTTCATCCATCGCGTATTTTTTAATGAAATGATTAACCAGTAACAATATATCGTCAGGACGATCCCTTAAAGGGGGCACAACTATATGAACTACGTTCAACCGATAAAAAAGATCCTCCCGGAAAGTTCCTTTTTTAATCAAGGTTCTCAGGTCCTTATTTGATGCTGCGACAATCCGGACATCGACTTTCAGCGTTCGGGTACCACCCACCCGTTCAAACTCCATCTCTTGCAAAACCCGAAGCAATTTGACCTGGAGTTGAGTTGACATTTCACCAACTTCGTCGAGAAAGAGAGTGCCTTTGTCGGCCAACTCAAAACGGCCTTTTTTGCCGGCGATGGCTCCGGTGAAAGAGCCCTTTTCGTGTCCGAATAATTCGCTTTCCAGCAATGACTCCGTAAGTGCCGTGCAATTCACGGAAATGTAAGGTTTGTCACGCCGGCGACTGTTAAAATGGATTGACCGGGCGATAAGTTCCTTTCCCGTACCGGATTCACCGATGATCAGCACCGAGGCCTTGGTGTCGGCAACCTTCCGGATTAGTTCGTAGGTCTTCTGCATGGGCTTGCTCTTGCCCACCAGATTGTCAAACCCATATTTCTGACTCAGTTCTTCACTTAATAAGCGTTTTTCCTTGACCAGGGCGGACACCTCAAGAGCCTTGCCGACCCGTAACATCAACTCGTCATTACTATACCCGCCCTTGGTCAAATAGTCGTAAGCACCTTTCTTAACCGCTTCGACCGCAGTATCGATGGTCCCGTCCGCGGTAAGTACGATGACCGGCAGACCGGGGTTCCTTTTCTTGGCTTCTTCTAAAAGCTGTAAACCGTCCATACCGGGCATTTTTAGATCGGTGATGACCAGATCAACTTCGTGTTCTTTAAGAACCTGCAAAGCCAGGATGCCGCTTTCCGCCGTCAAGATTTCATAATCTCTCTCCTCTGAGAGAAGAGCTTCCAAATTGATTAGATAATTCTTTTCATCATCTACAACCAGGATGGTTTCCATACTAGACTCACTGAAATAAGCTGAAAAGATATATTGTTACTTAAATTACCTGCTTAGGGATGCCGGCTTCACCGGGCAACTCGGCCAAAGGAAAGCTAATAATCACCTTTGTCCCCATGGGAGAAGATTCGGCGACCGGGCTTTGGAAATCAATGACTGCGGCATGGCTGTCCAGGATATTCTTAACAATGGACAGCCCCAGTCCGGTCCCCTTTTCTTTAGTAGTAAAAAAAGGGTCACAAATTCTCTTCATCATGTCCGGATCGATTCCTTCTCCGGTATCAGCAATGCACACTTCAAACAAGCTGTTCTGATTATCATTTTTGACGGTGGTGGTCACGTTGATCCGGCCACCTGAGGGCATGGCGGCCACGGAATTGTTAAAAATATTAAGAAACGCCCGATATAGCAGGTCCGAGTCCCCCATGATATTAACACCGCCACCAACATATTTCTTTTCAAGAATAATTTGTCTAAGATCCATTTCCGAAGCTAACTGAAACAGATTCTTATCCAAGACATTTTCGACGTTGCAGGGGGCCAGCCGTGGCGTTTGAGGCCGGGCAAAGTCCAGAAATTCCGTAACGATATTATTCAACCGCCTGGATTCTTCAACAATAACCTCGGCCAGCCGATTGTTTGGCTCGTACTTGTTCATCTTCTTACCAAGCAGTTCCGCCGTACTACGAATAATTCCCAGAGGCGTCCGAATCTCATGGGCGACTCCGGCCACCATCCGCCCCAGACCGGCCAGGCGTTCGGCTTGATTAAGCTGCTCCTCTAATTTCTTACGTTCCTGTGATCTCCGTTCGATGATTGTCTCGCCTCGTTTCACGATTTGCCGCAACACGATGAAAACCATGATCATAATTCCAAGCGAAACGCCGGAAATCAGGTATTGATTCTTGACCACATCTTCATACTCAGTGGACAAATCTTGGGTTATCTCGAAAACGCCCAGGATGGGTCCCGTCAAGCTATAAAAAGCTTTTTCGGCGCGTAACGGAATATATGTAATTAACTTCTTCTCCTGGACAACGGTGATGAAATCAAACCACATCGAGCCGCCTTTAGAGACCAGGCGAGATGAATGCCGCCCTTTCAACGCCACCTGATAATCAAGACCACCCTTGTTTTCTTGACCAACCAGCGCCTTGTCGGTACTATAAACAATGCTCGCCTTTAAATCAAAAATCGTCACGCGATCAATATGAAAACTGTGAATAGTGGCCCGGACAATATTATCGAGCCGTTCATATTGAACTTCCTCCCGGAGACTGATTTCCCCAAATTTGAACACAGTCGGAACAATAAACTGCAAAAAGACCTGATGGTTTAGATTTTCGGCCAAAAGTAGGGCATACCCTTCAGAACGTTCCAAAATGGAAATCCTGGCCCGATGGCTCAGAATCCAGGTCAAGATAATGGCCCCCAGCATGATCACAATGAAGCTGGTGAAAGAAAAATACTTGACCAGGGCGAATGGTTTGACGGCATCGACGCCGACCTGTATCTTTGCAAATCGCATAAATAGTCACCATGAGGCAAGGTAGAGAATCTGACCGCAAATATCAAGATGCAATAACACTACCTGGTTTCATCGGCAGATGTCAATAGCCCGGTTAAACATTAGGTGTAGGTGCAGTCGTCGGCCCATGCCTTTCAAGACCACGGCTATGGTCCCTAATTGAACTGCGAAAAGAAATCTTCTTAATTTTTTTCATTTCACCAAGAAATATTTGTGAAAAAAATAACTTGTGTATCCGACGGACGACAAAATTAGTCAATCGACTCTATCACCCCGACTATTGTGTTACTTTTATCTTGACAAGATCAAATCTATGAATATACTGCTCCCCTAGATTGGGTAGGAAATCATTCCAGACCAGCCGCGGGCAGACCGCAGCAATAAATAGTCCCGATGTAGACCACGCGGTGACCGGGGGGTCACCACGTAACGATACACCCCGGGGGGGGAAACATTAACTGAGATCAGTGAAAGGAGAAAAGGATTATGAGAAGAGCTATTTGTATCATGGCCGTCCTGTTCGGGTTTGTTTTTTTATTGACCCAGCAGGTTATCGCTGATGACGTCCAGCCACCAGTCAAATCTTCGGCGGGTAAATCCCTAACCGATGTGCTCATGGAAAAGGGCGTTATTTCCAAAGATGAAGCTAAGGAAATTAAGAAGGACGAAGAAAAAGGCCTCAACCTGCCCAAAGGCTTGCAAGGAGTTTCGTTGGGCGGAACTTATTTTATCAATTATTTTATCCGGAACTATGACTCCGGCTCCAAAGCCAATGACAACGGGTTCTCTCTAGACCGGGCTTACCTCACTTTGGGCAAGGAATTCACCCCCTGGTTCTCGACCCGAGCCACTGTTGACGTTACCTATGATAAAAAACGGGGCAGCACAGGTACCGACGCCAGTGAAATCGGCTGGGAAGTCCGCATCAAGTATGCATACGGCCTGTTTGATTTCAAGAATCTATTCGGTATGGAAATGCTCGGCGACCAATTCCGGCTCCAGAGTGAAGTCGGCCTGGTCCACAACGCTTCCGATAACTATGACGACTCCCTTTGGCCATATCGGGTGGAAGGCAAAAACTTCCTGGATCGTCACAACATCATGTCCACCTCCGACTACGGCGCCAACATGCACCTGACCTTAGGCGAGATGGACAAAGAATTTAAGGAAAGAGTTGAAAGCAAGTATGCCTCCCGTTGGGGCGGTGTGTATTTCGGTGTATACAACGGCGCCGGGTTTGACCGCAACGAACGGAACGACACCAAGTTCTTTGAAGGTCAACTCTGGATTCGGCCGCTCAACATGTTTGACTGGGGCAAAGGGATCCGGTTGGCAGCCCAATACGGCAACGGCGAAAGCGATGCTAAGTTTGCCGTCCCGGCCGGTTCTACTGCTTATCCCCAATGGAATATTCAGCTTTACACCGCGTCCTATCAACATGAGTTGTTTACCATCTTCGGTCAATACTACGCCGGGAAAGGCACCAAAACGAGCACGGAAGAAAAGAACCGAACTGGCTGGGATGTGGCCGGTTTTGTTAAGATGCCCTTCTGGCCTTGCCTGCGCCTCTTTGCCAAATATGACGACTACACTCCCGATGACGACGCCAGAACCAGCGCCGAGGAAAAAACTCAAATATACGGTATTTCTTACGACTTAGCCAAGGGCTTGATGGTCTATACCGCTATGGAAAGAACCAACTATGACCTCAAGAGCGCCGGTCCGGACACCAGTCTGTACCAGATGGGCCTCAAGGCTGAATTCTAAAATAAAATCTTAATTCTGATTTACCAGGGGCTGACGGTTTCAATGACCGTCAGCCCCTTTTATTTTCAGAAATTATAACCTGAGTTCGACGAACAGGCTAAGCGATTAGCATCAAGGGACACAATTAAATCAATATACTACACCGAGTTACATAGATTAGGGCCTAAATATGTCTCTGGGTCTTTTCCATCTGCGTAACTCTGCGAAATCTGCGGATACATTTCTGGTACTAAATCAAAAAACTCCATGACACATTCCCCTAACGCGACTGTAGCCCGCCGGTGAGGGAGGGCCACAGAGGTCACACCAAAATCTGATGAGGAAATCTATTAGAACGGAGAGCCGAAGGCCGCCTTGATCAGCTCTCGATTCAGCCGGGCAATGTTGGTGATCGAAATCTCTTTGGGACATACGGCTTCACATTCAGCCTCGTTGGAACAGGCGCCAAAGCCCAGTTCATCCATTTTCCGGATCATGGCCTGGACCCGTTTCGCCGCTTCAGGCCGTCCTTGAGGTAGCAGGGCCAACTGCGACACCTTGGCGCCGACGAAGAGCATGGCCGAGGCATTGGGACAGGCCGCCACACAGGCGCCACAACCGATACAAGCGGCCGCATCCATGGCCAATTCCGCAGTTTCTTGAGAAATCAGAATAGCATTGGCTTCGGGAACCGCTCCGGTATTGGCCGATATATAGCCACCCGTCTGGATGAGTTGATCAAACGCGCTCCGGTCCACAGCCAGGTCTTTGATGACCTTAAATGCCCGAGAACGCCACGGTTCAATAACCAGGGTATCGCGGTCGGCAAAATGCCGCATGTGCAACTGGCACAAAGTCGTGGCTTTCTGGGGGCCGTGAGGCACGCCGTTCACCACTGACCCACACATACCACAGATACCTTCCCGACAGTCATGGTCAAAGGCAATCGGGTCTTTCCCTTCCACACTAAGCCGTTCATTGACCACATCCAGCATTTCTAAAAAGGACATGTCGGTTGAAATATCCTTCGCTTGATACGTCTCAAAGGCGCCTTTGGCCTCAGACCCCGGTTGGCGCCAGACCTTTAGCGTCAGGTTGATGGTCTTGCTCACTTGTAACTCCTTGTCGCCAGGTGGACGTTTTCAAAGGCCAACGGTTCCTTATGCAGCACAGGCTCCTTCCCTACCCCCTGGAATTCCCAGGCCGCCACGTAGCAATAGTTCTCGTCGTCTCGTTTGGCCTCGTGATCTTCGGTCTGGTAAGCCTCATTATAATGGCAGCCGCAAGATTCTTTCCGGTTCAGGGCATCATTCAGCATGAGTTCCCCGAATTCGAGAAAATCAGCCACCCGCCCGGCCCGCTCCAGGGTCTGGTTGAATTCGCCGGACGACCCGGTTACAGTTACGTTCTCCCAGAATTGTTGGCGAAGTTCCGGAATCATTTGCTTGGCCTTCAGCAAGCCGGCTTCGTTTCTGGCCATGCCGCAATATTCCCACAAAATCCGGCCTAGTTCCCGGTGAAAATCATCAACCGTCCGCTTCCCCTTGATCGACAACAACTTAGTCACCTGGGTCGAAATTTCCTGAACCGCATCCTTAAAGGCAGGATGACTGTCTTTGACCTCGCCCAGCGGCATACCGGCCAGATAACCACCGACAGTATAAGGAATAACGAAGTAACCGTCATTAAGCCCCTGCATCAAGGCGCTGGCCCCTAAGCGGTTGGCCCCATGGTCGGAAAAATTGGCCTCGCCCAGGACAAAAAGGCCCGGAATAGTAGACATAAGATTATAATCAACCCACAAGCCGCCCATAGCGTAATGGATAGCCGGGTAAATCATCATGGGCGTTTCATAGGGATTCTGACCGACTATCCGTTCATACATCTGGAACAGATTCCCGTATTTTTTATGGATGGTATCCCGGCCGTCCCGTTTGATGGCATCGGCGAAATCCAGGTAGACGGCCAGGCCGGTATCACTCACACCCATGCCCATATCACAGACATTCTTGGCGTTTCGGGAAGCCACATCGCGCGGCACCAGGTTCCCGAAGCTGGGATATCTCTCCTCCAGATAATAGAACCGCTCGGATTCCGGAATGCTGTCAGGAGACCTTTTGTCTCCTTTCTTTTTGGGCACCCAGACGCGGCCGTCGTTCCGAAGGCTTTCACTCATCAAAGTCAGTTTAGACTGGTAATCCCCATGCACCGGAATACAGGTGGGGTGGATTTGAGTAAAGCAGGGATTGGCGAACAACGCTCCTTTTTTGTGGACCCGCCAGGCTGCGGTGACGTTGGATCCCATGGCGTTGGTGGACAGGAAAAAGGCGTTTCCATAGCCTCCGGTAGCCATTACCACGGCATGGGCGGCATGGCATTCGATCTCCCCGGTGATCAGGTTACGGACCACGATCCCCCTGGCCCGGCCATCAACCATGACCAGATCAAGCATTTCCCGCCTCGGGAACATTTTGACTTTGCCATTGGCCACCTGCCGCATCATGGCACTGTAAGCACCCAGCAGCAACTGCTGACCGGTTTGCCCGCGAGCGTAAAAGGTTCGGGAAACCTGAGCGCCGCCAAAAGATCGATTAGCCAGCAAGCCGCCATAGTCTCGAGCAAAGGGGACTCCTTGAGCCACACACTGATCGATAATATTGACGCTCAATTGGGCCAGTCGGTAGACATTGGCTTCCCTTGACCGGAAATCGCCTCCCTTGACCGTATCATAAAACAGGCGCCAGACGCTGTCCCCATCGTTGGTATAATTCTTGGCCGCGTTAATACCGCCCTGGGCGGCAATACTATGGGCCCGGCGAGGGCTGTCCTGGATACAGAAGGTTTTGACGTTGTAACCCAACTCGGCCAGGGAAGCCGAAGCCGAACCGCCGGCCAGGCCGGTGCCGACCACGATGATTTCATACTTTTTCTTGTTGGCCGGGTTGACCAGTTTTAATTCAAACCGGTGTTTATCCCACTTCTCTGGAAGCGGGCCGCCCGGAACTTTGGCATCAAGCTTCATAATATGACCTCATGACACTGACATAGAAAGGCGCGCCTCGCGGCCGGACGTCCCCAACCCGCTGAAACTTTGAGGACGATGTCGATCTGCGGGTACGCGTTTACGACAATGAAAGATAAATGGGCAGGCACCCGAAGCCGAATCCGACCAGCAGGCTAAAAACCAATCCGACCTTCTTGATAACCGGCATGTACTTGGGATGGTTGGCACCGATTGTCTGGAACGCACTCCAAAAACCGTGTTTGACGTGAAAGGCCGCCGCAATCATGGCGATGAGGTAAAAAATCACATAACCCGGACTGGTAAAGGTAGTATGGACCAAATAATAGACGTCCTTGCCACCGCGGTCGGCAAAATGGAAGGTGATCAGATGGATAATGATGAACACCAGGAGAAAAAGACCGGTATACGGCATAATCGCCGAACTCAGGGTTCGGCCTCCGGCATTCTTTTTCACGGCGTACCCCACCGGCCTGGCCGTCAGGTTCCCTATAAACAACCAGATACCAAAACAAATGTGACAGACGGCTAAGACCAATAATCCCAATTCAGCCATCAAGATCAAGGCGCCCAATGAATGTAGGGATTCCGCATACGACACAAAAGCCTTCGGGCCTTTAAAAATGGTCAGGTTCCCAGCCAGATGGGAAACCAGGAAAAGACAGAAACTCAAACCGGTCACAGCCATAATCAGTTTTTTCCCCACGGAACAAGTGAGGGTGCGGATAATCCAGTTCATTTTGCCTCCGTGTGCAATCGCTTCATGATCTTACTTAAAAAAATGTCTTAGGCCTTTATTTCGTATATCTCCCGGCCGACTGCATAAAGATCCCGGCCACGGACGTCGTTAACCACCGTGGTCGGCATGTCTTTCACTTCCATCCGGCGGACGGCTTCAGGGCCCAGGTCTTCATAGGCAATGATCTCCACCTTCTTGATACATTTGGACAACAAAGCGCCCGCCCCACCAGTGGCGGTGAGATAGACGGCCTTATGTTTGACCATGGCCTCCCGGACCTCGTCAGCCCGTTTTCCTTTGCCCACCATGGCCTTAAGACCTTTGGCCAATAACCGGGGGGCATAAGCATCCATCCGGTATGCCGTGGTTGGGCCGGCCGCGCCGATTACCCGGCCCGGTGACGCCGGAGACGGACCGACATAGTAAATCACCTGACCGGCTACGGCCATGGGCAACTCCTCGCCCCGGTCCAGCAGCTCCACCAAACGGCGATGGGCGGCATCCCGGCCGGTATAAATAATCCCGCTCAAGAAAACACGATCACCGATATTCAATTTGGCCACGTCGGCGTCGGTCAACGGTGTGGTCAGATAGTAGGTGACCGGTGTCAGCTCGGTACTCAAAATGTCACCTCCAAATGGCGGTTGGCGTGGCACTGGATGTTAACCGCGACCGGAAAACTGGCAATGTGGCAAGGCATCATCTCCAGGTGGACGTCCAGCGCCGTAGTCCGGCCCCCCAGACCTTGCGGTCCCCAGCCCAGGTTGTTTATTTTTTCCAAGAGTTCTTCTTCTATGGCCGCCAATTCCGGGTCCGGGTGTCTTTCCCCGACCTGTCTTAACAAAGCCCGCTTGGCCAGAAGCGGAGCCACCTCAAAGTTACCGCCGATGCCCACGCCCACGATCATGGGCGGGCAAGGATTGGGCCCCGCATCTTTGACCGTCTGGATGACCAGTTCTTTGGCCCCGGCCAATCCCTTAGATGGAGGGAGCATAGCCAAACGACTCATATTTTCACTGCCCCCGCCCTTGGGGACTACCCAGAGGTGAACCTTATCCCCCGGAACCAGCCGAAGATGAATAATGGCCGGCGTATTGTCTCCGATGTTCTTTCGAGTAAAAGGATGGCAGGTGGATTTGCGCAGGTAGCCTTCCTGGTAGCCATCCCTGACTCCGTCATTAATCGCCTGAGAGAGATCGCCCCCGGTCAGATGCACCTCCTGCCCCAGGTCGACAAAGATGACCGACAGCCCGGTATCCTGGCACATGGGGATGCCTTCTTCCCTGGCGATCCGGGCATTCTCGATCAATTGATCCAGGATATCCCGGCCGACGGGAGAGGTTTCTTTTTCCTTGTAGCGGACAAAGGCGTCCAGGGTGTCCTGCCCCAATTCTCGATTGGCTTTAATGGACAAGTCTTTGACCGCGTTACGAATGGCCGTAACAGATATTTCTTTCATGAGTTAAATCCGCACCTGATCTATCGTAGAGGCTGGAAGGCCAAATTGTGGCGTTTTCAATTGTCGAGGACACGGAGGGTGGAGACTATATGAATTCAGTATGATTTTGTTATATGCCCCTGATACCTGATTGTCAATAGATTTTGTGTTTTTTTTGGCCTCCGCGCCTATCCGTCCCCACCGATCAAAATCGAAGATATCGAGGTCTCCCGGCCCTCTGAGATTCCTAATACACTCAGGTTAGTCGATGGACCATCTGATACCCTTGTCGGCGGGTTCGCGGCTGGAGCGGAAACGATTGGCCGGCGCCTCGGCAGCCTCGTACCCCAAGGCCACCGCCATGACTATCCGGTGATCCTCAGGAATAGGCAGAAAGGCTCTGACCACCTCCGGATAACGGCATAATGCGGCCAAAATACAACTGCTGACACCCCGTGACTGGGCCAGGAGACAAATCGTCTGAAGTAACGCGCCACAATCCATGATTGAATAATGCCCCAGGTCCTGATGTATGCCCACATAGATGAAGACCGGGGCGCCGAACCCCTGGAACATATTCACATAGTGAGCCTGCCTCTGATCTGCGTCATCTCTCGCCACGCCCATGGCCCCAAACAGATCTTTGGCCACGTTCATATACCGCCGGGTGTGTTCCTCAGGCCAGGTCTCCGGCATTTTCAAATCCGGACACTTCGGCTCGTCACCCAGTAGCTTGGCCGCCAGCCCGGTTCGAATCTGATCGGCTGTTTTCCCGCCGGCCACATATATTTCCCACGGCTGGGTATTACCCCACGAGGGGGTCCATAGAGCAGTCTCCAAGATATCCTTCAGGACCGATACGGGAATCTGATCGGGCTTAAAACCACGAGTGCTTTTTCTCATTCCGACCGCGTCAAAAACATCCATAACCCCCTCCCTTCATTCTTCCTCCAGAAAAAAACGCCAGGCGCAAAACCATTCGGCCGGGTGATCATCGGGTGGGCAACCCAGGCACTCGGTTTTGATCCTGGGGTCGATGGACTCGGCAAAACTCGGATATTCGGCCATTCCACCGGATTTACATGGGTAATCATCCAGCCCCTTCCGTTTCCTGGCCGCCTGAACCCGGCAATTATTCATCTGAAATACGAAGCTATTATCCGTCTCCTCGGATACCGATTGGTGGTTAATGGTGGCGTAAAGACGAAACTTTAAGGCCTCCTTTAATCCTTCCAGACCAGGCCGGTCCGGTAAGTCGAGAAATCGTTTGATAGACCAGGCTTCAAAGGGAGAGAAACGCGCCCAACAGGAATCGTTGCACCGTTTAGCGTCAAACATTCCTCTGGAAAATTCCACGGCTTGAAACCAGATACCGTCGTTGGCCAGCCAGTTGGCTGCGACGCCTTCCTTCAGGGCCAGCAGAGTCTCTTCCGGCAGATCAAGCAAAGGCTGGGGCAGGCCGTCCTTCATTTCAAAGCCTAATATCTTAGCCATCCGGTTCATTTGGACTTGGAAGCTTCGGTCGTAAACTTCATTAAGAATGTCCATGGCCTTTTCCCGCCCTAATTGGCGCCAAAGCTCGGCCAACCACATGGCGTGATGGATCATGGTTCTTTGAAAAAAATCGATGATCAGCCGGGCAGTATCTTGCTGGCTCAAACCCTCGGGGAAGCTGATGTCTTGGGTCATCGTTTATCGTCCTTTCTTAAATCCAAGCCTCGGTCGGCCAAAGTTCAACACATGATGGCATGCGGTTGATTCCGCTTAATCAAACAAGTAACTAACTTTAATATATAACTCCCGGTCACGACCGGGCACGAGGCTGCGGTAACCCCGGGTTTCATAAGAGGTGTTCAGTATATTATTCAGGTAAATTCCTGTCTTGAGATTCTTCATACCCAAAGATTCGGATGTTATGGCCAGGTCTCCTTTGAGATATGGGGCCAAGTCGTGATCATTGGATACGATATAGCTTGGGATATCTCGTCTGCCTACGTATAACCACCGGAGTTCTCCATTAAGGGGAGAAGTGAGACGGGCCTTTACTCCGAAATTGGCCAGACCTCCCGGAACGAGATTGACATTCTCCTCAATATAGTAATCCAGCGGCGTTCCAGTGCTCCACGGTGGATGGGCCTTTAGTCCGCCGTCATCGAGTAAAGAAATATTGGTGAACAACTCCACCTTTTTCCAGGGCCAATAATTTAAGGATAATTCCGTCCCCTTGACTGAAACGTTTTCCCGCACCAGGCTGTCGGGTGTTTCATGGAGCTGCTCGACGTCATAATAAAACGGGTTTATCCGGATGGAAAACACGTCTGTCTTGGTATAACCCAACTCCAGGTCAAAGCTTTCCAGCCTCTCCGGGGTAACATTGGTGTCATAGGAGTATACCGTCAGGGCCGGGGTCCGGAATGACCTCCCATAAAGCGCTTTAAAATGGAATCCGGCGCCGATTTGCCAGCTCAGGCCCAGCCTGGGATTGAACACCCCGTCAAATTTGCTGTGTTTGTCAAAACGAACTCCTCCGGTCAATTCGATATCTTTGACGGGCTGATATTTATCCTGCATATAGATTGAAAAGAGATCTGAATCAAAGCCGGGATACAGACTGACACCGCGAAATACCGGAAAGTTGGGCAGGCTCAAATCAAAGGTAGTGTCTGAACCTCTATTGTGCTTATAAGTCAAACCCAGGGAAGCAATATTCCGATCCAAACTAGTGATGTCCAGCCGCGCGTCCGTCCCGTATTGAGAATTGTCCTGGTGCAGTAGATAGTAATCGGTTTGCTCCCGGTTCTCGAAATACTCCGCAAAACCTCGGACGGTCAATTGGGCCGGCCCTAAGTCATTGGTGTACTGAGTTTGAAAGAAAGAAAACGGCGTCTGCCTGACTCCGCTATAAGCTATTGGAAAAAATATAATCCCGCGGTCGTTGAAATGATTCTCAACTGAGGAAAACCGGCCTGACATCTCCAGATGATCTCCCAATTTCATCTTCATGTAAAACTCGCGAAAGACGTCGTCGGAATTACCTGTGGCTGTTTGGGGAAAGCCTTCGGTGGAATTATAACTCCCGGAAATAAACAAGTCGACGTTTTTCTCTTTATATCCCGAGGTCACACTGTTCAACCAGGTCGCTTGAGGCCCGGCCATGACACTCACCTCTGTGCCGTTCAGGTTGGCCCCATTTCTGGTGACCAGATTGATCACCCCGGAAAAGGCATTGGCACCCCAGAGGGCGGATCCGGGTCCTCGGACAATCTCGATCTTTTCGATGGTGGCCAAAGACAGGTCATAAC
This sequence comes from Deltaproteobacteria bacterium, assembly GCA_015233055.1. Classification (GTDB taxonomy): domain Bacteria; phylum Desulfobacterota; class JADFXK01; order JADFXK01; family JADFXK01; genus JADFXK01. Next base: position 24,026 of record JADFYN010000007.1, read on the forward strand.
CGCGGGGATAGTTCTTGGCGGACGTATCATTGGCCAACGGTACGCCGTCCATGATAACCAGAAATGAGTCAGGAATACCTCGGAGGTAAATCCGATTCTTTCTTTCGTCCTGTTCGACGAAAAAGCCGGGGACGCGCTCTAGAACCTCAGCCAATGTTTTTAGCCCTGATTGCTCGATCTCTTTACGTCCGATAACGGTCACCGCGGCGGGAGCCTTTTCGGTCGGTTCAAGGAAGCCTGAAGCAGCCGAGACCATATGAAGATGCTCCCCAATGAACATGACCTTGGTTTCACCTATCAGATCATCAATACCTTCAGTCCGGGAGCCCCCATTAGCCGTTCCCAGGCCGACTCCGATAAGGGCCATTCCCAATAGAATGATCACCGCATCCACACAGGCGGCCCTAATTAGAGTATCTGATCTCCGGAGGAACATGAGTTTTCTATTCCTTATTTTAGGTTCTTTAGTTTGATCCGAAATTTTCCCCGGCTCAAACCCAACAGCTCGGCCGCCCGGGATTGGTTGTACATGCTCATCTTTAAGGCCTGCTCGATCAATCGCCTCTCAATTGCCTCTATATCAAGCCCCTCAGGGGGAATGGTCATGGATTCCTCGGCCATCGCCGGGCGGCCGGGTTTAGATCGGTTTTGGATAAATGACAGCACCTTTTCGTCTATCCGTCCGTCTGAAGACAAAATCGCTGCCCGCTCAATGGCGTTTTCCAATTCTCTCACATTGCCGGGCCAGGTGTGGTTGGTCAAGATGCGGCGCGATTCATCAGTCAAATATCCCTTAGGTCGAGCCTTGTCTTGGGTAAACTTCTTAACAAAATATTCAGCCAGCGGCACGATGTCCGCCGGTCGTTCCCGCAACGGGGGAATATTAATAGGAAACACATTTATCCTGTAGAATAGATCCTCTCGGAATTGCCCGGCCGCCACCATGTCGGTCAGGTTCCTGTTTGTTGCGCAGACAACCCGAACATCAGTCCGCCGCGCTTTGGCCCCACCCACCCGTTCAAATTCCTTTTCCTGAAGCACCCGCAAGACCTTAGCCTGGGCATTGGCATCTAAGTCGCCAATCTCATCTAGAAAAATAGTCCCGCCCTGAGCCAACTCAAACTTACCCGGCTTAGTCTTGTCGGCCCCGGTAAAGGCCCCTTTCTCGTGGCCGAACAATTCACTCTCCACCAGGTTGGGGCTGATTGCAGCACAGTTTATGGCCAACAAGGGTCGATTGGCCCGGGGGCTGTTAAAATGGATGGCCTTGGCAATAAGTTCTTTGCCCACCCCGCTCTCACCCAGAATCAAGGCCGTGGTGTCGGCACTTCTGGAAACCAGGGCGGCTTGTTTAAGGATTTCCAGCATATTCTCTGACATAGCAATAATATTAGAAAAATCAGCCCCTTTGGCTAATTCGTCCTTCCATATCCGCCTTTCTTCCGCCAGCCTGGAAAAGGCCATGCCGCGCCGCACGGCCACCAACACTCTTTCCTCATCAAAGGGTTGGGTAATATAATCCAAGGCCCCGGCTTGCATCGCCGACACGGCTGAACTAACCGAACCAAAGGCCGTGATCAACACCACCGGCAAATCAGCGTCCTTGGCTTTGATGGCCTTGAGCAGTTCCATGCCATCCATCACCGGCATCTTGATATCGGTGACCACCAGGCCGATTTCACCCCGTTCCAGCTTTTGCAATGCCTCGTGGCCATGCTCTGCCGTGTCCACTTCAAACCCATCCCCTTCCAGGATGATCTTGAGAATATGCCGCATCTTCTTTTCATCTTCGACCACCAGTACTTTGCTCATAGGGACACCATTGTTTCCGGTTCAGGAATTACGTGATGGATGTCCTCCATCGCCTGACCGTCTTCCTGATTGTTAGCTAAGGGTAACCTCAAAATAAATTTGGCCCCATGAGGATAATTTTGAGCGACCTCAATAGTCCCTTGATGGTAATCAACGACCTTTCTGACCAGGGCCAATCCCAAACCTGCCCCCTTCTCTTTAGTGGTAAAAAATGGATCGAAGATCTTCTCCGTCAACTCCGGCGACAACCCGGCCCCGGTGTCCGCAAACGAGATCGTGGCCTGACCGTCTTCATGAAACACCTTAATGGTGACCCGGCCCTTTTCTCCGGTAATGGCCTGGTAGGCATTATACATTAAATTCACCACGGCCTGGGTCAACGCCCCCCGGTCACCCATGACCAGGCAGGGCTCGCCTTCTGCCTCTACATTCAGGTCAATGGTCCGGCCTTCGTCCGTCACCGGAAAAACCATCGCGGCGACCTGGTCCAGTATAAAGTTCAGGTCCACCGGCTTCCATTCCTTCGGGCCGGGGCGAGAAAAAGCCAAGAATTCCTCAACCATATGGTTGAGCCTTTTAACCTCGTCCGTGATGTATTCAGCCATGGTCAGGCGCAACGGAGCATCTTCCTTATGTTTCAACAGGATACCCAAAGAACCGTGAATAATGCCCAGGGAATTCTTTAGCTCGTGGGCGATGACCGAGGAGAAGCGGCCCAATTCAGCCATTTTCTCTTTTTCCATCAACCGCTGGTACGTCTCCCGGAGTTCCCTTTCTTTCATGATCAAGGCATCGACCATCCGATTAAAAGACATGGTCAGCCGACCCACTTCGTCCCGACTGGAGACATTTAGGCTGCTGATCCAGTGGCCGTCAGCGATTTCAGAAGTAGCCCGGGCCAGTCTGACGACCGGTCTGAGCATCAACCTAGCCACCCAAAAGGCCGCCAGGCCAAAAATAACACCCACCGACGCCGCCAGATATAGAATTTTGAGCCGGAGACGACTTAACGCGTCCAAGACCTCAGCCTTGGAAAAGGTCACTTCGACGGACCCCAGAACTTTTGAAGAATTATGGGGCGGATTATTCGCGGTGATGTTTCGGTCAGCGTTATCGCCCTCAAAAAACAAATTTATTCTATCAGTTACCTCACCTTTAGTGGGTCGCATGGTCACCGAGCGAACAATTTTTCTTCTTGGTTCTTGAGCCTTGGCGAAAGAGCCTTTTTGCTCCAGCAACACATCTCCCTGGTTGTCAAGGATCCGGACCTCAATGACATCTCCTTCACGGGCCAAATTTTCAGCCAAAGGAGCAATCAGGGATTTATTGCCGATTAACAACCCCAGTTCCGCATTCAAGGCCAGATTCGTCACTAATGCTTCACCCCTTTTTTCGAATTCAGCACTTAAGACGGCTTCCGAATGATGCAGCACCAGGGCCGTATAAATGGCCGACAAAATCAAAGTCATCACAACTACCCCGAGCGATGTTTTTATGGTTAGACTCAAGCCTTTAATCATGGGGTCATCTCGTCAATATCGGCTCGGACGTTTGGGGGTAGAGTGATTTTCAATCTTTGGGCAACCCTTTCATTAAAGATCAGCCGGACTTTTTCCGGCGGATGAACGAGTGGACCGGGTAATTGACCAGCTTGCAGCAAGCTTCTGACCAGCCGTCCGCATTGACTGCCCAATTCATTATAATCTAAAGCAAAAGATAGCACCGCCCCGTTTTGAGAGAACCAGCGGTTGAAGCCGACAACCGGTATCCCCTTAAACAAAAGTTTTTTGACCAAAAGGCTGACCACGTCCTCCAGGATGACCATTTGGTCAGGGACAAACAGAAGAACGTCGGCGTCAAAATCAGGTCGGTCCGGTATTTCGGGGACCTCTGATGTGGCGTTAACCAAAAATGGCCGAATAACCAGCCCTAAGTCAGAGGCCACGCGTTGAAATTCCTCCACCAGATGCTCATTCTTCTCGGAGGAATGGATAATGGCGACCTTTTTTCGGCCCGGCAACATGGTCTTGATTACGTGAAGCTGAAATTCGGGCGGGATATTGAGACTCACTCCGGGATAGGAGGTGCCCTTGGACAGAATCCGGTCAGGATTCAAGACGGCACAAAAAAATCGTTTGAACTGATTCGAGGTGACGGCCAGTAGATAGGTGGCCTCAGGTCCCACCGCCACCACCATCTCGGGGGATGAAGCAAGAGACTGAATTATGGTCCGGCCTTTGTCTATGTCACCGGAAAACGAAATAATCCTGGTATGCGGTGCCCCCATTATCTTAAGAATGCCCTGAGCCGCCTGGTCATAGGGGATGATATCAGCGCTCTGGAGAACCACCACGCCTTCGCCGGCCGTGACGGTGGCGGGCAAAAGCAACAGCATCAGAGCAGATATATATATTATTATGAGGCGAACATTTATCATAGCCGATAGACCGGCACCATTCCTAACAATTAACGGGAGAGGCAGGGAAAAAGGTCTTCCAAAAATCGGGCAAGCCGTCCCTGTCCCATTAGATAACCCATAGGGATATAGACTATATGTTTTGTCCCCAGGTCATGTCAATACCCAACGTGGCCAGGGAACTGGAATTATTGATTTGTAGGCGGTCGGGAAAAGGCAGCCGCTGATCCGGGAGCATCACATCCAGGGCCGGCGGGACCTCGACGTTCCTGAGAACTAATACCCCTGATCCTTGAACCAGGAGATGGTCTGGGCCAAACCTTGATGGATAGGGATTTGCGCGGTAAAGCCCAATTCTTGGGAGGCTCTGGTGCCGTCGGCGCCACGCAGATTAATGTCTTCAAAATTCGGCCCAAAAACGGACCGGGCGGGGACATGGATAATCTTTGATTTGGATCCGGTTAAGTCCAATATGGTCTGGGCCAGATCAACAATGCGGACATGTTCCTGGCTGCCGATGTTATATACTCGGCCAACGGCCCTATCCGACAATGCCGCGGCCTGGGTGCCGGCCACAGTGTCGGCCACATAGGTAAATCCCCTCTTCTGGCACCCGTCATCGTGAACCGTCAGAGGCTGTCCGGTTAGGGCCTGGACAATAAATTTGGCCACCACACTGCCGTACCCATCACCGGCCAGACGCGGCCCATAGGCATTGAAATATCTGACTATAGTCACCGGGAGACCCTGGGGGGCCAGCGCCATGGCCAGATGCTCACCATAGAGTTTAGACACGGCATATGACCAGCGGGGCGCCGACGAAGGACCCAGCACCAGATCATCGGACTCAGAAAAGGGAATATGCCGGGATTTCCCGTAGACTTCAGATGAAGAGACGACCACCGTCCTGGTCTGGTGCTTAAAAGCCTCCATCAGGACCACGCGGGTGCCTTCCACGTTTACGTGCAGGGTATTCAATGGGTCATCCAGGACATGTTTCACACCCACCACCGCAGCCAGATGAAAGATAACCTGGTGTTCCACCACCAGGTCAGCCAGCAAACGACTATCGGTGACGCTTCCCGTGACCAGGGAAAACCGAGGATTACCCAAATGATGAGCCAGGTTGGCGGTCCGTCCCAAAGACAGATCATCCACCACGGTCACCCCGGCGCCCTGATTCAGCAACCGGTCTACTAGATGTGAGCCGATGAACCCGGCCCCTCCGGTCACCAGACAGCGTTTATTTTCTATGGTTGAAAGCAGCGTCATCACCTTGTCCGAAGTCTAATCGCCTACAAACGACTTTAGTTAATGATTGCATGAAGATCCTATGGAAAACTTTCCGTTGGAGTCCCAACCATTAGACGTTGAGAGGATTCCCGGTTCTTTATTGATTAAAATGCTCCTTGACGATCCGCCTTACTTCGGTCAACGACCGGCTCTCCTCACCAAAACTGGCCGTACCAGACAAGTCGGCATTGATGATGGCCTGTTCGTAGGGCAAGAAGCCTAAAAACTCGAAATCGGGTACATTTTTACGCAGGAATTCTTCGTCTGCGGCGTCACGGATCTTGTTACCCACCAAAGAAATATTCTTCACTCCGATATCTCCAGCTAACTGACGGATATGATTTGCTGTTTCTATACTCCTTCGGCCTGGTTCCACCACCACGATCAACCGGTTCACCGCACCGGCCGTGCCCCGCCCCAGATGCTCGATGCCGGCTTCCATATCCAGCACGACTACCTCGTCCCGGGCCAAGATCAGATGGTTGATAAGGACCTTCAATAACGTGCTCTCCGGACAGATGCACCCGCCGCCGCCCTTCTTAACACCGCCCAAGACCATCAGCCGGATATTGCCACTGGCCTTAGACAGCTTTTCCGGCAAGTCGGCCACATGGGGATTGAGTTTGAAAAAGGCGCCCATCGTGCCGATCTTGGACTCGGTTCTTTCTTCGATCAATTCCTTCATTTCCGAGATGGGCGTGATATCGGCCGCGTTTTCAAATCCTAAAGCCGCGGCCAAATTAGCGTCCGGATCGGCATCGATGGCCAGGACCCGATGGCCTTGTTCGCTCAAAACCTTAACCAACAAAGACGCAAAGGTGGTCTTCCCTACGCCCCCCTTACCGCTGACAGCCAACTTCATATTTCTCTCCTTTCACGCATAGTGAACTTTCTCCTAAGGGTCGACGAATCTCACCCACTCCTGGCCATACCCATGAGCGGATATATGGCCAGGCCGGCAATAACGGCCACATCCTCAGCCTGAAAAAATGAGGTGATATTTTCATCAAACAACACATTTCCATCCGGAGGAAACTCTTCATCTCCGGGCCAGATGACCAGCGTCACCGGCACGTAAGGAAGAACATTAACCTGCACAGCTACTCCGGAGTGATCTATCGGCGCTCCGCCCAAGACCGGAGCCAGGTTGAGCAATTTCTCCGGAGTCTGACCAAATGTGGATAACAACGGGACCTTGGCTCGTTTTTCAAAAGCCGAATAATAAAATTCTCCGGCCGGGACTTCCCGGAAGGTGATTAACTTCCCTTTGGGTGGGCGCCCCTGAGGTGCATTCAGATAGTGCAGGATGATTACCTTGCCTTGAATAGACACGTCCGGTCCCCCGTCCAGCACTGCTACCTCACCCCCCGGTGCAGAGACCTGGATGGGGCGATTCAAGAAAACTAATTGGATATGTCCTTCAGGAGTTAACTTTGCCCCGGTGCCGGCCGCAGCTTGATGGGGATCCCGGTTGATGAACTCTTCTCTAGCCAGCCGATAGGCGGTTTCATAATCATCTATTCTAGCCACTCATATCTCCTCAAGTCTGTATTCATTGCCGGATGCCTTTATACCCGGAGCTATGACTGGTGACCAGACCACATCGATGCTCCAGATTAAGTCAGTCATATTAGATTTTCCTCGGCCTTCACCTCAACCTTGATATTTTCTTACCGGGTTATGGAGATTATGGCAAGACCAAAAGGTATTCTCTTGTCATTTTTTGCGGCGCTTAGGACCTTAGATGATCTAGCAACTATAGTTCTGAATTTCAGTTTTGCCCACACGACTGCCGGGCATGAATAAATCAGGGCTGGAATAAAAATCTTGGGGGGTTATTTTTCCGGATGGTCTTTGAGGACGCGGGATTGGAAGAGAGTTTCCACTTCCCGTTTGAATTCGGTGATGTCTTTGAATTGCCGATAAACAGAAGCAAATCGCACGTAGGCCACCTCGTGCATTTTACGTAGTTGGTTCATCACCCGTTCGCCTATATCAGTGGATGGGATTTCTTTTCGGCCGGATTCTTGAATGTCTGCTTCCAACTCGTTGATGAAGGCCTCTATGTGATCCATGCTGACCGACAGTTTTTCGCAGGCTTTTTTCATCCCCATAGATATCTTTAACCGGTCAAAAGTCTCTCGGCGGCCGTCCTTTTTGACCACCATAGGTAAGGTCTCTTCAACCCGCTCATAGGTGGTGAACCGTTTCTGACATTCGCCGCATTCCCGGCGCCGACGGATAACGAGTCCGTCCCTGCTCACCCTGGAGTCGATGACCTTATCATCGAGAAAGCCGCAAAACGGACAACGCATAATCAGTCCACCCGGATCAACTCTATTTCAGACAGTCCAAACATCTCCTGTGACAGCTTATCGGCATACCCTTGCTGATAGTAGATGATCTTAATACCGGCGTTAATCAACATCTTGGCGCAAATGGAACAAGGAAAGGTGGTGGAATACAACGTCGCATCTCTTATAGAAATACCGTGATATGCCGCCTGGATAATCACATTTTGTTCGGCATGCAGACCTCGGCACAATTCGTGTCTCTCACCGGAGGGGATGTTCGACTCGGCTCGTAAACAACCCGTATCCAGACAATGGGGCAGACCCACTGGAACTCCGTTGTAACCGGTAGCCAGGATTCGCCGATCCCTAACGGCCACCGCCCCCACCTGACGCCGCAAGCAGCTCGACCGCCTGGCCACCAGCGTCGTGATACTCATAAAATATTCCAGCCAATCCGGTCGGTGCCCCGGTGAGGGGAGATAATTATCAATCATAGAGGTCATCGTATAGGGGAAATTTGCCACACAGAGTTCTAACTTCGGCCCGGACCCGGCTCAGCACTTCGGTGTTATCAATATTCCGGATAACCTGAGAAATCAAACCAGCCACCTGAACCATATCAGCCTCACCCATGCCTCTGGTGGTTAAGGCCGGTGTACCCAGCCTGATCCCGCTGGTGATCTTGGCCCCTTTAGGATCAAAGGGAACACGATTCTTGTTGACTGTTATGCCGGCCCGATCCAGCGCCTTTTCGGCATCCAACCCCGTTACATCCAACGGACTAAGGTCGACTAGAATAAGGTGGGTGTCCGTACCGCCGGAGACCAATCGAAATCCCCTGCTGACCAACTCCTCGGCCAGAATCCGGGCATTGGTCACCACTTGCTGCTGGTATGTCTTAAAGTCGTCACTCATGGCCATTTTCAAGGCGACCGCTTTAGCGGCGATCACGTGCATGAGTGGCCCACCTTGAATACCAGGGAATATCTGGCTGTTAATCATTGACTCGTGTTCGGCCCGGGCTAAGATCAAACCACCGCGGGGGCCGCGTAACGTTTTATGCGTGGTAGAGGTAACAAAATCCGCATGGGGCACCGGTGATTGGTGTAAACCGGTGGCCACCAGACCAGCGATGTGAGCCATGTCGACCATCAATAAGGCGCCCACTTCTTTGGCGATGTCATGAAAAGCCTTAAAATCGATGGCCCGAGGATAAGCGCTGGCGCCGGCGACAATCAGCTTGGGCCGGTGCGTTACAGCCTGGCGGCGAAGCTCTTCATAGTCAATGCGTTCCGTTTCCTTGTTGACCCCGTAGGAAACGATCTTAAAGAACCTTCCGGAAAAAGAGGACGGGCTGCCATGGGTCAGGTGCCCGCCATGGGCCAGGTCCATTCCCAAAATAACATCATCACGTTTTAATGCGGCAAAGTAGACGGCCATATTGGCTTGAGAGCCGGAATGGGGCTGCACATTGGCGTATTCGGCCTGGAACAATTCCTTAGCCCGGTTGACCGCCAATCGCTCGGCCACGTCGACGTATTCGCAACCGCCATAGTAACGTCGACCCGGATATCCTTCGGCGTATTTATTAGTTAAAACACTGGACACCGCCTCCATAACCGCCTTATCCACAAAGTTTTCAGAGGCAATCATCTCCAGGTTGTTACTCTGGCGGTCAAATTCGGACCGAATCGCCGCCGCGATCTCGGGGTCAACCAGTTCAAGTCTTTTTAATGACATGATTTTAAGCTATCCTGTTGTTCCGGAAACCAATCAATCAGCAACTTCACCACTTGTCAGATCAACTTGAGAAGGTTTAGCCTTGTTCAAGCAGATCGATCCGTCTCTGATGTCGGCCCCCCTCGAAAGGAGTGTTAAGGAAGAGGCTAACAATTTCCTCGGCCAATCCCGGTCCGACTACCCGGCCACCCATGGTCAGAATGTTAGCGTTGTTGTGTGCGCGAGCCATTCGGGCAGTGAAGAGTTCATTACACAAAGCAGCCCGGACACCGCGGACGCGATTAGCCACCATGCACATGCCCTGGCCGGTCCCGCAGATCAGAATCCCCGTCAGGGTCTTATCCGCCGCGACTCGCTTGGCCACTTCCATGGCATAATTAGGATAATCCACCGAAGACTCGCTATCCGTACCCACATCGATCACCTCATGCCCACAAGCGGAAAGAAATTTTTTCAGACTCTCTTTGAGAGTGTATCCGCCGTGATCGGCGCCTATCAGTATTTTCCGGGCGATGGCCGTCATTATCCGGTAAACTCCTTAAACAGCAAGCAAGCATTGGTGCCGCCAAAACCAAACGAATTGGACAAGACATATGACACAGCCATCTCCCTGGCGTGATTAGGCACATAATCCAGGTCGCAGGCATCGTCTTTATTTTCATAGTTAATGGTCGGCGGAACAACTCCATTTTTTATCGTCAGACAAGAAAAGACCGATTCCACGCCCCCGGCGCCGCCGAGCAAATGACCCGTCATGGACTTGGTGGCACTGATGGCCAGTTTATAAGCATGATCTTTGAAGACCGCCTTCATGGCCAGGGTCTCGGAGGCATCATTCAACGGAGTTGAGGTCCCGTGAGCGTTAATACATGTGATCTGATCCGGAGCCACTTCTGCGTCGGCCAGGGCTAAGCGCATACATCTGATAGCCCCGTCACCGTCCGGAGATGGCGCCGTCATGTGATAGGCATCGGCGTTCAACCCATAGCCCACCAATTCCGCGTAGATCTTGGCGCCACGTTTCATGGCAAAACCCAGTTCCTCCAGAACCAGCGATCCTCCCCCCTCGGCCATGACGAATCCGTCTCGGTCACGGTCAAAAGGCCGGGAGGCCCTAAGCGGTTCATCATTACGGGTGGACAGGGCCTTCATGGAACTGAACCCGGCCAGGGCCAACGGCGTAATTGTCGCCTCCACCCCGCCGGTGACCATCACATCCGCGGCACCCCGTTGGATCAGCTTGAGCGAATCACCAATGGCATGATTTCCGGAGGCGCAGGCCGTCTGGACGGATATATTTGGGCCCTTAAGTCCGAACTGGATACCAATCTCACCGGGGGCCATATTAGAAATTAGTTTAGGGATGAAGAAAGGAGTGACTCGGCTCGGGCCTCTCTCGAGCAGGACTTTATGATGCGTCTCTAGTGTTTCCAGGCCGCCTAACCCACACCCGATAACGCAGCCGATGCGTTCGGCGTTGGCATCGGTGACGACAAGGCCACTGTCTTTGATGGATTCAGTAGCCATGGCCACGGCATAGTGAATAAACCGATCGAGCTTCTTGACCTCTTTGGCCGGGATATAGTCCTCGGGATTGAAATCTTTGACCATCCCCGCGATTTTAGTCCTGTATTCGCTCACATCAAAACGGTCGATAAGAGTGATTCCCGAAATGCCATTTGTAATGGAGTGCCAGTTCTTCTCGACGCCGATCCCTAATGATGTAACCAGTCCCAGGCCGGTAACAACTACTCTTCGCTTCAAGTGATGATCCCTCCAATTGTCTAGACGCTCGGTTGGGTTGACGCCATCCCCGGCCAAGTATCACGCCCATATCACAGGCTCCGCCGACCGACCCTGCCGGTTTATCACATCCACCATAAGGTAAAAACCGGCATGTCAATTAGTTGATTCGTTGAAAACAACTGCTGTCGGCTGTCAACTCGTCAGGTCCTTCTCTCCCGATCGGCCGCAGACCGATGGTTGATCGCCGGATGTTAAGCCTTCATCCGCAGAATTCAGCCCCGCTAGCCCGATTTTAGGTGTGTTCTTTGACGTACGTAATACAATTAATCACGGTCTTAATCTTCTCAGCGTCCTCATCGGCGATTTCAATCCCGAATTCCTCTTCCATGGCCATGATCAGCTCCACTAAATCCAAAGAATCGGCGCCCAGGTCGTCTACGAATGAGGCCTCAGGAACGACATCTTGTTCGGCCACGCTAAGCTGATCACAGATAATCTTTTTTACTTTTTCATCTATCGACATGACATTATCTCCTGTTTAATTATTTTGCAGCATTATAGCCTTAGATCATATCGCCGATTCAGCGCCGAGATAACCTGGTGTCTTTGCGTCATCCAGACGGAGCCGGCCTTCGGGAACATCTGCTTGCACGGGCCGTCACTAAACCTGAGCCAAGTCTCGGCCGGGTTTTCATGACCAAGAAAGGCCCTGTCTGTTTATCACGAATCGACATCCGCAGAAAACGTCTTTCATATGTTTACGAGTATAATCCGCCATTTATATGAATTGTTTGGCCGGTAACATAAGTGGCGGCATCTGAAACCAAGAAAGCCACCACCCCGGCAATCTCATCAACGGTGCCCATCCTGCCCATGGGAATATTACGCAAAAACTCATCTTTTATCTTTTGAGGCAGCACCGCGGTCATTTCGGTGTCGATAAACCCCGGGGCTACGGCGTTGACGGTGATCCCTCGGCCGGCTAGCTCCATGGCCGCGGTCTTAGTCATGGCGATCAGACCCGCCTTAGCCGCGGAGTAGTTGACCTGCCCGATATTCCCTTTGGCCCCAACGACCGAAGAAATACTTACAATTCGACCGGACCGTTGTTTCATCATCACCTTGGCCGCCTGCTGGGTCATCAAGTAAGCGCCCTTAAGATCAATGTTCAGAACCCGATCCCATTCACTTTCTTTCATCCGGACCAAAAAGTTGTCGGCCGTGATCCCGGCGTTGTTCACCAGCACGTCTATCCGGCCAAATCGCTTGATGATATCCTCATAGAATTCGTTCACCCGGTCCGATGAAGAAATATCGAACCGAAACGCCTCAGCCTGGGCGGCCAGGGGTTTCAGCATCTCCAGGGTCTTCTCAGCCTCCGAGTCGTCTGGATCATAATGATTGAGCAACATCACGCTCTTAGAACCGGCCAGGGCCAAGGCGATCGCCCGGCCGATGCCCCGGGAACCACCGGTAATAATCACAACTCGATCAAATTCACTCACCCTAAATCTCCCCGTCTAAAACGTTACCGGTTGCATGTTGCTGGTTACATGTTGCTGGTTACATGTTACATGTCGCTTGTTACATGTTAATTTCGACAAGCCCTTTTATTAGCTCAAATGCAAGGCACATAATTTATAATTGGCAATTCATACTCGTGACTCACAACATGAAACTTGAGGCAAAAACCAGTAACCTGTAACTTGTAACATGTAACTTGTAACATCAAATCCCCATTCGGGCCTTGATGCCTTCGATTAATGCCGGTACGATTTCGAAAAGATCCCCCACCAGGCCATAGGTGGCCACGTTGAAGATGGGCGCATGGGGATCATTATTGATAGCCACGATCACATCCGATGACTGCATTCCGACCAGATGTTGCACCGCTCCGGAGACGCCGACTGCGATGTAGAGCTTAGGATTAACTGTTTTGCCGGTCTGGCCGATTTGATGGGCGTAAGAAAGCCACTCGGCATCCACCGCACCGCGAGAAGCGCCCACGGCCGCCCCCAGCAACCCAGCTAATTCATAGATCAACTGAAAATTTTTGGCCGACTGCAATCCCCGGCCGCCGGTCACGATAATCTCTGCCTCGGCCAGATTAACCTGATCGGTCAATTCCTGAACGACTTCCATCAGGCTGGTCTTAAACCCGCTATGATTTAACGACACCTGGACCAGTTGACCTTTTCTTCCAGGCTGGGGGGTCGGCCGTTTCATCACTCGCGGCCTGACGGTGGCCATTTGAGGACGCCGTTCGGGACAAACGATGGTGGCCATGATATTGCCCCCAAAAGCCGGGCGAGTTTGCAGCAACAGGTTTTGAGGATCAATGTCCAGCCCGGTGCAGTCAGCGGTCAGTCCCGTTCCCAGTTTGGCGGCCACATGGGGGATAAACGAGCGTCCCACGGCCGTGGCCCCGGCCAGCACGATATTCGGCCGATGTTCCGTAATTAATTCAGTTAAAACAGCCGAATAACGCTCGTCGGTAAACCCCTCCAGGTCGGGATGATCAGCCAGATAAACCACATCGGCCCCAAAAGCAAAGAGCGTATCAGCTAATCCGGCCACCTGATGACCCAGCAACACCGCGGAGAGCGGGCAGCCCAGGATGTCGGCCAGACGCCGCCCTTCTCCCAGCAATTCCATGGACACGGGGGCCAGAACTTTTTCCCTTTGCTCGGCATAGACCCAAACCCCCCGGCTGTCGTCGGGTCCGGTTAAGGCCGCTTCTTTCTTCCCCAAGATGTAAATGGCATCAAAATCACAAGCATCGACGCAGGCCGCGCACAGGTTACATCCCTCGCCGATAACGGCTGTCTCGTCCACCAAAATCGCCCCAAAGGGGCAGGTGTCGGCACAGTTGCCGCAACCAGTGCATTTATCTTTGTCTACGAATATCCCGGTAGGGGTTTGGCTGGTATCTTGGTTCACGTTGATGAGACTCCATTAGCCGGTCGATGGAAATCTTTCATTCCGATAGGCGGCGTGCGTAACCACTGCGTCCCCTGCGATTTGTTTTTCTCGAAATGATGGAATTCGGCATCAGGCTGCTGTAATTTAATTATTTGCTTATTTTTAATATCCCGTCATCCGTCAGCCGATCCAGGAGCGAAGCCGCCTGGACCGCCGGGGCACCCACAACGAGTTCCCTTTTACCGCGTGGCTGGGGGGCAAAAACCTTGACCACCTTGGTGGGCGATCCGGCCAGACCGGCCTGGGCATCATCCAATCCAATTTCGGCCGGTCCCCAGGCTGAGATCTCAATTTTCTTTGCCCGCATTTTTCCTTTGAGGGAAGGCATTCGAGGCAGGTTGATCTCTTTGACCACGGTCATTAAAGCCGGCAAAAGCAACCGGACAACGTCATAGCCATCGTCCATGAGCCGCTCCACGGTCAGGCTCTGTTCCGTAATTTCCCGGACTTTCCTAACAAAGGAGACATGGGGCAGGCCCAAGTGCGCGGCCAGTTCCGGGCCGACCTGGGCGGTGTCGCCGTCTATCGCCTGTTTCCCACAGATAATCAGATCAAAACCGATTTTCTTGATCCCGTGGGCCAGAGTCTTTGAAGTGGCCAGAGTATCGGCCCCGGCAAAGGCCCGAGAACTGAGCAAGACGGCTTCATCAGCTCCATAAGATACGGCTTCCCGGAGAGATGACTCGGTTTGAGGCGGCCCCATACTGATGACGGTCACCGTACCACCCATCTTTTCCTTAATCCGCAGTCCCTCTTCCAGGGCGTACATATCAAAAGGATTGATGATGGATTCGACCCCCTCTCGTTTGAGGGTATATGTTTTCTCATCCAGCTTGACGTTTTTGGCGTCCGGAACTTGTTTGATGCAAACGACAATACGCATAATTCGGCCCTGGTCAAAGATGAATACCGATTAGGGGTGACGGGGGGGAACACTACCCTGGTTGCTCGTTACTGGTTGCTCGTTGCCGGTCATTGACTTTGGGGCAGGGCAAAGGAGCGAACCGGGTTAGCCCTGGTTAATCAGGTTTTGCGGGAAAATTCCTTATTCAATTCCTGACCTATGACATTCCGTTGAATCTGGTTGGTTCCTTCGTAGATTTGAAGGATTTTGGCGTCACGCATCATTTTTTCCACCGGATAATCACGCATGTAACCATGCCCGCCCAGAATCTGAACGGCGTCGGTCGTCACTTTCATGGCCATGTCGGTGGCAAAGAGCTTCGTCATGGCCGAGACCTTGGAGATATCTTTTGCCCCGCTATCCACGAACCTGGCTACGGCATAGACCAGTGCCCGCGCGGCTTCAACCTGGGTGGCCATATCGGCCAGCATGTGCTGGACCGCCTGAAATGAAATAATGGGACGGTCAAACTGAACTCTTTCTTTGGCGTATTTGATGGCTTCTTCCAGGGCCCCTTGGGCAACCCCAACAGCCTGGGAACCGACGCCGGGCCTGGATTTATCAAGGGTATGCATGGCCGCAACAAACCCCATCCCTTCCCGGCGGAGTAGTCGGTCGGCGGGGATAAGGCAATTGGAAAAAATCAGTTCCCCCGTGGTGGAAGAACGTATGCCCATCTTCTTTTCTTTTTTACCGAAGGTAAATCCCGGATCACCCTTTTCAACGATAAAGGCGCTGGCGCCGCGGGGTCCCTTTTGGCGGTCGGTGATGGCGATGATGACATAGACATCCGCTTCGCCGGCATTGGTAATCCATTGCTTTGTCCCGTTCAGAAGATATCCGTCAGCCTGACGAACGGCAGTCGTCCGGATGCCCGAGGCATCTGAACCGGCCGTAGACTCCGTCAGAGCAAACGCGGCGATTTTCTTACCTGAAGCCAAATCTGGAAGATATTTCTTTTTCTGGTCATCATTACCAAAAAGAAGGATCGGATAGGTCCCCAAGCCGCTGGCCGCATAACTGGTGGCCACTCCGCAGCAAACGCGACTAATCTCTTCCACGGCCAGGCAATTGATCAGACACCCCCCCCCGAATCCGCCATACTCTTCCGGGATAATCAGGCCGAATAGATCTGATTCAGCCAATACCTTTATGATTTCGTGGGGAAATTGTTCTTTTTCATCCAGCTCGGCCCGAACCGGCAAGATCCGTTCCTCGGCGATTTTCCTGGCCAGGTCTTTAACCATCA